>CAZCIX010000109.1:0-1522 GCA_964498835.1 uncultured Burkholderiaceae bacterium | reverse complement strand
ATGCGGATGTAGCAGAGATTGAACGTTCAGCTTGCCCCACCTGTGGTTCGTGCTCAGGCATGTTCACAGCCAACTCCATGAACTGCCTCACGGAAGCACTGGGCCTGGCTTTACCAGGAAATGGCACGACGCTGGCTACGCATTCTGATCGCAAAGAACTGTTCTTGCACGCAGGCCGTTTAATCGTTGAGCTCGCCAAACGTCATTACGAACAAGACGATTACTCCATCCTGCCACGTTCGATTGCAACCAAAGCCGCATTTGAAAATGCCATGGCGCTCGACGTTTCCATGGGCGGCTCCACCAACACCGTCTTGCATTTGCTCGCAGCTGCCCATGAGGCTGGCGTCGATTTCGATATGAGTGATATCGACCGCATCTCGCGCAAAGTCCCTTGCTTGTGCAAAGTCGCACCCATGACCGACAAATTCCATATCGAAGACGTCCATCGCGCCGGCGGTATTTTTGCCATTCTGGGCGAACTGGCGCGCGCTGGTTTCTTGGACACTACCTTGCCGACCGTTCATTCCAAATCCATGGGTGAAGCCATTGCACGTTTCGACATCATGCAAAGCACGGACGCCAGCATTCGGGAATTCTTCCGCGCCGCGCCCGGCGGCGTCCCAACGCAAACGGCTTTCTCACAGTCTGAACGCTATGAAAACAATGACACTGACCGCAGCACCGGCTGCATCCGTGACCGTGCGCATGCGTATTCCCAAGATGGCGGCCTGGCTGTTTTATATGGAAATATCGCCCAAAACGGTTGCATCGTAAAAACCGCCGGCGTCGATGAAAGCATCCTCAAATTCACCGGCAAAGCACGCGTGTTTGAAAGCCAAGATGCAGCCGTCGATGCGATTCTCGGCGATGCCGTCCACGCGGGCGATGTCGTCATCATTCGTTACGAAGGCCCCAAAGGCGGCCCCGGCATGCAGGAAATGTTGTACCCAACCTCCTACATCAAGTCCAAAGGCTTAGGTAAAACCTGCGCCTTGTTCACCGACGGCCGCTTTTCCGGCGGCTCCTCCGGCTTGGTAATCGGACACGCCTCGCCAGAAGCCGCGGAAGGTGGCGCAATTGGACTGGTGGAAGAAGGCGACATGATTGACATCGACATCCCAGCCCGCACTATCGGCTTGCGCGTATCCGATGAAGAGTTGGCCTCTCGCCGTGCTGCGATGGAAGCAAAAGGTGCCAAGGCTTGGCAACCAGTCAACCGTGATCGCTTCGTATCGCAAGCTTTGCAAGCGTATGCAGCGTTGACGACGTCGGCTGATCGTGGGGCTGTTAGGGATTTGACGCAGTTGAAGCGTTGAAAACTTGGGAAGTTAAAAAACTTAAAAAGCCTAGCAATTCACAATGCTAGGCTTTTTTGATTTGATTCTATTCCACGGGCAAATTGGTTTATCTTTAATTACACCTTACCACCCCACATTGGCAAAAATACGTCTTTGACGTACAATGAAGCAATACTAACCATTATTGAAACCCCAACATTCCAACGACTTTGGCCTGCTTA
>CAZCIX010000108.1:0-1531 GCA_964498835.1 uncultured Burkholderiaceae bacterium | reverse complement strand
TAGCCGACCGCCGCTTTGGTATAGGCGCAGACCAAATCTTGATGGTGGAAACATCCAAGCTGGCAGGCATCGATTTTCGCTACCGCATCTTTAATGCCGATGGCAGCGAGGTCGAACAATGCGGCAATGGCGCTCGTGCTTTTGTGAAATTTGTGAATGAAAAACAATTAAGTGACCAATCCAGCATCAAAGTAGAAACCGCTGCCGGCATCATCATCCTAACGCTGGAAGCAGACGGCAATGTCACGGTCAATATGGGCGCGCCCATATTGGAGCCAAGCGCCGTCCCATTCGACAACACCGATTTGCAAGGTCAATCTGCTGGCAGCGATACGCTTTGGCCATTGATCTTACCAAACGCAACAACCGTACTCATTTCCGCTGTTTCCATGGGCAATCCGCACGCAGTTCAAGTCGTTGTCGATAGCGATTTAGCCCCCGTTACCACCGACGGCCCTTACATAGAAAACCACCCACGCTTCCCGCATCGCGTCAATGCCGGTTTCATGCAAATCGTGGATCCGCACCATATCAAACTCCGCGTCTACGAACGCGGCGCCGGCGAAACCCTCGCCTGCGGCACAGGAGCATGCGCCGCTGTCGTAGCCGGTATCCGGCGCGGCTTGTTGGTTTCGCCAGTCAAAGTCACCGCGCGCGGCGGCGAATTAAAAATTAGCTGGCAAGGAGAAAACCAAGCCGTCTTCATGACCGGCCCGGCTGTTAGTGTGTTTGAAGGGGAAATTGAGGTTTAATCGAATGCGTAGCAAGGTTGCGCTCAAAACGTTTATGCTAATACCGAAAACAATTTTTTAAAGTTAGGCACTGGCACCACTCTCCATGAACAACACGTTGCAACTTTCTAGACTATCCACTGTTTTAACGCGACTCATGTTTTAAGTCACGTTTTAAACCTGGTGCTAATGCAAGCGAGGATGTCCATACCTCGCCGCACCAACTTAGTATGCTAACAATCAATTTTTATTGGTAACAGTTACAGATGGGAAAGGTGGTGTTCTGGTACAGGTTGGTTGTTTAAAAGCCGATATCGTAGCAGCCACACCAGTTGGATCAACCATACCAGCAAACGTAAGGGCAGTCCCCGTTATGTCATACGCCAAAGCAACTAAACCCAGTGCATATTCCCGCGCAATCCATGCTTTTCCTCTAGGGCCAAAATTTGCATTCAGTGTAGTGACAACATAGCTTGGCACCATCTTGTCAAAATTGGCAAGAACAGTGTTCGTGAATTGAGCAAGCTGCTGGGTTCTTTCCATAGCCATTCCTGTATCTTCTGCAACCACGGCTCGCTTCAACGTCCCCAAAAGAGGCGTCACAGATACCTCACTAATACCCAATGTCACAACAGTCATTGCCATTTGGGCAGGTCCCATAATCATGTCAGTCACCGTTGACGAGCACGTTGCAGCACTTGCCGCACATCCAGCACCACACGCTTTAGTACCAGCAGGGCAATTCTGCCAACACACAGGACCCACTCCCTTGGCATCAGGACCACATTTTGGATAGCAAA
>CAZCIX010000107.1:0-1775 GCA_964498835.1 uncultured Burkholderiaceae bacterium | reverse complement strand
CAGTTTCAAACAACATCGTTTGCATACTGCGCAAGTGTTGTTGACTCACGCTGATCTGGTGGATAGAGAACGTTATTTGAATGCGCGTTCTACCTTGTTTACGCTCTTGGGTTTGGGCGTAATTCCCATCATCAACGAAAATGACACCGTCGTCACGGATGAAATCAAGTTTGGTGATAACGATACCTTAGGTGCGTTGGTGACCAATTTGATCGAAGGCGATGCCTTGATTATTTTGACCGATCAAAAAGGCTTATACACAGCCGATCCACGCAAAGATGCGACAGCGGAGTTGGTGCAAGAGGCGCAAGCTGGCGATGCAAAGTTGGAAGCGATGGCAGGTGGTGCTGGCAGCAGTATAGGTCGCGGCGGTATGTTGACTAAAATTTTGGCAGCTAAGCGAGCAGCTAGTTCTGGTGCGCACACGGTCATTGCCTGGGGGCGTGAAAAAGACGTATTGACGCGTTTGGCAACGGGCGAAGCAATCGGCACGCAATTGATTGCGCAAACCGGACGTTTAACTGCACGTAAGCAATGGATGGCTGATCATTTGCAAACAGCTGGCAAAGTGGTGTTGGACGCTGGTGCTGTGCAGAAATTATTGCAAGAAGGCAAATCCTTATTGCCGATTGGCGTGACAGCAGTCAAAGGCGAGTTTGGCCGCGGTGCTGTGATCACTTGTATTGATGAAAATGGCCGTGAAATTGCCCGCGGCTTAGCCAACTACAGCAGCGCGGAAACACGTCGTATCATGCGCCATGCTTCTACTGAAATTGAAGCTATTCTGGGTTTTGTTGAAGAATCAGAATTGATCCATCGGGATAATATGATTTTGATCTGATACATGACTGCGTCAATGTCACCTGGCATTTTGCTTCGATTAAACGATTAGGCGAACTGCCCACCTTCCATAGAAAATCCCTGCAAAAACTGAGCCGCTGACAAGCGTTTCCCGCCGGGTTTTTGCAATTCCATTAGTCTCAATGCGCCTTTGCCGCACGCAACGATAATTCCCTCGTTGGCATGTGTGGTCAGTATTTGGCCTGGTTGGGCGTGATTGGTATCGTTATTGTTATTAATGCCTGGCAATACTTCTGCTTGCCAGATTTTGATGTTGATGCCATTCAATACCGCATAAGCACCAGGAAAAGGATTGAAGGCGCGGATTTTGCGGGCGAGTATGTCGGCGCTTTGGGTGAAGTCCAGTGCGGCTTCTTCTTTGAGAATTTTGGCGGCGTAGTTAGCACCATCTTCCGTTTGGGGCACGGCTGTTAAGGTCGATGGTGATTGGCGCAATGCTTCTACAATCATATTGCTGCCTAATACGGCCAATTTGTCATGCAAGGTGGCTGTCGTGTCGTTTGACGTGATAGGTAGACTTTGTTTCATCAGCATGGCACCAGTATCCAATCCTTGATCCATTTGCATGATGGTGATGCCGGTTTCGCTATCACCTGCCTCAATCGCACGTTGAATCGGCGCAGCACCACGCCAGCGCGGCAAGAGTGAGGCGTGAATATTGATACAACCGAGCGGGGGAATTTCCAGTATGGAGGGGGGCAATATCAAGCCATAAGCCGCAACCACCATTACATCATGTGGCGTGGCGCGCAACAAATCATGGGCTGCCTGGGCGACATCGGGATACTTTCCATCCAGGCGCAAAGACAATGGTTGCGCTACGGGAATGTTGTGCGCCAGTGCCAATTGTTTAACAGCCGAGGCTTGTAATTGCATGCCGCGTCCGGCTGGCCGGTCGGCTTGTGTCAAGACTA
>CAZCIX010000106.1:0-1856 GCA_964498835.1 uncultured Burkholderiaceae bacterium | reverse complement strand
ATGAGAGCCTGTAAATCATTCTGTGCTAGTCCCTTTTTAGCTGTACCGTATGGTAATAATTCCAAAAAACGATGGTCTGATGTATTTTTGTACGATTAAACAATTTGTTCTCAGAGCATAGTCATACTCAACCGAGGAACCCCACATGCACATCCTGTTAGTCGAAGACGATGCCGTTCTTGCTGATGGCATTTCACGCATCCTGCAAGCGCATGGCATGGTGGTGGATGTGGTGAATAACGGCAATGATGTGGAAGCGGTGTTGAGGCGTGCTGAGATTGCGGTGGTGGTGTTGGATATTGGGCTGCCGGGTATTGATGGTTTTGAAGTGGTACGCCGTTTGCGTGCTAAGGGAAATTATTTGCCGATTTTGTTGCTGACGGCGCGTGATGCGGTACAGGATCGTGTGCATGGCTTAGAGTTGGGTGCGGATGATTATTTGGTCAAGCCCTGTGCCACGCAGGAATTGGTGGCGCGCTTAAAAGCGTTGGTGCGGCGTGGTGCGCCTAAACCTGTCAAATTGCAGATTGGTGAATTGTCCCTGGATACGTTTTCCAAGCGTGCCTATATTGGTGAGCAATCGATTGAATTGTCGGTGCGAGAATGGGCCGTGCTGGAGTATTTGATGCAGCAAGTCTCTAGAGTGGTGTCGAAGCAGCAAATTATTGATGCCATTTTGCCCTGGGGGGAAGAGCTGACGTTGAACGCGGTGGAGGTGTATGTCTCTAGAATACGTTTAAAAATTGCTGCGGCCGATATTGTGATACGTACGATACGCGGCTTTGGTTATATGTTGGAAAAGGTGAAGGTGGAAGCATGAAGCCCAGCATACGGGTGAATTTGCTGAAATGGCTGATTGCACCACTTCTACTCATCAATTTAATTGGTGCAGGTTTGACGTATTGGTTGGCATGGACACCGGCGCAAATTGCATTTGACCAAAGTTTGGCAGATACGGCGTGGGCGTTGATTCCTCGTTTGCATGAAACACAAGGAAATCTTGCCATCGATTTGTCGCAACAAGCAGAACAAGTAATACGTTTCGATCATTTTGATACGATTTATTTTGTAGTGCGGAAATCCAATCAGCAAGTGATTGCCGGTGACCATGATTTTCCCTTACTGCGGCTTTCTGAAAAACTAAACGATCCTGTGGCATATGAAGGTTCGATAAAAGGGGAGCCCGTCCGCATCATCACGCTAAAAACATTGGTTGGCACCGAAACTGTCTATATCGGCGTGGCTGAGACTTTGCGCAAGCGTAACCATATTCGTTCTCAAATTTTCTTTGTGTTGATGTTGTTAGAGGCGATTTTGACTGTGGTCTCGATTGCGATTGCTGGGTTGGCAGTGACTAGAGGTTTGTCTCCTCTTAAAAAGATGCAAGCGGATTTAAATTCTCGTCGTCACGATGATTTGTCACCCCTAGCGGACAGTCATGTTGCATTGGAGCTACTTCCTGTGGCAGATGCGATCAACAGCTTGCTTAACAAAGTGCAAACGAGCGCTTCAGCTCAACAAGCTTTCCTTGCCAACGTCGCGCATCAACTGCGTACGCCTTTGGCTGGATTAAAAATGCAGATTGAATGGCTAGCGCAACGTTATGCTTCTGAGCCTGAAACCACACATTCGATTAGCTTGATGATGTCTTCTACTGACCGAATGATTCGACAAAGTAACCAGTTGTTGGCATTGGCGCGTGCCGAACCAAGTCATTTTGAAAAAACGCGATTGGAAGCGGTCGAATTGGATAAATTGGTAGAAGAGTCGGTGCAATGTTTTGTCGAAGAAGCGCACAAAAAAGACATTGATTTAGGCTTCAATTTGCAGCCAACTACAGTCATGGGCGACCGCTT
>CAZCIX010000105.1:1372-1911 GCA_964498835.1 uncultured Burkholderiaceae bacterium | reverse complement strand
TGTAGCGCTGTATATTTTTATCATCGGAGGCATTCTCGCTTTTCCGCAACGGTTCCAATTTTCTTGGCTAAACGTTCTTGGAGCGATTTGCTTCTTTCTTGGATTCAATGGCTTGATGAATATCGTTTTTCTTGACATGCCGTTTACCCCTGACACGCTTTCGGGGACGGGTGGGTATATTGGACTTCCGATTTCGGCCACACTCTCGACTCTTATCGGAGTCGCGGGAGCCGTTTTAACCTCTATCGTTCTTCTTCTCGTCTCGATCGTTCTTCTTTTTAATACATCGCTTTCAACACTTGTTTCGGCACCGGTTGCTGTTCTTCGACGTCGTTCGGGTGAAGAGGATGATGAGGAAGAGGACGAGATGATGTATGGGGACGATGAGGTAGAAGAGGAGGTTGAAGAAGATATTGAGGAGGAGGTTGTTGAGGAGGATGAAGATGAGGATGCGGAGCTCGCTCCGTCTAAGAAGGCTGTGAAGGGCTTTGAGCCGCCTCCTGAAGAGTCGGTGATGACGACACGTAGCCGACGTACAA
>CAZCIX010000105.1:0-1362 GCA_964498835.1 uncultured Burkholderiaceae bacterium | reverse complement strand
CTCCTTGATGATAAAAGTTCTGAAGCCAAGTCGGGAGATATTGAGCGTAATACAGAGATTATCCGAAAAACCTTCGAGAACTTTAATATTGAAGTGGAGATGACGGATGTGAAGGTTGGTCCTGCGGTAACGCAGTATGCACTTCGTCCGGCGCAGGGGGTTAAGCTCTCACGCGTCGTTGCCCTTCAAAACGATTTGGCACTTGCGCTTGCCGCGCACCCGATTCGTGTCGAGGCACCGATCCCTGGAAAATCGCAAGTCGGAATTGAAGTACCGAATCACACGGTTGGGAAAGTATGTCTTCGTGAATTGATTGTTTCAAAAGAATTCAAGGAGAGTAAGAGTGAGGTGACGGCACCGCTTGGAAAGGATGTTGGAGGTGCTGTTGTAACGTTTGCAGTAGATAAGGCGCCGCACACCCTCGTTGCCGGAGCGACTGGTTCTGGAAAGTCTGTGTGTCTCAATACGATTATCGTTTCGTTGCTCTACCAAAATGGTCCGGATGACCTTAAATTCATCATGGTTGACCCGAAGCGTGTTGAGCTTGGGCGATATGAAGGAATCCCTCACCTTCTCGTGCCACCGATTACAAAGGTAGAGGAGGCAATTAATGCATTGAAGTGGGGGGTCCGAGAAATGGAGCGTCGGCTCGACCACCTTGCGAAGGCGCGCGCTCGCGATATCGACGCGTATAACGAGAAGAGCAAGGAGCGGATGCCGAAAATTGTTATCGTGATCGATGAGCTTGCAGATTTGATGAGTCAAAACAAGCGAGACGTTGAAGCGGTCATTGTGCGTATCGCGCAAATGGCTCGTGCCGCCGGAATCCACTTGATCCTCGCAACGCAACGACCTTCGGTAGATGTTATTACGGGTACAATCAAGGCGAACATTCCAACCCGAATGGCCTTTGCTGTCGCCTCCCAAGTCGATTCGAAGACGATTCTTGATATCTCTGGTGCTGAAAAGCTTCTGGGTCGTGGAGACATGCTTCTTTCTTCCCCTTCTTTCTCGAAACCGAAGCGTCTTCAGGGAGCTTATGTTTCAGACGCAGAAATCGATCGTATTGTTGATTTCTTGAAGAAAGAAGGAACGCCTGACTATAACTATCAAATTACCGAAGATACCCGAACGGGAGGAACTGCCTTCTCTTCTGAAGATTCTGATCCAATGCTTGAGGATGCGATTGCCGTTGCGATTGAAGCGGAGCGTGTTTCTACGTCGTACCTCCAGCGTCGCTTGAAGCTCGGCTACTCGCGTGCCGCACGCATTATCGATTTGATGGAGCAAATGGGGGTTGTTGGCCCCGCTTCGGGGTCCAAGCCTCGCGAAGTGCTTGTGTCTGAATGGCCTCCGGAGAGC
>CAZCIX010000104.1:0-2092 GCA_964498835.1 uncultured Burkholderiaceae bacterium | reverse complement strand
TTGTTTGGCTAATGCTAACGACGCCTGTGCCAGGCGATGACGTTCTTCTGCAATCGTGGCGGCATAAAAAGTTGTCGTAACGGTTGAAGATAATTCCGCTCGTCTGATTTGCAATTCGGCTTGTGCAACGTCAAGCGCACCTTTAGCGGCATTGACACGTGCCGAACGCTTGCTACCTAGTTCAATCGCTTGATTGATTTGCACCGTGGTGGTGCGGGTTGCTGTGTTTTTGTCCTCAAACACGGTCGCCAATTCAGGATTGGGCAGCATGCCAGCCTGCTGGATAGCGCTTTCAGCGGCGCCGATTTCACTATTGGCCACAGCTAATTTTGGATTGGCGCGAAAAGCCAGTTCCAGTGCATGTTGCAAGCTCATTGTGCTGCTTTGGCTTGGCGTTTGTGCCCATACAGAAGTGGTATGAACGATGGTTAATATCGTTGAGATTGTTAATGTTGTAATGATTGCCCTTGATGCGGGCGATAAAAATGCAAGCAAAGATAGCTTTGGCATCGAATTCTCCTTGTTGAAAAATAAATAAGGGGAATCCGGCAAGCCGAATGTTGATCTTTTTAACCCAGATTTTCCATGAACCTCAATGACCTCGTCGTTCCCGCCTAAACACTCGGGGACGACGGTATGAATGGAAAACTTGGGTTGAATCGATGATTAAAAAGCGGCCCGCCGGATTAGACGATTGCCACCCATTTAGGCCGTTCTGGCCGTTCGTGAAGAGAAGAGGGAAGCGCATCCGACGCAGCAAGGGCATGCGTCACGCTGAGTGTATCGATAGGAATGTAATGCAATGAGGAAACAAAATGCGCAATCCCACTAACACAGCAAAAAGCACAATCCGCATCTAATTTGGGTAAAGAACTTTTTTTTGACTTGCCTTCGTCAGCTTTATGCTGATGCGCGTGATGGCCGAAATGTTGTGCAGTGGCACCACTTTCATGCTGGCAATAGGCACCAATTGCCGCCCAAGTTGCCTGGAGCGGGAAAAGCATCAGTATCAAAATAATGACAAGTCGTTTCATGGGCTGGGATTGTATCTAGCTTGAGAGTGGTGGGCAATGTTTATTGGGGGGCAGGGCAATCATGACTTTGCCGGCGCCGGCAAACTGATTAATCCGACAGGTACCCTACAAAAAATGGTAACTGTCAGATCGGGTCTACGCAGCACACTAATGATTTCTCTAATATTTCTTTGTATTCTGCTTCTGTAATGAATTTATGCAAAATAGCGCGGATACGGTCGACTCCTTGTAATGCGCGCAATTGGTATCTTGGTGTATCTTTTAAAAAACAGCTTTGTTCATATTGTGTAATTTTGGCAGTGCATGTTTCCAGTGCATCCATGATGTCGGAAAGTAGCGTATCTTTTTGAATTTCGGAATTTGTCCATTTGTGTTTGGCTATGTACATTAATCCCTCTATTTGTATATCCCCATGCCCCCTAGAAATTGCTGTTGCTATATCCATAATGTCCGATGTTTTTGTGGCTTGATTGACGAGCCGATCTAATATTTTTTTGTATTCTGTATCTGTAATGAATTTATGCAAAATAGCGCAGATACGGTCGAATTCTGGTGATTTTTGTAATTCTTGTTCTTTCAAAACCTCTAATAAATCGTATTGTTCCTTCGTTGTAACTGCGGGAGTGCATGTTTCCAGTGCATCCATGATGTCGGAAAGTAGCGTATCTTTTTGAATTTCGGAATTTGTCCATTTGTGTTTGGCTATGTACATTAATCCCTCTATTTGTATATCCCCATGCCCCCTAGAAATTGCTGTTGCTATATCCATAATGCTGGATGTTGCTGCGGCTTGATTGATGGGTGGAGTCGTTCTGTAGAATTGTCCATTTACGCTGATCATTTATTTCTCCATTAATGATTTAAACAGATGAGGTACGCCATGCGGTCTTACTAAAAGTATGTTACGACGATGCATTGTTTATGTTAACATTTTTATATTAAAAATGTTAACACTTTTTGTACTACCTGATATGCTCAATATACCGAATGTACCTACTGTACTTACTGTACCTAACGATTGTTTCTTCTACTTAAAAAAACAGAAAAATCATCAAAAA
>CAZCIX010000103.1:0-2129 GCA_964498835.1 uncultured Burkholderiaceae bacterium | reverse complement strand
GTCCAAACCGCATTACTAAAATCCTGCCCATAACTAATCAAATTCGCATCCAACCTACGCTGCACGTGCGTATCAGGCTCACGTAAAGACTCACATAATGTTTCCCGTCTATCCGCATGAGACGGAAAATTCTCCTCAATGCTATCCAACACCTGATTCAAAGATACGTCATTCAAACTACGTGCGGATGCAAACAAGCCCTGTTCGAGATTGGCTTGATTTAAGGCGGCGATGGTATTGGGTTGGGAAAGGATCAATACCGCACGTAACACATCTAACTGTTTATTTCTTACCGCTTCTTGCCAAACTCTGATTGGATCGTCAACTCGGCGCAAATGGCCATGATGCGATTGCAACAAGTCTTGGGCAGCATCGAATTGGCCTTCTATTAATAACTGATCCAGCTGGGTTGGGGATGTGATTTCTGTTTGGCTGTATAACTGCCTTTGTAGCGCCACTTGTTCAAACAAAGTCACCATCTCGGGTTGCATGTGCTCAAGCACATCGCAATCCTGCAATTTGGCGCCTCTTTGCAATAAACAATGTGCTACATCTACATCATTGTGTCGCACAACTTCTGTCAACTGCTGCGCAGCATCAGCAAAACCGTTGTCAACGTCTAGGTACTGATCATCACAAAGTTGCGACCAAGAAGATGCCAAATCATGCTGACCAAATTGTGGATCTTGCCAATGCGTCGTATTAAACTCAGTCTGGTTCCACACAGGCAAAAAATCTTGCTTAGTTGTTAAATCTGGAGGATGAGATAGTTGGGATAATTGCGGCAATTCTGGAGTAAATTGCAGCGCAGATGCACCATGATCCGCTTTTCTTAAATGCGAAGATTGCGCATTAATTGCGGCAAGACCAGCAATTATGTTCAATACCCGCATTAGTCACCCTTTCTCCACTCAATTTGATGCGCAATATTAACTCAAAAGAATGTCAATATAAAAACGCGTTTGTTGACCTGTTATTTTAGAAAATAAGAATAAAGATGCAAATGATTGTTTGCTAGCAATCGCCTAGGTATGCGCTCTTCGACACTCATTGATTTAAATCAAATAAAACTTGACTATGCACCAGCAATTATCACTAAATCGGGATAATGAAATTATTCAGTAACAAAACTGAACATTAATAAAGCCGAACATTAGATTGTTGAATGAGCACACGCCTTTCCTCTTACCAACTAATACAACGCATCACAACCACCGCAGGCTTTTTACTGCTGCAGTTGTCGATCGCCATGACGATTGCAATGGCGATGGCAACGATAGGTCTGTGGAAAGAAGTGCGCGCCATGAACGAAGAGGTTGTTATTGGGCAAGCCGATAACTTAATGACATTGAGTGCCGCGTTAGGCAACTATCAAACCACGTATTTCGATAAATTAACCGCAGGACAAGGTATCGACGGTTTTGCCAATCCATTGGCACCGACCATCGCTGAATTGAGCAGCGTTGGTTTTCTCACCAATTTTTCGGCCAATAATGTGTATGGCGGCACCTACGTATTGAGCGTGCAAACCGTTGCCGTAGCAGGTCCATTAGCGGGAATTGATTTAAAAGGCTTAACATGCTTAACCACCCCCATCATCAATGCCAGCAATAACCGTCTGGACACACCCTTGCTAGGCGCAGCGCTTGCTCGCGCCGGTGGCAATAGCGGCTATAGCAATGCCGCTACACCAGCCATCATTAGCGGATTTAATGGTACGTGGAATGAGCCCAACCCCGTGCTGGTAACAGGCAGCCCCGTCGCCGGAATCTTGTGCGCACGTTCGGGATATGGCTCAACCGGCTTCCTGCAATTTTCCCGCCGCGACGGCACCGCCAAACCAACTGGTCCGTGGGACATGGCAGGGCAAAATGTGACAAATGTCAATAATTTTGGCTCGACTACCTTAAACAACACCGGCGCGGCCACCATAGGCGGGGCACTCGGTGTCACTGGCCAAACCACCACGAACGGTATCAATAACACGGGCAATATCGGCACTACAGGTAATAGCACCGTCGGCGGCACATTAGGCGTGACCGGCCAAGCCAATATGAACGGCATCAGCAATAACGGCAACCTCGCCAATACGGGCAATGCAACGGTAGGTGGCACCTTGGGCGTCACCG
>CAZCIX010000102.1:0-2257 GCA_964498835.1 uncultured Burkholderiaceae bacterium | reverse complement strand
ATCTGATAGGCATCTCTCGCATCCCCTTTCTCGATCACGACACCTTCCACCTGGCACGACTTCTCACACGTGACTTTCTTTGGTAGAGTCATGAACTGTGTGCGAACAATTCCAAACAGTAGCCCAAGTGACAGGAGCGAGATAGTAAGCGCAACGTATGACCTGGCACCTTTGCGATAACTTATAAAATAGATAATTGCCTGCGACACAAAGAGCACAACTGAAGCCATTGCCAACTCCGTTGCATACGCTGATAGTTCTGCAGCAGCTATTCCAAAAGCCACCCCTAGAACAAAGATGATTGTTTGTAGGTGGGTTGTCATGCGCTAGTGGTCAGTAACTAACTACTAAAGTCTAGAAGTACGGATAGTCAGTCTTTGGTCCTCGGTATAGTTGCAAGTTACTTGCAGAACTACCCTGTTCTTCATCGGCACACCCTGTTGCGATAGTGTCTGCTCTTTCATTGAGCGGAATACCAACGTGCGCTTTCACATAGGTCCATGTTACTTTTATTCCCTCGTCTTTTAACCTCTTCTCTTCTGCGTGAAGCATCTCCCAGAGATCTTGGTTGAGTACCGGCTTCTTGGTTGATGTCTTCCATCCTTTCTTGATCCATCCTTCTATCCATTCTGTCATCCCCTTCTTTACATACTCACTATCAGTACAGACTTCGACAGCTATTAGCTTTTGGCTATTAGCTTTTAGCAACTCTGGGTCTGCCTCTGCTTGGCTAACAGCTAAAGGCTGAGAGCTGACAGCCTGCAATCCTTTAATTGCACCCATGAGTTCCATTCGATTATTAGTCGTAACTTTCTCTCCGCCTCCAAGTTCGAGCACTTCGGTCTCGGTAATAATAATCGAAGCCCATCCGCCCGGTCCGGGGTTCCCCCTACTTGACCCGTCAGTATAAATAGTAATTTTCATGACAATCAGTATAGCAAACCGCAACTTTAACTTTTATTACCTGCCATCTTCCACAACATGTCAAAAAACTTTTTGTAGTTCTCGGCTACTACTTTTGACTTAATAATGTGCACTGTTGGTGGGTTGAGAAACGAAAAGAAACATACCCTGTCTCTTCGTATCACAGTATGAGTTAACCCCTCAGGCATAGTGTCCAAATATCTCATGTGAAACCTATTCTCTCTCCCTTTTTGCAACTTTTCTTCCTTCTTGTCTTGAGATGAGCCGATATAATACGTTACCACCTTTTTCTTTGCGTCCATCTTGGTCACTTCTTCATAAGCATCACCCATGATGTCGATAAATGCGTTTGCATTGCCGCCGATAATGTATTGCACCTCACCGATAGCGGCCTGCTCCTCAAATAATAGCTCGTGCTCAACAAGTTCTTTCAAACCAAAGAGAACTTCTGATTCCTGCTCATGTCCAACTTTTGATATTCTATTTAAACCCTCCACCAAAAACTCTGTCTCTTTCACACGGTCACGGGCTATTCTTTCGAGTCGTCCAGGACTTAGGGCAACATACTTTGATCGCTTACCGAATGAAACCTCTTCTGCCAGCCCCATTTCTATCAACTTCGGCAGAATAATATACACGTACTGCCGATGAATGGAAGTTCCTACGGCAATCTTAGAGCCACCAACAGCCTCGCCGCGTTCTAAAAGATACATATAGATACGTGTCTCATTTTCAGAGAGGCCGAACTTAACGAGTGCTTCCTGAAGCTCTTTGTGGGGGGAGATTCTCTTTTTAGGCGTTTCTTTGTTGGGTGTTTTTTTACTTGTCATAATATACTTATTACAATATACCACAGTGTCCTTACTTTGCAATGGTTTTTGTTACGTATCTTTGACATTATCTTTTTGACAAGTTCTCAAATATATTGGATAATTTTACCAGACACTTCTTTCCACTTTTGAGGACTGTATGGACATCATTCTCACCGTTCAAGGAAAACGTTTTGAGTGTAAGACTACGCAGCTCGCCGAAAAGCTAAAAGCTCTTTCGCTTGGGACCGCAAACCTGACTCGCATCATCGCTCGGCTCAAACAAGCAGCAATAGCTGGTCAATCTGGCAGAATTAACTCTGCTGATGGTTACCAAGTTTCATACCACTTTAAAAGAAAGGACTGCAAGTAATCTCCTGTAATGGGGCCCCTGTCTCACAACCAAACGAAAGCGTGAAATGCAGAAGAAAAAACTCAATACCGCAACCCGAAACGAAATCATCTTTATCCAGCATCTTGGCACCGGCAGGTGGAGCCGGAATCGGGAAACCATTGGCAGGACT
>CAZCIX010000101.1:0-2262 GCA_964498835.1 uncultured Burkholderiaceae bacterium | reverse complement strand
GAATTAAATGAATTAGAAGAAGAATTAGAAAAATTGATGATCTCTACGAAGGAAGAAGATAAAAACACCTACGCAGGGACAAACAGTACCCCGACACTTCAGGTTCAAAACCAAGATACCAGCGCACTTGAAGAACCAGAAACAAGGTCGCAAACCGCTACAGCTACAGATTCGACTATAGGTAACGCTATCAGCACCAATGCGGCCAATACGACTCCCCCTCAAAGGGTTGAGGGAAATACCACCAATTTATATCAAATTATCAATACACATTGGAATGCGTTCTTTTTCCCAACAACACTCAACCATGCTGATTTAGCCACAGCGATTACTCGTGGCTCTTATTCAGAAAAAGAACAACAAAGATTGGAACAAATACTGTCTGATTTGGGGTCACCAGATAGCGCTCAATTTTTCCAAACGCTTGAGGTACAACAGGCTATCTTAAAGAGTATGAATCCCAGACTTCTTAAGGCAATGCTTAACTGTCCAGATTTCGAGATCGATAACACCATAAAAACTAATCTTGCAAAAGCAGTTGTAACGGTATTTTTTGGTACAGACTCGGGACAAGCAATAGCACCGATGACGCCGAATGAACAAATAATGATTACCCGCATGCTCGAACTCGGATTGTTTAATCACGATGAAACAACGCTAACTGCGATTGCTGAGAATTTGCATGCATTTACTGATCTGATGGCGCAATGGAACATTGCAGATGCCATCAAAGCAAAAAAATTCGGTGAAAATTCGGCAATACTGACAGCCCTTGCAAAGGGTTTAGATATATTTACCGATAGAGAACACCAAGTATCAGTTGCACAAGCCATCAACCAAGGATTATTTGGTGCAAATGAAACAACTTTAATTGCCATTGCCGCGAATTTACGTGTATTTCAATTTGCAGACGGACAATGGCTTATTGCAAATGCAATTGCAAAAGGACAATTTGGTACTAATCCAGCTGTACTGCTAGCCCTCATTCACAATCTGGATATATTTACCCATACTGTGTCAACGATACAAAACGAAATTGCAGATGCAATTGAAAATGAAAAATTCAGCACTGATCCAAATGTACTACTAGCCCTCGCTAAAAAGCTGCCTATATTTACTGAGCAAAGCGCACAAAAAAAGGTTGCATTGGCAATTAAACATGGAAAATTTGGCACTTCCCCCGATGTAATGCAGGCCATCCGTGGAAACCTGCACATATTTATCCTTCCAGGCATACAGAAACTTGTCGAATTGACAATTCAGCGTTTTACAACAAAAAACGTTGCGGTACAAAAAAATGCCGGCTGAGATGCAAGTTATTTCACCAATATGTTGAGAGGTTCACCGACCCTGCAAGAGCAATTTCTTCATGCCGACGTAAACGCCGGCAAATCAAACACCAACACCTCCGCCTGTTCGCCATGCTCAATCCGCAACACCTGCTCGTCACTGAGCTTTAACGCATCGCCGCCAGAAAGCACTTGATCGTTCAGCGAAATCGTTCCTTTTACTACGTGCACATAGGCCAAACGACCAGGGGCAATGTTTAACTCGGCTTGTTGTTCTGCATCAAAAAGACCGGCATAGAGTTTGGCGTTCTGGTGGATTGAGATGGAACCATCCTGACCAGTTTTTGATGCCAGCAGACATAAGCGCCCTTCTTTTTCCGCATTGGTGAAATGCTTTTCCTGATAGCCAGGCGTGACGCCGTTTTGATCAGGGATGATCCATATTTGCAGCAAATGGGTAGTGACTTGTTGCGAGTGATTGAATTCCGAATGCATCACCCCCGTTCCGGCACTCATGCGTTGTACATCGCCAGGGCGCAATACGCTGCCGTTGCCCATGCTGTCTTTGTGTTCCAGCTCGCCTTCCAACACATAGGTGATGATTTCCATGTCTTTATGACCATGCGTGCCAAATCCAGCACCAGCTTGAATCTTGTCATCATTGATCACGCGCAAGGGGCCAAATCCCATGTGTTTAGGATCGTGATAATGGGCAAAAGAAAAACTGTGATACGAGTCCAGCCAACCCAAATTGGCATGACCGCGCTCTTTGCTTCTACGTAATTCCATCATGTTGTTTTCCTTTTTTTACATTATTAAAGTTAACGTTAACCGAGATTGTCCACTAGCTTCCATTCCCCCGTTGTTACCGCAAGAACAACGGTAATACCGAGAAACTTAAAACCGTCGTCCCCGAGTGTTTTAGTCGGGGATCCAGTGGCTTTTAGCTGCAAACAACGAAAGACGCGGGATT
>CAZCIX010000100.1:0-2298 GCA_964498835.1 uncultured Burkholderiaceae bacterium | reverse complement strand
CTAAATTACGGCGCTAACTATAACATACAAACCCAAAAAATTGCTCAATAGGCAATGAATATTTAATAATAAAATATTGCTGTGCGGCAACCATGTTTTTCTTCATACGCACATTATAATTATTAAATTTGCATTTCAAAATAATAACAAAATATTTGCACTGTCTTACAATTGTGCTTACGTTGGACGGACAAAGAAAAGGGGGCGCACTTCCCCCCCCTTTTCAAGCATTTATTTCATTATTAAACCTTAGATATATGAAGCCCAGATACCAATCAATTCCCCACGAAATGACAAACATAATGCAAAGTTTCCAACGTTTCCAATTCAAAGGAAGACGTCCCTGGAACATGAAAACTTTGGCCATTTTCATAGACTTGCCAACTGCTTTCACCCGTGTCATCACCTATGCGCACACGGCATTTGCCTGCTACGATTTCCATGATTTCTGGCAAATTAGTGGAGAACTTCAACAATGACGGGAAAATAACACCGACTGTTTTTTGACTACCATCCGGAAAAAGAACAGTATGCGAAACGCATTTGCCATCGAAATACACATTGGCTTTCTTCACAACCGAAACATGCTCAAATTGGGTGTGTATTGGGGTATTTACTTGAGTATTCATTTACGACTCCTTTAATAAAAAATCTCACTAATATGAACGAACTCGACATCCTGAAATCCATAGGCTTTGTCATGCCTAGCGTGCCTTATTTGATAGGCAGCATTATCTTCAACATCATTGGCTATATCGCCTATCGACACGGCAAAAAAGTGGCTAATTCATCCATGAAATGGATAGGCATCACCCTGATGGTTTATCCGATCTTTGTTTCTGATGACGGGCTGCTGTATTTGATAGGTTGCGGATTATGCACGGCTTTGTATTTTTATCGGCGACGACAGTAATATGGAAAAACTCCAAACTGTCGTCCCCAAGTGCTTTAATTTTGAACCCCATGGCTTTTAGCCGTAAACAACAAAAAACGCTGGATTCCCGCCTAAACCCGCGGGAATGACGGAGGTTAATGGACAATCTCGGTTAAATAATATTAGTTCGCCTCACAGCCCCCAAAAACAACTCCACCAACTCAAAATCTTCCTGGCGCGTAATTTTGCTATTGCAAGGGTGCCCTTCTACCAATTTCGGTGCCAAGCCTAAGGCTTCAACTGCGCTGGCTTCGTCGGTCGCGTCGCTTATGGCATCTAATGCACGTTGTAGCAAAGCATAAGAAAACATCTGCGGCGTTTGGGCTAGCCATAATGATGTGCGCGGGATCGTTGTTACCTGCTGGCCATCTACTTTTTTGACTGTATCAACGACAGGTAATGCTAATAAACCACCAATCGTCTTTTCTCCTTCCCTTACACCTTCAATCAAACGATCGATCAATGCAACCGTCAAACCAGGGCGAGCGGCGTCGTGGACTAACACCCAGTCGTTTGCTTGAATAGCGGCTAAGGAGCGCATGGCTTGCAGGCCATTTTGTACGCTTTCTTTGCGCGTTTTTCCGCCGCAGCGCAATACCGTCATATTCGGAATATGATCGGGAAAAACCTGATCGATATAGCCATCATCCTGAGATACCACAACAAAGGTATGCGTTATAGCCGGATGATTGAGAAAGGCCTGCACGGTGTGATGCAACATAGTCTGCCCTGCAATCGATAGATATTGCTTGGGGCAATCCGCCTGCATACGACTACCAACGCCGGCGGCGGGGATCAAGGCAAAGTAACGAGGGAACATAAGATTATTCCTACAAATTTCCTACAAAATTCTTACAAATTAAAAAATAAACACATCGCTTATAATCGGCAGCCTCGATTGTAATCATCCACTACCCCGCATGTCCCTCGATTTTAAAAAATCCTTGCCCAAGGCAGGTCATCGCTTTGTGTTGCCGTCTTTGCATGGTTCTGCCGATGCTTATGTGTTAGCGCAAGCCGCTTTCGAATTGAAATCCCAAGGCCGTATGTTGGTGATCGTTGCAGCTGATGCAACGGATGCACAGCGTTTGCGGGATGAAATTCCGTGGTTTGGTGACAAAAAACTACGCTGCCATCTGCTACCAGATTGGGAAACACTGCCTTACGATGCATTCTCCCCACATCAGGATTTGGTGTCCGAACGTTTGGCTACGTTGTATGAAGTCCAAAATGGTCAATCCGATGTTTTGATCGTTCCAGCCAGTACGGCGTTGGTTCGGTTGGCGCCGACCTCTTTTTTAGCGGCAACCACCTTCTTTTTCAAACAAGGTGAAACACTGGATGAAACACGGCTTAAATCGCAA
>CAZCIX010000099.1:0-2299 GCA_964498835.1 uncultured Burkholderiaceae bacterium | reverse complement strand
TACTCATCATGGAAGCGATGAAAATGGAACATACGATTACCGCTCCACATGATGGTGTCGTGGAAGAAATACACTACGTGGTTGGTGATCAGGTGACGGAAGGGGTGCTGTTGTTGGGGGTGCGGCGGGAGTGAGATTTGCGTTAATACTAGCCGCGCAAGGTAGTCAATAGTTTAACTAGAGTAGTGATGGCTGTATAAGGTTCAGGATCAGTATCAGCACTGAACCGCAATGCCAAGGCATCCGCCCGCTGCGTGGCGACTGTCAGAAGCTGGCGGGTCATAGCAAAAATGCTCTCAGCCCCTTTCACATAACCCGGAATATGCTGTTTGAGGCGGCGCATCACTTCATCACGATGCAAAGGTGCCTGAATATTTTGATAATGCAGCAATAGCCACAATTCAAAATTGGGTATCGAAGCAATCGCATGAAATCGAATGGGCTGCTTAGCATCATTCTTCAGCTTGCGATCCAATGATTCAGCGAATCGTAGTGCGTCAAAATAACTCTCATGATCGTCGCGATCGAACACCGCATAGACTTGCTCAAATGCACGCGGCTCGATGTTTTTATGCGGATCTCCTTGCTCAAACAACTCTTTTGCATATTGCACAACTTGAATCGGAGCCGTTCCCCATGCGCTCGGCCGCACTTCAACATTGGCGGTGTTTAGCTTGTAAGTGGCGCGAATCTCACCGAAATAATTAGGCTCTGTCTTACCACCCTCAGAAACAATCAAGATGCGATCGTAGCTGGCACGTTTTCCTTGCTTGCGTGCAAGTTGTTTTGCTCGTCGCTCTTTTGGATGGTTGTCACGCCCCATCAACTGCCCTCCCGAAATTAGCTTTCAAGAAGGGAATACCGCCATAACGGCCCATTAGATAACCGCGTTCAAGCGCTTCATTTTTGCGTGGACTGAATTCGGACAAACTAACTAATGATGAAACCTGATCATTTCCCTTTTCGACAAACCAAATCTGATCACGCCGAAACAAATTGGATGCATCCAGTAAGGAAGTGTCATGGGTCGTAAATATGAGCTGCGCTCTGCTTGCATTCACATCAGTATCAGAATGGTGAAATTGTCTTACAAGCTCTCGTATTAACAACGTATGTAAGCTGGTATCAAGCTCATCTATAACCAGAATCTGCTCTTTCTTCAAAACATCTATGACCGGACCTGCAAGAAATAGCAAATTGCGTGTGCCATTCGATTCATCCATCGAATCAAACACTGCCTTACCTTTGGCAGTGACATGGGAGAAGCGCAACTCATGCCCTTCCATTTCTTCGTTACGCACTTCGGTTTTGCCTGCGCTCAAGTCGAAATGTACCGTCTGTGCCGGAACTTTACGATTCACAACTTCAATATCGGCAATGCTGATATCGGCTGCGATAAGAAAGTCGCAAATTTGCTTTCTTCCTTCCATTTGTTTCAACATCTGAATCGAAACATCAGGGGTAAGCGGAGTTTGTTCGTTGAAGATCACGAGTCGATTGACGAACCAATCAAAAATTGGTCTTAGCGCATCACTGTTGAGCTGCACTGCCATCGAAAGAAATAAAGAATTGGGACGCGTGGCACCTTCCCATAAATTCTTAGGGCCTTTGAGCCCAAGGCCAAAATCATAAACATCCTTACCACTTTGAATATCGAAATGGCGCTCAAACCAACGCTGAGGCTTGGAAGCTTTATAAACCAAAAGATATTCACTGACGATACGTTGCGGTGTCATGGCAAAGCCATACTGATAACGTACATTGTCCTGGATGAAAGTTACCTCAAATTCGGTAGGCTCTTTTGATGACTGATCGTCCAGCCTAAATGGCTGCACCATAAAGGTCTGACCTGGTTGAACCACAGTAGCTGACTCAACCACCATACTGCGCATATATTGCAGCGCCTTGATGAGATTTGATTTGCCACCCGCATTCGCACCATAAACAACAGCGCTCCGAAGCAAGTTAGGAGCGGCTTTGTTATGAGTTGCAAAAATATTAGTGTCTTGCAGGGTCTTATCCTTGGATGCGACCAAACTGAGCACTTGCTCATCCCGCAAGCTGCGAAAATTCTTAACTCGGAATTCGACAAGCATCAAACACCCCAATATCATTAAAATATATGACAATTATGCTTTTTTTGCGCAAAAATGCAATTTATTTTACAAATTAAGGGAAAACAATGAGCCACAAGGGTGGCGATCAAGCAGTGCCACATGATGGGATTGTGGTGGCAGAAGGGGACTGTTGTTGGGGTTGCGGCGGGGGTGAGATTTTAACGACGACTACGCACCATCAC
>CAZCIX010000098.1:0-2309 GCA_964498835.1 uncultured Burkholderiaceae bacterium | reverse complement strand
ATTGAATAATACTTCATTATGAAGTGTTGAATAGCTATTAAGTAAGTGATGCATTAAAAAGGGTTAGCTGCTGAAAAGCGCTAACCCTTTTCTATTATCGGATCTCAATCTTTAACAATAAGAAAACGCTATTTTCTGCCCATCCTCGTTATTAAAAGTGGAAAGCATGTTTGATGCTTTTGCCAACGCTTTTGGCGGTGCTGGAGACACTACTTGCCGCTTTGTTGGCTGCATCTGCGGCTGCTTTTGCTGCTGCATCGGCCGCTGCTTGGGCATCTGCCGCTGCTTTGGCGGCGGCTTCCGCTGCTGCCGCTGCGATTGCGCTAGGATTTTCAAATGCTGTCGTCGCAACCTTAGCAAAATTTTGCGCATCTTTGCTAACTTCTGATGTCACCAAAGTGGTTGCCTGTGAGGTTGCGTGGGCAATTGAATCCGCTGCTGTAGTGAGTTCTTGTTGTGCTTTGTCAGCAGTTGCTTTCATGGTGTTATACGTTGTCTGCGCTGCCAGCACAGTTTGTTGAGCCGCATGCTTTGCTTGCCGTGTTTGCTTGAGTGCATTGTAAGCGCTGCGTAGGTCGTTGTAAGATTGACCATAGTTGACGCCGACTCCGAGGTCTAAATCAAGACCAATACCAGCCGCTAAATCACCGGTTAACTCCAAATTCAGTACGCCGTGACTAGTTGTCGCACCAATGGTTCCACCTGCGCCGACTACGCCAACAGAAGCACCGGCTCCAGTTGTCGTTGATCCATATCGCATATTTTGCGTTACTGACCCGGATGCACTCACGCCACTTCCATAGGTGCCTTCAGCACCTGCGGCTACTCCATTTTTGTTGGCCTGTATATTTGCACTACCTTGACTACCACTCATGACAACGACTTGGCCATTGGCATCGACGCCAAAGCCCTGCACGTTTGCACTGGCGTCAGCAGTCATGGTGATAAATACGCCATCTTGGCTAGAAACAGAGGCCTGAAGACCATTTTGATTGGCTTGCAGGTTGGCATCCATCATCGCGCCAGCAAATGTTTCTAATGTTACTGAAGCACCAAGTGTGGATCCCCCAGGACCATTCAATTGACCTTGTACCGAGACGACGGCATCTACACAGTCTCTGAAACTCACTTCGGTATCAATACTGGTACTCGTAACAGTTGCACTGGCAGATCCGCCAACACCAGCGGATACACTTGCATTGGCACCACCGCTTGCTGCTTGCGTGCCACTTGTCGTGCCAGTTGATGTTTGTGTGCCTACTCCAACGCTGGGAACGCAATTAACAGCATTTTGTTGTGCTTGCGGTAAAGGAGCTTTGTAATTCGCGCTATGTTTAGTATTGCTACCTGCTGGTGTGGAAGTGACGGTAGGCGGACTTAATGTGGCACCACTGCTACTCGGTAGACCTGATACGCGTTTTAGGCCAGCAGAGGCAATTTCAAAAGCATTCCTGATTAATAGTTGGTTATGCGCATGTATTTTAGCTAGGGTATCTTTTTGTTGTGTGACGTCAGCGTTGACAGCATCATTGTTGCGAGCAGTAGCTGAGTTTAAGTCTTGTTGCGCATTGGTAAGATTATATTTGGCGGTATTTGAGTTGGTCACCAAACTGTTGTACTGGTTCTTTTGTGTTTGTATTTGTGACAATGTTGTTGTGACGTTGGATGGCATGGTGGTATTGGTTTGCCATGTCGTGACCCAATTGTTGTTTTGCATTGTTTGATAAAGCAAATTGCCATCATTGGTGAGCATTAACTTGGTAGTGGGAACTTGGCTGGTTGGTGTGGTTGAGCTGCTTGGTTTTGATAGAAACACGGCAGAAGTTTTGCTACTTTCCCATAAACCCAAGCCATCTTTTGTCATTCCAAAATACGAAGCCTTGTCCTGCATGTTCACGCCCCAGATGACATGACCAAGAAAATCATAGACACCAAAATACCCTTGGCTGAAATACACAAAATACAAACCATTATCAGAAGTCAAAATGGCCTGTGATGGAGAAGCGTTGCCAGCAATATTGGCAAACCATTGATCATTGTGTTCGCTGTATTGAATACTACTTGCTGCTAATGCAGTGATGTTGTAAAGAGAACCGATGGTCCCAATTGCTCCAATTGCGATGGCCAGCAATTTTTTCTTGAATAGTAATTTCATGATTGTTTTCTTCCCCGATATAGTTATTAATCAACGCTAGTATTTTTAAATTTCCCATGGGAAATGTTTCATTATTGTAATGCTTAAATTCACAATAATGAAGTATAAAAAATAGGGCAGGTGATGAATCTGCCCTTATTTTTCAACATGGCGT
>CAZCIX010000097.1:0-2419 GCA_964498835.1 uncultured Burkholderiaceae bacterium | reverse complement strand
TCACAGGATGATCCGGCAAGCGCGCCAGCAATGCTTCATCAATCCGCCGCGCAGCTGCATGCTGCCCCGCATCACGCGCCACATTCGCCAAATTCACCAATGCCCGTACGTCATTCGGCAACAGTTCGCGAACACGCGCAAAACACGGATACGCAGTCGATAAAAAACCAAACGAAAGCAGCAAAGAACCAATACTCAACAGCGCTTCAGGATCTTCGTTGTGGGTATCCATCATCTGCTGACAATGCAGCAAGAAGTCATCAAAACGCCCTTGGCTGGCTAGTTGGCGTGCTTCGGTTAAGGATGGGGATGCGTGCATTAAGTTCTACGCATGCGCAAACGAATGCACTTTGATAAGGCGCTCACCAACGCTTACCTCTGCGGTTTTTAAATCGTAAGAAGCTTGCAAACTAAGCCAGTATTGCGGTGATTGATCAAAAGCACGGCCAAATAACAAAGCCAGCTCCGCAGTCACAGGACGCGTCCCTTTAATCACATGCGAAATCCGCATTGCCGATATACCAATCGCTCGAGCGAATTCAGCTTGAGAAATGCACATTTCTTCCAAGATTTCTCCCAAAAACTCGCCAGGATGAATTGCAGATAAGCCATTTTTTGGCATATTTTTCTCCTTCATTTTTCAGTGGTAATCGACGATTTCAACATCATAAGCATCGCCATTTTCAAAGCGAAAACAGACGCGCCACTGTTTATTAATACGAATACTCCACTGCCCAACTCGATCATGAGCCAGTGCTTCTAATCGATTAGAAGGCGGAAAACGTAAATCCTCAATGCGCACAGCACTATCTAATTGCGTCAATCGCATCGCTGCGCGTTTAAGAATGACCGAAGGCAAGCGGTGCGATTTTCCAGTAGCAAAAAAATGCTCTGTTTCAGGAGTGGCGAATGTCTGAATCATACGAAATATTATAAACAAAAAGTTTATAAATATCTATCAAATCTATCAATTAAGTTTGATCATTTAAACCGTGGAAAAAGGCAGCACCCCTACGGATTTCAGTTTTTTCTCATTCCCAAGCTCCCGCGTGGGAACGATTGCAATACGGAAAAACTTAAAACCGTCGTCACCGAGTGTTTTAGTCGGGGACCCAGTGGCTTTTAGCAATGGACAACGAAAGACGCTGGGTTCCCGCCTAAACCCGCGGGAACGACGGAGATTAACGGACCATCTTGGTTAAAAAACTCTACTGAACAATCTCGGTTTAATTTCCCTGAAATCTCGATTTTCTCAAAGACTGAGACCGATAAAATTTGTAGCCAAGTGTAGAGCGACGCATCTCATTGGTATTTCTTTCTAAAAACGGCAAATTTATTGTAATATATGCATGCAATATTAGTAATTTTTTTGATTATAAAAATTGTTTAAATATTCATGCTATCAAACTTAACGCCCACATTTTCATCTTCAGCCGCATCGTCATATTGCTTACAAGATAGAGATCCGCATCGTTCAACAGCGCAACAGTTTTCAATTGAAAATCTTGCTTCATTAACACCTGAGGCAAGAATCTATCTTGTAGAGAAATTGTGTATTGAAAATGATCATTCTGATTTCGAAGCTGATCCCTTGAAAATGTTGATTGCCGTTGTTCTGGATTCAAATGGGGGGCAAAGCGCTTCAAATCTTGAAGCTGATTTTCTCAAATCGTTGCTTGACGTTGCCCTGAATTTGGAAGATCAAAAATTTGCTTTATACCTAGTCTGCCGGCATGGCGTTGATTTAGAAAGTTGCGATGAAAGAATAAAAACTGGTTGGGCATTCAATGCATTCAATTCTTTGGAATGTGAAATCAATTTTGTACAAAGAAAGCGTGCTCTTGATCAATTTCCACAACCAACAAGCGTCAAGTTATCGATTAAAGAAGCTATGGAGTTAGCAAAGGGGAGTGCGTGGTTTGCCTCTTTATGGAAAGACTGTAGAGACCCAAGCCAGCTAAGCTTCGAGATGAGTTTATCTGCCTGGACTAATCAGGATGTGCTGGGAAAAGTGATAGGGATAGCCGCTGGGAGATTGGGAGTGGGCGACATCACGCTAAAGGAAATAGGGTTGCTTAATCTAGGAGAGCAAACCGCGTCTTTCAATGACATGGTGCGTGACATCTTGATCAAGATGGGCAATGCGGCGTCTTCTAATACGGCGAGAAGACGGGTCGCTGAAGCGATAGTCAAGATTGCCGCCAGTGAAACAGGAAAAACTTTATTTACTACTCCTGCCACGCGTGACATGTTGATCAAGATGGGCCATGCGGCGACTACTGATGCGGCGAGAAGATGTATTGTTGACGCAATAGCTAACATTGCTGCTAGTGAAACAGGGCGAGCTTTATTTGCTACTGCTGGCACGCGTGAGATGTTGATCAAGATGGGCAATGCAGCGACTACTGATGAGCAGAGA
>CAZCIX010000096.1:0-2585 GCA_964498835.1 uncultured Burkholderiaceae bacterium | reverse complement strand
ACCGCGGCTTGTTCTACCAAGCCCTCAACGTCGTACTGGAAGTGCTGCTGGATGAGGAGTTGGAACTAGACGACTACGAAGTCAACTTCCGCCGCATGTTCGGCAACGCACGGATGGACGCGGTGATCGGCACGGTAGACGGCAGCGTTCGCTTCTTTGGCTTGACGCCGACGAGCATGAAGCTGGAAGGGTTGGATCGGCATCAGAGGTTGGTGGATAGTTATCGGAAGTTGCATGGGGCTAGGGATAGGGTGATGAATTTGAAGATGTAATAGTTGGCTTTTCAATAATTTACACAATTTAAATAAACAATAATAATTTGTTGATATAAACTAAAATAGTTTATAAAATAAAACTTTATAAACTTATAAAGTGCAATTTAAAATGATGAAAAATGTGATTATTCCAGCCCAAATTCGTGCAGGTCGGGCGTACTTGAATTGGTCTCAAGGCGATTTGGCGAAGAATGCTGACGTGGGACTTAGTACAATTCGTGACTTAGAAAGTGAGAAGCGCGCTACTGATACTCAGACAGTAGCTCGGATCTACCAAGCTCTTAACAATGCAGGTGTCGAATTTATTCCTGGTAATGCAGAGGGCGGACCCGGGGTACGTATGGTGGCAAATCGTCCGAACTTAATCAGACGCCCGACTTTTATGCAAGAAAGAGAGCAGCTGGAATTTTCTGTCGAACATAATGGCAAGGCAGTCACAGTTCTCATCATCAGTCTGGTTCTTGACGATCTTGGTGGCTTAAATGGTAACGAAAAAGAAGAAGTCTATTTGAAAACGTTCGAGGAGCATCGTGGCACGATTCTTGATGCTGTTGCTTTGGCTATATTGGAACCAAGTAATTTCGATAATTACGGAAAGTTACGCATCCGGCAAAAAGATATCAACGCAGTAACTGGTAGTTGGTTCAAGGTTACAACTAGTGATGGAGTTGACATTAGAGACACGGAAGCTAAAGTTTTAGTGAACACATTCCACACAAAATTCATGGAAAGATTTTATGCAACGGGACAATTGCCCGCCGTGGGAGTTTGGCGAGATCGTAGCGTCGCTAATAACCATGTCTTCTATTTTTCTCCTCTTGCGAAAGCTATTGCCGGTGAACTTTTGCAGGAATTCAATGCAATGCAATGCGCACAGCCAGATTTAGAGAGGCTCACTAAAATTCCACTGTAATTTTGTCGACATCATCCAAATGAAACTGTGGGTGTAAATCATTTATGAAAATTTGCTGTATCCCCGACTAAAACACTCGGGGATGACGCTATTTAATCTACTTTTGTTTGCTTCCACTTGGCCGCACGGCCCTTACCCGTTGGTGTGATCAGCCCTTCACCTTTCATCGCACGCAAGACGACGCGGACCATGTCGCGGCTGATGCCGGGGCAGGCTTCTTCGATTTCTGAAATCGAGAATGGTAGGTTTCTTTTGAGGATTTCGGTGCGCACACGGTCGCCCTTGGCGCCGCGTCCATGTTCGATAGTGCCGACACGCTCTTCGAATTCTTTGTATGCCCGAAGCAGGGTCCCCCAAAAATAGTTAAGCCACGGGGCAATATTGTGGGTGCCGTCATGCCAGCTTTGCGAACTGACCTCCAGCGTTTCGTAGTAGCTTTCTTTCGACTCTTCGAAGATGCGCTCCAAGCTGATGAAACGGCCCACTGCGTAGTCGAAGTGGTAGAGCAATTGCAGGGTCAACAGCCGCGCCATGCGGCCATTGCCATCCGGGAAGGGGTGGATACAGAGAAAGTCGAGGATGACCAGCGGCACCAGCACCAACGGGTCGGCCAAATGTTGATCCAGTGCTGTGCGGTAGCGCGCAATCAGATCGGTCATCGCCATGGGAGTGAGATGCGCCGCTACGGGCCGGAAGCGGATGCGTGAGCTGCCATCGGCGTGGAACTCAATGATGTCGTTGTTGGTGGCTTTCCAGTGCCCACCCGGCTGTGGCATGTAGCGATACAAAATGCCGTGAAGCTGCAGAACGGTGCCCTCTGAAAACGGCATCTGCTCGCCGCTTTCGTGGATCATACCCAGCGCGTCACGGTAGCCCGCCACTTCTTGCTCGGAGCGGCTTTGCGGGGTGGCGTTTTTGAGCACCAGCGACTTCAGCCGGTGCGCTGCGATTATCACTCCCTCCAGGCGATTGGATGATTCGGTGGACTCTACCACGGCCACCTGACGTAAGTCCCTCAATACCTCCTGCGACTGCGCCACGTATAGCTGCTGTTTGCCCCGATACTCGCCCAGAGCGCGCAATGTCGCTAGTTGCTGGGCATCAAAACGCAGCTTGGCGAGGTAGTCGGGCAAGAGTGAGTGCATGAGTTATCTAAGAATATGGAATGGGGTAATACTACCATTAATTAGGGTAAAAATCCGTATTATTACCCTAATTAATGAGCGATTACCTCATATCTAATCTCTTTTAATCGAGGGCAAAAACACAGTCAATAATTCAATCTGAAAAGCCATTAAGGCGATGCGTGATTGTGATCACTTGGTTATTCACCATAAAGTTAATCGTGAGCTGCATCGTGCGGCACTGCGTGAAATGATTGCGGACATGAATGCTCG
>CAZCIX010000095.1:0-2608 GCA_964498835.1 uncultured Burkholderiaceae bacterium | reverse complement strand
CGGCCAGAGGGCGAGTTTGAACAATGCCGTATTTGTCTTTCATCATCTGCGTGGTGTTGCCGCCGAACAGGGCCGCATCTCCCTTTGCACGGATACGGCCAAAGCCAGCATCGTCCACGCCGCGTTCATAAATATTCTGGGATAGCGCCTTTTCAGATTCCCGCAGACGTTCACGCGCATCCATGCGAGCCTGCAGACGCATGCGGTCTTCAATCAGCTCTTGCTTGCGTGTTTGTACCGCAAAATAGCTCTGGGCAAAAGCAATAGCTTGCTTACGTGGATCACCGTTCTGAGCAATCAAATAGCAGGCATAGCGAGTCAGCATGAAGTCTTCTACGGGGCGTTGACCTCCCTTGCCCACTTCGATCATTTTCGTGACGCCACGAAAATGATCAGCTTCGTCGTATCCTGTTGATTTACAGGAGTCAATGGCTCGCTGGATAGCGGTAGTGAAGTTTTCCCAGCGGGCATAGCCCAATGGCTCCATGAGGTCACGCGCAAACCAGAACTCAATATCTTCATCGGGCAAACGCTGGCTGAGTTCATCAAAGCGAGCGGTAAGTTGAGGCACAGTAGTGTCAGTCATATCGTTAGTTCCTGTAGTTCAATGTCCAGTTTCCGCAACTCAGCATTCATCCCCACCTTACGGTTGAATTGCTTTTATCAGCTCCATCAATCACCCGCCCCCAAATCCTTCTTGGTAAGATTGGCAGCAAAATTGTCCCATATGATGATGGACCAGGCCAGAAACCAAGCAAAGAAAAAATAACCAAGTAAACCATGCCAAATATTTCCCTCAATCAATCGCCACCCCTCATCGAATTCGATACCAAACGCTTGCACGTACGGCAATGGCGCGAGGCTGATTTCGTGCCATTTGCGACATTGAATGGCGATCCAAAAGTAATGGAATATTTTCCAAAACTGTTAAATCGTACTGAAAGTGATGAAGTGGCCACACGCATTCAAACAACCATTGCTGAGCGCGGTTGGGGATTTTGGGCGGTAGCGCTTAAAACTACGAATACATTCATCGGCTTTGTTGGTTTACATATTCCAACAATAGAACTGCCCTGCTCACCATGCGTCGAAATTGGCTGGCGACTTGCGACAGCACATTGGGGACAAGGTTATGCGCCTGAAGCAGCCAATGCAGCGCTTGGCATTGGATTCGAAACACTGGGTTTGGATGAAATCGTTTCTTTCACCGCATTGCAAAACCATCGTTCGCAACGCGTGATGGAAAAACTTGGCATGCAAAAAGACACCGCAACCTTTGAACATCCGAATGTGCCGATGGGAAACGCATTACGTGAACATTGCCTATATCGCTTATCGCGTGAACAATGGCAAACTCGTTCAGTTCCACTTTGATAATTGGCATTAAAAAGTAAAAAAGATTGGCGAAATCAACATGACACATCCCCAAAAAAGATTCCTATATACAACATTATTATTGTTGTTGAGCATGCTCTCTTTGCCCATTTTTTCCTTCGCAGAAACATCCCATCTGCTTGGCCCCCAAAAATCACCCGGATCCTTTTCAGACAATTTATTTGTAAAAGCGCAGCATTTACAGTGCGGCCGAACGGATGTCGTTATCACTACCACGTGTGTGCAGCGGGAGGAAGGCTTGGCGTACTGCTTTAATCAAAATATTTCTTTTCTTAAAAAAGATGGTGACATCATTAGGAACGTCAATTACAACGCGCCTTTCGAGTCATCTGGCGGAGGCTATCAGCCGCTTATTACAAAAATATTTTGTGTGCCCATGAAGAATAAATTCTATTTGGATGTAGGCAGCACAATTTTCGAGTCATGCTCGAATTGTGAATGGTCTGATTATTTTTCAGAAAATGGCACCTATCTTGGCTCTACCTCTGGTCATTATCCTCGTACTAATTTCAAGTATCGAATAGCATCAAAAAGTTTTCTTGATGCTATTTTGACCGTGGAAAATACTGATCTGAAAAGTGTTTTTATTTCTAGAGTGAATGAAGAAAAAGAAGGGGTAGTCATGAAAGACCCCAATGAATAAACTTAAATATTTTTACTAGGAAGACAATATGCCGACCATCAAGGCCCGTAAAACGCCCAAAAGAATATTGAGCCATTATTCCGATCCCATTTCCCAAGAGCCTTCGCATTTGCGAGGACACTCAAGGAAAGCAGGAGATGCTTCAATAGAAGTTAAAAACAAAACAATCTTGGCGATACAAGAAGCAGCTAAAAAGTATGGGCTGTCTCAACAAGACACGGCAAATTTAATTGCAATTGCAAAAATAGAATCCGGTTTTAATCCAGATGCGGCAGCTCGGGGAGCAGGAACTTCAGCCTCCGGTGTCTTTCAGATTACAGATGAAACATCCAAAGATGCTATGACCCGTCTGAATGGGAAACCTCGGGGTAAAGGTATTAAGCTGGGGCCTTTTAATCGTTTCGATTACATATCCAATATTCAGTACGGAATTGCCATCTATTGGGATAAAAAACAAAAAGCCAACTCGGATGATGTAGGCGATATTTACAAAAAATTTCATACCAATTCCAAAGCGTATACCCCTCTTCTTGATTCCTTAAGAAAAGATAGCCAGCTATATCAAGATCG
>CAZCIX010000094.1:0-2650 GCA_964498835.1 uncultured Burkholderiaceae bacterium | reverse complement strand
CAATTTAAAGCAACAAAAAACACATTAAAGCAATGACATTTAATATCCATACCTTAGAATAAATTCAATTGGTCAGTGCTAAGTATTGCATCAATTTTGTGTTGGATAATTTAACCAAACACGCCTGACCGAAATCATTACCCAAACCAACAATTTCATCACATCCCAACTTACTATGACACTCCCTGATCACAGCCACACAGATGGCGCAATAGTTCTTTTCAGCGGCGGCCAAGATTCCACCACCTGCCTGGCATGGGCGTTAAAGCATTACGAAAAAGTCGAAACCTTAGGTTTTGACTACGGTCAACGGCACAAAATAGAACTCGCCATGCGCCCCACTCTGCTGCAAACACTGCGCCAGCAATATCCAGAATGGGATAGCAAATTAGGCATGGATCACATGATCGACTTATCCCTGCTCGGCCAAATGTCGAGCACCGCTTTGACCGAAGACGTCGCCATTACCATGCAGGAAAATGGCTTGCCGAATACATTCGTCCCAGGACGGAATTTACTGTTCATGACCGTAGCCGCCACCCTGGCCTATCGACGTGGTTTGAATGTGCTGGTCGGCGGGATGTGTGAAACCGATTTCTCCGGCTACCCCGATTGCCGTGACGATACGATGAAGGCACTGCAAGTGACGCTTAATCTAGGCATGGCAACCCACTTCAAGCTGGAAACACCGTTGATGTGGATAAATAAATGCCAAACCTGGCAATTGGCGCAAGATCTAGGCGGGCAAACGCTGGTTGATTTAATCCGCACCGAAACCCACACCTGCTATCTGGGCGAACGCGGCACATTGCACGACTGGGGTTACGGCTGCGGCACCTGCCCCGCATGCCAATTACGGGCGCGTGGGTATCGGGAGTTTGTTATGCGCCTATCCGAGGAAATCATGCACGACGACCGAGAAATTTTGCGGGTGTTGGCTAAATGAGTTGGAAATGCGTTATGTACTAGCTCAAACCGACTCAGCATGCTCAATCAACAATTGCACTTTAGTCACGCCATTGTATTCATTGGCATCTAAACGAAAAGCAACGTTGGCGCGTTCGGTTAATGCTTCGTTGTGACCAAACCAGATAGCATCATATTGCTGGCCATTTTTCTCCAGCATGAGTTTCAAGTGTTTATCCTTTAAAACACGCTGATTGACGATGCGGAATTCATCGCAAAACACCGGCGCGGCAAAGCCTTGACCCCATACTTGTTGTTCCATTAAGGCGATGAATTGCGTCGAATAATAAGCGTCTTCCAAGGCGCCATCGGTTTCCACCACGCGTTCTAATTGATTGGGCGTGAGCCAGGCTTTTCCGACCGCTTCAAACGCCAAACAAAATGCCTCAAACGCATCGGCGCGCAATGTTAAACCTGCTGCCATGGCGTGGCCGCCGAATTTTTCGATCAGGCTGGGTGCTTGTTTGGAGACCAAATCCAAGGCGTCGCGCAGATGGAAACCCGGAATAGACCGGCCAGATCCTTTAATCGTTCCATCGCTGCCAGGCGCGAAGGTGATGCTGGGACGGTAAAATTTTTCTTTTAAGCGGGAAGCGACAATGCCGATCACACCCGCATGCCAGGAGGGATCAAAGACACATAGCGTGGCGCTGTCTTCGGGATTGAAATCGTCCAGCAGGTTGAGTGCGCTGTCTTGCATGTCGGATTCGATTTCACGCCGTTGCAGATTAATTTCATTCAACTGATTGGCAATCGCCCAGGCACGGCCTTCATCGTCGGTGCAGAGACACTCAATGCCCAGCGACATATCTTGCAAACGCCCGGCAGCATTTAAGCGTGGCCCAATCGCAAAGCCAAGATCAAAGGCGCTGGCGCGTCTAGCTTCACGACCCGCGATGCGGAACAAAGCGGCGACGCCGGCGTGCATGCGGCCTTCTCGCATGCGTTTGAGTCCTTGAGCCACCAAAATACGATTATTGGCGTCAAGTTTGACCACGTCCGCTACGGTGCCCAGCGCAACCAAATCAAGCAAACTATCCAGCTTGGGCTGCGTTTGCTGCGTGAAGACGCCGCGCTGGCGCATTTCCGCACGCAAGGCGAGTAAGACATAAAACATCACGCCCACGCCGGCTAAGTTTTTGCTCGGAAAGTTGCAATGGGGCTGATTAGGATTAACGATCACACGTGCATTTGGCAGGTTGTCACCTGGCAGGTGGTGATCCGTGACCACGACTTCGATGCCTAACTCTTTGGCTTTCGCCACACCTTCGATGCTGGCGATCCCATTGTCGACCGTGACGATGATGTCGGGCGATTTTTCTTGCACGGTTAGCATGACTATTTCTGGCGTCAAGCCATACCCGTATTCAAAGCGATTCGGCACGATGTAATCCACCCGTGCGCCCAAGCTCCTCAGCCCGCGCAATCCCACCGCACAAGCCGTGGCGCCATCACAATCGTAATCGGCCACGATCACCAGTTTTTTCTGCGCGGCAATTGCATCAGCCAAAAAGCTGGCGGCGGCGTTGATATTTAATAACTCAGAGGGTGAAATCAAAGCATTCAACTCGCTCGCCAATTCCTGCTGATGTTTTAAACCACGGGCGGAATAAACACGCGCCAAGACTGGATGAATACCTGCCTGGCGCAGCATTTCTGAATCGCGAAAAGAATAAGGACGGGT
>CAZCIX010000093.1:0-2696 GCA_964498835.1 uncultured Burkholderiaceae bacterium | reverse complement strand
GACTATAAACAAATTGTGATTGAGGCGAAGATTTTCCAATACAGCGTTGATACATCTAAACGAGTGGGAATGGCTTTGGATGCTATTGCAGGAAAAATGGATATTTCAAACAAATTGGGTGATGCGACAACCATATCGATTAGCAAGGTGTTTGGTAGCGGGGTGGCGAATGCCTTACCAGCCAATTTCTATTATTTACCTGCTACGGAGCGTCGTTATGCTTTGCTTAGTGCTTTAAATTTATATGGCAGTGATGGTTTGGTGCGCATTACTGCTGAGCCGCGTATTTTGCTTAAACCTGGGCAAGTTTCTACCATTGATTTGACGACGACAAAATTGGTGCAAGCCGTTGAGTCTAATAGCACAGGAGCAAATATTGCACCACCGGTGCAGGTGGAAGCAGGTATCTTTTTTACAGTTAAACCTACTTTGTTAAGTGACAACAAAATTCAGCTGGATATGTTTTTGAAGCAAAGTGAATTTTCTTCTGCAAGCGAAAAGAACGTGCTGATTTCAACGAACCAGAATCAGTTGAGTACGAGTGTGGTGGCTGCGCATAACGAATTAGTTTCTTTGGGTGGATTGGAGCGTAAAAAATATCAAGTTAATCGCGAAGGTATTCCTGGATTAAAAGATGCGCCAATTCTCGGCAATGCGTTTGGATTGACGGAAGATGAAGCCTCTAATACCAGAGTGGAATTTATGATACGTGCGTATGTTGATCAATTGGACGATCAACTTTCTACACCGATTAAAAGTATTAATTCGATTAATTGCAAAATTAACAAACTCATTAATGAGCGTTTGGGTAGCAAAGCCGATGACGTGAAATGTGTGAATTGAGAGGAATCAGTTAATGAATGTCATTACTTTAATAAAGTCCAGCAATCTTGTTAGACGTGTCATTTTTTTCATTGGTTTTATGGTGATTTTTACCAATTTCTGCCAAATAAATTCTTGGGCAGCGGGTTCAACCAATCCAACCAAGCCGATTGATCTCATAGACTCAAGCAATTTTATTGGGATCGAAATTGGTGGGTCTGGCGTAAAAGGATTTGTTTATAAGTTGGAAAAAAGCAATAACAAAGAGCGCCTGATTGGTAAGCCCATGTTTTTAAAGGAGGATACGCTCGCGCTGGGTGGGAAGACTTCAGACAGCAAAGGTATGGGTGTGGTTTCCGCATTGAGTGAGGACACTATTCCTCAACAAACCGTGAAGCAAATTGCACGCAATGTTGCTGACATTTTTGCTGAAGCAATGTTGAAGAAAATGGCGAAACCAGAAAACGTGTACATCGTTGGTAGTAGTTCGATTGAGCAAAGTCGCAATATTGGGGAGTTGATAGTCGAAATTAACAAGGCAATAGAGGCACTCAATACACCTGATGCCAAACGATTTTTAGCCTTGATTTCCTATCCCTTCATCATTTCGAATATCGATTTTATTAGTGCGGAACAAGAAGGCGTGTTGACGCTGATTGATGCGATCGATAAAGTCGGATTAGACGATGTAAATTTATCGAATTCTTTGTTATTTGATGTCGGCGCAGGTAATACCAAACTTGCGTATATGGTGGAAGACCATGTGACCGGTCGTCAAGTTGCACGTACGTATGAAATTCCATATGGCACCGATTCGATATGGAAAATGATGAAAAATAATCGTACTGAATGCCCACAGGAATATGCTTTGTGCCCCTTGTTGTTAGCTGAAGATGTTTTTGCAAACTTTAAAAGCAGGACATTTAATGCTGCGCCAGGTTTTTTTGAGGCGGTTGCGGGTGACTACAAAAATGTGTTGTTGGTTGGCGGGACCTTATGGACAGTTTCTAAGTTGACGCATCTAAATCAAGGATGTGCTTCGTTTACTAAGTTGACCATGGGTGATGTTTCGGATGCTTACAATAAAGTTGCAACGATGGAAGCGACGATGCGATCACAGTTTGGTCGCAAAGAGCTTTCTAATTGTGAGGTGTCATTAAAGAGCGCAGAAAAATCGATGCGTTTGGTGCTGAAACAGTATGCGCAAAAAAGTGATGAATTAAAGGCTGGAATTAGCTTGATAGGATGGATTCTCGCCACCACCTCCAGGGAGGGCGTCGCTTCTGCAGGTAAACCCAATTATGAGGCGCAGCAACGTCGCTTTTTGGTGCCAAACGAACAAAATGATTGGTTGCGTTCTTATTTGGCCTGGCGATTGGGTAAATTGCCTGATATTAGTATGCCGGAATACGTACCAAAGATTACGCGTCGTTCCTTTGATATTCAGCGTGAAAATGGATTCTAGGTTTTAAGGTCACCGACGTCAATTGTAGGGAAAGCCTATAATGATCGCTGTGATGATCATGATGTTTTTAGTAGGAGTTTAAAATGAGTGAAGTAGCCGAACTTGAAAGAGATGATGTCGATACCGCAGGTGCGGATGGTGGCATGCCAGCACCGATTATTTTTACCGAAAGTGCCGCAGCAAAAGTGGCTGAATTGATCGAGGAAGAAGGTAATCCTGATTTGAAACTGCGCGTATTTGTCCAAGGCGGCGGTTGCTCGGGTTTTCAATATGGCTTTACTTTTGATGAAATCGTCAATGAAGACGACACCACCATGACCAAAAATGGCGTGCAATTATTGATAGACTCCATGAGCTATCAATATTTGGTGGGCGCTGAAATTGATTACAAAGACGATTTAGAAGGCGC
>CAZCIX010000092.1:434-2728 GCA_964498835.1 uncultured Burkholderiaceae bacterium | reverse complement strand
GCTGTATTTTTGGCTGCTGAAGAAGGCGTAATGTTTTCAAAACCAGAAGGCGTCGCCATGCCTTTCAATTGAGCAACAGCAACCATGATTTCGCCCAAAGCCATCAACCACAGAGACGGCGGCAAAATCATTTTATTCTGTACGGGCATCAGCAAATCATCGTCGCTAGCATGCAAAATGCTGAGCGTGGCGCCCTTCTTCACAGCAGAACGCAAACGCGCTGCCAACAAGGGATGATCTTTACGCAAGAAAGAAGCGATCACAAATACTTGCTCTAATTGAGCAAATTCAGCAATCGACATTCCCAACCAAGGTTTGATTTTTGTACCCAAGGTGAAATCAGATTGGCGGAGGCGGAAATCGATATTTTCCGACCCTATGCCACGCACCAACTTTTGCAACAACGACAATTCTTCTAAAGTCGAATGCGGCGTAGCGAGTGCAGCAATTGCATCTGCGCCATGCTCATGTTTGATATTTCTCAAACCGTGCGCAACGTATTCCAATGCTGTTTGCCAATCAGTCGCTTGCCACTCACCGCCTTGTTTAATCATAGGCTGTGTCAAACGCTCCGCACTATTCAAGCCTTCGTAAGAAAAACGATCTTTATCTGACAACCAACATTCATTAATCGCTTCATTTTCCAACGGCAAAACGCGCATGACTTTATTATTTTTCACCTGAACGATCAGGTTGGCGCCCAAACCGTCATGTGGACTGATCGATTTACGACGTGACAATTCCCAGTTACGGGCGGTATAACGAAAAGGTTTGGAAGTTAATGCACCGACTGGACATAAATCAATCATGTTGCCAGACAATTCGGAATCAACCGTCTTGCCAACAAAAGCAGTGATTTCAGAATGCTCACCACGCCCCAACATACCCAATTCCATTACACCGGCAATTTCTTGTCCGAAACGCACACAACGCGTGCAATGGATGCAGCGTGTCATTTCTTCCATTGCAACGAGCGGACCTGCACTTTTATGAAATACAACGCGTTTTTCTTCTTCATAACGAGAAGAAGATGCGCCATATCCCACGGCTAAATCCTGTAACTGACACTCGCCGCCTTGATCGCAAATTGGACAATCGAGCGGGTGATTAATCAGCAAAAATTCCATGACGCCTTTTTGCGCTTTGATGGCGTTTTCGCTATTGGAGCGCACGACCATGCCAGCGCTCACTGGCGTAGCACAGGCTGGTAAGGGCTTGGGTGCTTTTTCGACATCAACCAAGCACATGCGGCAATTGGCTGCGACTGATAATTTTTTGTGATAACAAAAATAAGGAATGTAGGTACCAAGCTTATTGGCGGCATCCATCACCATGCTGCCAGCTGGTACGGAGACCTTTTTACCATCAATTTCGATTTCAACCATGGGGATATTCTTTAAGCTTAAGTTAAATATAAGCAGGAACTAAACAACGTTTATGTTCGATGTGATATTCAAATTCTTCACGAAAATTTTTGATCATGGCGCGCACTGGCATCGCCGCAGCGTCACCCAAGGCGCAAATTGTACGACCCTGAATATTATCTGCGATGGAGTTCAACACATCCAAATCATCCGCACGACCCAAACCATGTTCAATGCGATGTACCATGCGATACAACCAGCCCGTTCCCTCACGGCACGGTGTGCATTGACCGCAGGATTCTTCAAAATAAAAATACGAAAGACGCAACAAAGATTTCACCATGCAGCGCGTTTCATCCATCACAATCACAGCACCGGATCCCAACATAGAGCCCGCTTTTGCAATCGAGTCATAATCCATATCGGTTGCCATCATGACGTCACCCGTCAAAACTGGCATAGAAGAACCACCCGGAATTACAGCCTTGATTTTTTTACCATCACGCATGCCACCGGCCAATTCCAACAAAGTCGCAAATGGTGTTCCCATCGGCACTTCGTAATTACCAGGTTTAGCAACGTCACCGGACATCGAGAAAATCTTGGTACCACCATTATTGGGTTTGCCCAACGCAGCATATTGTTCGCCGCCCATATTCATGACAAACGGCACCGCAGCGAAAGTTTCGGTGTTATTAATCGTTGTCGGCTTGCCATAAAGACCAAAGTTGGCCGGAAATGGTGGTTTGAAGCGTGGCTGACCTTTTTTACCTTCTAATGATTCCAGCAATGCTGTTTCTTCACCGCAAATGTAAGCACCATAGCCATGAAAAGCATGTAATTGGAAGGAAAAATCACTGCCCTGAATCTTGTCGCCCAGCATGCCTGCGGCCCGAGCTTCTTCAATCGCTTCTTCAAAACGATCGTAAT
>CAZCIX010000092.1:0-424 GCA_964498835.1 uncultured Burkholderiaceae bacterium | reverse complement strand
ATTTCACCATGAATATAGTTGTATCCAACCGTAATGCCCATGGCATAAGCAGCAATCGCCATTCCTTCGATCAGGGCGTGCGGATTGTAGCGAATGATGTCTCTATCTTTGAATGTGCCTGGTTCGCCTTCATCTGTATTACAAACCAGATATTTTTGTACGGGCAACTGACGTGGCATGAAACTCCACTTCAATCCCGTTGGGAAACCTGCACCACCACGACCACGTAAGGACGATGTTTTCAATTCAGCGATGACTTGTTCTGGCGTAATTTTTTCATTCAATATGCGCTTCAAAGCGGCATATCCGCCACGCTGTACATAATCAGCAAAATGCCAATTCTGGCCATCTAACCCTGCCAATAGCAATGGCTTGATATGGCGATCATGCAAGCAAGACATTTCGCTTCACCTTCACGCTGTTC
>CAZCIX010000091.1:0-3088 GCA_964498835.1 uncultured Burkholderiaceae bacterium | reverse complement strand
CCATCCCAGATTTCGCGTTCTGGGTTTTTGTCGCGGCAAAACAGCAATGTTTGTGACGAACGATTATTCCCGCCCGCTACCAAGACGATGATTGCGTCTGGTTCGGTAAAGCCGGACAAGTAGTAGAAATAACTATCGTGCCGATACGGGTAATCAGAATCACTGTTCCGCGCCGCAGTCTCAGCGGTCGGAATGATGGCGACGCCGCCTCCTTTGGCTTGCATTTGTGAGATGAGATGCGCGCGGCGGGTTGCGTAAGGTGTCATGATAGTTTTCCTTGTCCTTTTGCTTGAAAGGGAAAATTGAGTTGTTCCAAGCGCTCCACAGTACCCACGTCGGTCCATGCACCGCGATAAACTTCGCCGCCAATTCGGCCTTGAGTGGCGTATTCGCGAATCAAGGTCGCCAACTTGGCGGACATGCCTGCTTTAACGGTATCAAACATTTCTGGCCGATACACCCCGATGCCGGAAAAGGTAAAGCGCGGTTCGCCTTCATTACTGATGGCAAAACTGTGCAGGGCGAAATCGCCTTTGGGATGATGTGCGGGATTCTTAACCAAATACAGCCAAGCCAAATCACGTTGATCGAGTGGAATCGGATTGCCCCACATATCGTTGTCTTCCAACGCATGTTTGACTTGCTCAAAATCAAAATGCGGGCAGTAAATGTCAGCGGCAATCGCAACGAAAGGTTCGTCTCCTAACAAATGCCGCGCCTGCGCAATGCCCCCCGCTGTTTCCAGCGCGACGGTTTCTTTCGAATAAGTAATGCTGGCACCAAACTGCGCACCATTTCCCAGCGTCGCTTCGATCATGTCACCAAGATGCGCGTGATTAATCACGATTTCAGTAATCCCAGCGCGCACCAGATTCAAAATATGCCAAACAATCAGCGGTCTACCGCGTACTTTTAATAAAGGTTTGGGGCAAGTGTCGGTCAGCGGACGCATCCGCTCGCCTCGGCCGGCGGCAAAGATGAAGGCTTTCATAGTTTTTTATGTGATTAGAAGGTATAGCCAACTTGAATTTTTTCTTGCTCGTTCATCGGTGTGATGGCATCAAGCAGTTTCAGTAGAGGATTAAGCACCTTGTAACGCATGGCCGTTTTGCGGACGTGGTGCAGAACGAGCGGCATGTCTTTCAAGTAAGCCTCTTTGCCATCACGATGGTACAAACGCGCAAAGATGCCGAGGACTTTGAGATGGCGTTGCATGCCCATGAATTCAAAATCGCGATAAAACGTGTCGAATTCGGGATGCACTGGCAGTCCGGCTCGCTTAGCGCGTTCCCAATAGCGAATGACCCAATCCAGCACCAGCTCTTCTTCCCAGTGGATGTAGGCATCTTTTAGTAAGGAAACTAGGTCGTAAGTAATTGGCCCATACACGGCGTCCTGAAAATCGAGGATGCCGGGATTGCCAGCATCCAATACCATCAAGTTGCGCGCGTGATAGTCGCGGTGAACAAAAACGGGTGGTTGTGCCAGATTGTTGGCTAGCAAGGTGTCGAATACTTGATTCAATACCTCTGTTTGCGCTTCCGACAACGTTACGCCCAAATGTTGTTTGATATACCAGTCCGGGAATAACATCAATTCACGTTGCAGCAAGGCGCGATCGTATTCCGGCAACACATCAGGTTGGCTATGTACTTGCAACATAATCAAGGCGTCGATGGCGTCTAAATACAGTTGGGAGCATTGAGCGAGTAATGCGTTATTGTGATTATTTATTTCCTCGTTATGGATAGGCGTAGTAGGTTGGACCAGCTTGGTTAGCCGATTGAATTGCTCAAGATATGTCACCGTTCCCAGGTCAGATAACAATAAGAATCCGTTTTCCACATCTTGCGCAAGAATCTGCGGCACCGACAAATTGCTAGTGGCAAAGAGTTTGGCCACAGCAATAAAGGGGCGCACATCTTCTTGCAAAGGCGGCGCATCCATGGCGATATAGCTCTGTCCATCTTCTGCTTCTAAACGAAAATAACGACGGAAGCTGGCATCGGAAGATGCGGGTCTGATAGTTGTTATTTGTAGTGCAGGAGAGCACAAGCTGGCTAACCACTCTGTTAATTGAGTCAGACGTGTATCGGAAACAGGATGGTTGGAATGGCTGGATTGGCTAGAGTGAGTACTGGCAGGCAACATGAAAATAATTAGCGGTTAGAGGTTGACGAGCGTGAGTAGTGCGAATAGTGCAAATAGGGGTAGTCAATGAAGTTGTGTCACCACCATTTTAAATGCTGATCAGTTTGAATCGTCGGCAAAAACCAAAAGAAATCAATGCATGGCAAACACGTCATGGAAAACGTTGTGATTGGCAATAATAAAACTATTGGTTAGCGATTCAATACAAACTCCATCATGTAAGTCGTGATGGAAATTATCAGGGAATATAATGCCAAGATTGCCCTGTAATTTATAGAAGCAATGTCTTGCTAATATGTACAGTAATTGATTGGCTTGATTATTGTTGCCATAGTGATAACCCAACACCCCTTTTTTTGCCATCGTGCCTAGCAACACGGCTAATCTAGGCAAAACAGTCTGTTTGCCCTCAGGCGTCAAACTGGCAAGAAACGTATCAACTGCTCTGGTGGAACTTGTTATTATCTCCTCCGTATCGCACAAGACATTAATTTGATTTTTGAGGGCGGCATCCTCTGCGTTGGTTTGTGCAATTTTGATGGAATCCCCCTGCGCAACAATCGAAGCTTGCATGATGGCAAGCATTTTGTTCGCGAGCCCAGCATCACGTTCCACCAAAGGTGCCATCAAGGTTTCTGTGACAAAGCGGATCACGTTCGCATACCTAAACTGATTGATATCAAAACTGTTATCTCGAATTGCTTGTTGTAAATACGCTGGCAACGTGGCAAAGATAGTATGCGCAGGTGATAAGTTTTCTCCTGTCGTCAGGGTGGGATAGCCGCCTTGTCGTTGTGCAAAATTATAAATCTTGATGTTTTTGACGGATTGTTTATACAAAAAACCGTTTTCTGGATGCATCCACCCGATAAAGTCATCTTGATCTTGGGGAGATCCAAAAGGATACAAAATCAGTTGCTGGCCATGGAGTTGTAGT
>CAZCIX010000090.1:0-3482 GCA_964498835.1 uncultured Burkholderiaceae bacterium | reverse complement strand
TGGCAAGTCGGCATCATTTCCAAATAATTAATATTCACATGTGGCGGTAGCGTGGCAATCCAATAAGCAGTTTGTGCAATATCGTCAGCATTTAATGGTGTGACTCCTTCATAAACTTTAGCCGCTTTTGCACTATCTCCTTTAAAACGTACTTGAGAGAATTCGGTTCCTCCACACAAACCTGGTGCTAAGTTGGTGGCACGTACACCAGTGCCAACCAGGTCAGCACGTAGATTTAAAGTGAATTGATCCACAAATGCTTTGCATGCTCCATAGACATTTCCGCCTGGATAAGGATAGGCGCCAGCAATCGATCCCAGATTAATAATCGTGCCACTACCGCGCGCCACCATGCTGGGCAATATCGCATGTGTCATGTTGACTAACCCTTGGCAATTGGTGGCAATCATCGTTTCCCAATCTTCTAATGAGGCTTGTTGCGCCGGTTCTAGGCCTAAAGCCAGGCCGGCATTGTTGATGAGCACATCGATTTTTTGCCAATCGCCGGGCAATTCCGCCAATTGAGTCAATGCATGATGGATGGATGCTTTGTCCGTCACATCCATTGTTATGGGTAAAAGATTGGTGCCCAGTTCTTGTGCCAGGTGAGTCAAACGCTCTTGTCGTCGTCCTGTGGCGATGACTTTGTGTCCATTTTGAACAAATTGACGTGCCATTTGTGCGCCAAAACCTGATGTCGCACCTGTAATAAAAACGATCATGAAAGCTCCTTTTAACGCATTGGTATGGCATTGCTAAAATTGTAGCAAAGCCAGACTTAATTCTTAATTAACTCGACGATACGTTATAACATGACAATCTCTGATACCCAATGCCCTTTATGTAATGGCGAAAACAATTGTGCTATTGCCAACAAGACAGAAAAGACGGAAACGCATTGCTGGTGTTTTGATCAGACTATTCCAAATGCAGTATTGGATCGGATTCCGCTGGAGCAACGAGGCCGCGCTTGTATTTGCTATTGCTGTGCAAGCGTAAAGACCTCAGATCAATAGTGTCTGGTTAGGCTGCATACCAACTTTGTTAGAAACCTGTCTGGTAAAATACACGTCTTCCCGAAAACCAAAGATTTTTGCCATGTTCTCATTCATTGGGTCATTCCTAGTAACATTAACCAAAATGGGTGCTTGACCAATGTACTTGGGCGGATGGATTCATCGACGGTTGGCATGGCTTACGCTTTGCGCAGTGATCTTTGGCGGATTGGCTCCCTCTATCTCAAAATTATTAGTTGTGACCCAAGGCATCTCTTGGAATGATATTTGTAGCGCAAATGGGGTCAAGCGCGCCGCTGTCAATTTTGGCTCTTCTGAACTTCCTGAAGCTCCGGTGGCAGACGAGGCTCAATGTGGTTACTGTCTGCTACAACATTATTCGCCTGTCATTCCAACCGTTTCCTACAACTGGGAATTGAGTTCGATCTCGACTGGTCGGCTGCTGATTGGTAGTAGTGGCACCACTGTTTTCAAGCGCTTCATCCGAGATGCGCATCGGACGCGGGCACCTCCTGTTTTTTTCTGATTCTATTCACTTTTTCTCTTGTCTGATTTTGATCAGCACAGGATTGTTTGCGCTTATTTGGTGTTTATTGGGCGCGTATTAATCACAAAGAATTACAGAAGATCACAGGAAACTTGTATGAAAAATAAAAATCTTGGTGCTTGCGCACTTCGTTTGTCGATATTAAGCGTGGCATTGAATGCTGCATTATTTTCAGGGGTTTGGGCGCAGCAATTGCCTCAGCTGGCACCAATTATCGTTGTTGGCGACAGAATTACGCCGTTTGGTCTTTCTTTGCGTGGCGATAATTTGGATGCGCGACGTTTTGCTACCAATGATGCTGCTGCTTTGTTGGATGGTATTCCTGGAGTGAGTTTTTACTCAGGAGGGGGGCTATCAAGTTTGCCTGTTATTAACGGTTTGGCCGATGATCGTTTAAAAATTACTGTTGATGGAATGAGCATCACATCGGCTTGTCCTAATCACATGAATCCTGCGTTGTCCTACATTGATCCTGCTGCGCTCAATCAAATCAATGTATATGCCGGCATCGTGCCTGTTAGTCAGGGTGGCGATAGTATTGGTGGCGCGATTGCCGTGCGGTCAGCTCCTCCTGTGTTTGCTCAAGAGGGGGAGCGTTTGAAAACCTCTGGCAATATCTCGGCGTTTCATCGTAGTAACGGTGATGTTAATGGCGTGAGTGTGCAGGCTAATGCTGCCAATGAAAAGTTTAGTATTGGTTATATAGGCAATACGGTTGATGCGGATAATTACAAAGATGGTAATGGTAAGGTGGTGGGCGCAAGCCGTTACAAGGTGCGTAATAACGCATTAAAACTTGCCACCCAGTCTGATTCAAGTTTGTATACCTTGGATATTGGTTGGCAGGACATTCCGGTACAAGGATTTCCCAATCAGGCGATGGATATGACATCTAACAAGAGTTTGTCATTCAACGCTGGCTACAAAACGCAGTTATCTTGGGGGGAATTGGAGGCACGTGCTTTCCGCCAACATGTTCGTCACAAAATGGACATTTTGCCTGAGAAGAGTTCAGGAACGATGCCGATGGATACCGATGCGCTCGATTTGGGGTATTCCATTGTTGGCACAATGGCATTGAATGACAAGCAAACTGCGCGTTTTGGGCACGAATTTCATCGTTACACCTTGGATGATTGGTGGCCTGCATTGTCATCAGGTTTTATGGCGCCACATGATTTTTGGAATATTAATGATGGCAAACGTGATCGTTTATCTGTCTTTGCTGAGTTGGATAATCAAGTAAATGACAAATTGTTTACTCAATTGGGTGTGCGGATTGAACAGGTCAATATGAACACAGGTAATGTACAGGGCTACCACTCAGCGGCAGATGGCTCTTACGGCGGCATGATGGGGATGAGTGCATACAGTGATTCGACGTACAAAGCAGATGCGGATGCATTTAATGCAAAAGATCATCAGCGTAAAGATTTGAATTGGGATCTGACGGCTTCAGCGCGTTATGTGAACAATGCGAGCGAAACCTACGACATTGGTTTTTCACGCAAAACACGTTCACCTAATTTGCATGAGCGTTATACCTGGTCTAACGAAGCCATGATGGCTGGCTTGATGAATAACTGGTTTGGCGATTTAGTTGCGTATGTTGGTGATTTGGATTTGAAAGCATAAGTCGCGTATAGCTTCAAAGCTAGTGCTGATTGGCATGATGCTGAAGGTCGTGATTGGCAGGTGAAAGTGGCGCCATTTTATACCTATGTGGCGGACTACATTAATGCTGTCCCCAATGCGTCAACTAACCCTTACAACATGAGCATGTTGCTTGGACGTCAATCTTTAACTTTTACAAATCAGGATGCACAGTTGTACGGTGTAGATGTTTCGGGCAAAAAATCGCTTGGCAAACACTATGGTGAGTGGATACTCCGTGCTGCGTTGAGCTACACCCGTGGCAA
>CAZCIX010000089.1:0-3710 GCA_964498835.1 uncultured Burkholderiaceae bacterium | reverse complement strand
CGCGCTCGGTATCGCCCAAAGCCGGTAAATTTAAAGCACCATTCGCTTTATTTTGCGCTGTGCTAATCAATGGCATCAACATAGATGTCGTTACTATGACCATTGCAGCTAATTTGCACGAAAGAGAAAACAATTTTATTGAGAACATAAAAAAGGAAGAGGCCTGATTTTTAGCGTGAAGAAGATAATAATCGCAGCAATACAATATAGCGAAACAAAGTGAGCATCACTACTTTGGGCTAACATCTTTAATTGGAGGGGGCAATTTTTTGTATATTATTTCTCATGAGTATTGCAAAAATTAAAATAATTGGAGTAATAAAATGACTATTTATTCTTATCTGAAAACACTGGTTTTGTTATTTTTGTCGTTATTTCTAAATGGCGCGCAAGCAGCTTCATGTGTTTACTCTGGAAACAAGGTTATTTGGAGTAGTACTTGCACCATAACTGGATTGGATCTTAGCGGGAAGGATTTTTCCGGAGGGTCATTTATGTCTGACCTTAATGGCAACAATGTAAATTTCAGCGGTGCGAATTTTACCGGAGCGATGATAACCGCGCTTTTCAGCAAGACAACCTCAACTTATATTGGCGCGAATTTTAAGGGCGCAAATCTCAGTAAAGTGAAAAGTGGGACGACGAATTTTAGTAATGCCGATTTTACCGGGGCGAATTTTACTGCGGCGAAGTTTGCTGCCGCAAATTTGTCAGGAGCCAATTTGAGCAATGCAAATCTGGCCGATGCGAATTTTTACGATGGCAATTTGCCAGCTTATGCGTCGAATTTTGCCGGGGCAAATCTGACGGGCGCACAATTTACCAAAGGGACTCTTATAAGTGCGGATTTTACAAAGGCCAACCTGTCCAAAGCCAATTTTTCTGGTGCCAATCTGACCGGCGCCAATCTGACGGGTGCCAATCTGTCCAATGCTAATTTTTCTGGTGCGAATCTGGCGGGGGTGAATTTGACGGGCGCCGATCTATCCAACGCGATTTTTGCGAGCGCGAAATTGAATAATGTGATCTTAACAAATGCCAATTTGTCCAATGCCAATTTTTTGAATGCGAATCTGATCAGTGCGAGCAGCGTAACGAGCGCCACTATTACCAATGCCGATTTTTCAGGTGCGACGTGGTGGGATGGCACTATTTGTACGGCAGGTAATAAGGGGATGTGTCAACCTCCTTTTATGAGTAAAGAGGATCTGGCTAAAGTCATTAAATGGATAAATACCAGTGTTGCTGCTTCCAAGACGCCATTTTGTTATTTAAATTCCTGGGGGCGTGGCGTGGGCGTCCCGGTATCTGCCTGTCCTGAAGGCAAGGTGAAAGATGGCTCTTTATGCTATGACGCATGCCGCAATGGTTATTCCAGCGATGGAGCGACGATGTGTTATCAGAATTGCCCAGGCTGGTCTGCAACCTTAACCTCTTGCACAAAACCTGCTATGTATGATCGAGGAATCGGGATCGCCCCTGATCTCGATACTGTATATGAGGGTGGATTAGTTCGTACGCGCCGTGAATGCAAAAGCAATCGCCAGATGGAAGATGGTATGTGTTACGAAAAACCACGGGATGGATTCAAGTGTACTGTAACGGTATGTTCGCCGCGTTGTCCTGACGGGATGACTGATTTTGGAGTGGGTTGCACCAAAAATAGTTATAACCGTGGCGTGGGCACTCCAATGACGTGTCAGCCAGGCGAAGAAATGGATGCATCGCTGTGCTATAAATCATGTGGTCCCAATACGAAAGGGATAGGGCCAGTTTGCTGGCAGAATTGCTATCCTGGAACCAAGGTATGTGGTGCTGGATGCGCTGCTGATACTGCAACTTGTGCAACGACCGTGACCGACATGATTATGGGTCCCGCACAGATGGCAATGAACATTGTTTCGCTGGGCGTGAGTTCGGCGTCATTAAATACTGTTTTGCGGACAGCGAAGCTTGCACTGGAGGCGGAGGATACAGAAAAGGCTATAGAATTGGCGTTGACGGTAAATTCATTGGTTATAGAAGCCTTTGGTAATTTTGATAAGATGGTGCCAGCGGATGTTTTGAGTACTGTGAGCGCAAATTTTGGACCTAAGGGGAAAGCATGGATTGCACGGGAATATGCGCTTAATTTAGTTGCTGTAAGCTACAACTTCACCGGTCTTGCTCTCAACCTTATTGGAATGGTTGACCCTAGCGGGGTTAGCGCCACGATAGCTGCTTATAAGCAGCCAGTGTGTAGCAGATTAGCTCCTATGCCCTCTGTCACTGTTTTAAATAAAAATTAATCGCTTGGGCAGGAATGAGCTGGATGCATTGATAACTAGCCAATGCATCACACCAACCACTCCATCCACTCCGCGTATCGTCCAGACATCGATGGTCTTCGCGCCATCGCTGTGTTGGCAATTGTTGGATGGGTCGCGGTAGGGACGCCGATTACCTGATGCCCTCCGCACAGATCCGTATTTGCAGCACTACTGCTGCGGCTCCTACCAAAAATCTTGACGTAAAACCACTCGCTCGGAAGCGGATGGACTACACGGCATGGTGGTAGGTATTTCTTGACCAGTCGGTTGAACTGTGAGCATGGCATCCTATGCGTAAGGTTCCAGCCGTCCCACCTGTGCAAGTCTAGGTTTGCCAGCCATACTTCAATTTTCAAACTGGAGGTGATGATGGCGACCGATACGCGCAAGGCATTGTGGAGAGAACGGATTGATCACTGGCGTGAAAGCGGATTAACGCAGCGCGCATTTGCGCAGCAGCATGGTGTTCATGCAAGGCAAATTCGTTATTGGATAGCGCGGTTTGCAAAGATCGATGAGGTGCCTCAACTCATTCCTGTGAGCATCAAGCGAGGCAATCTGGCAAGCGTGGGTATAATGACCACGCCCGCCGCCATGGATGAGTCTACTTTTTTAGTCTTTTTAACCGCACTCATCCAAAACAAAAGGGACATTACTACTTTGGGCTAACAAGTTTTCTAAGAATTGCTTGTTAAATACCATCCATTCAATGTATGATGTTTCCACACGTAAACTTTCTTTTGTGCAACAACAATCAAATTGGGAGAATAAAAATGTTAATCAAGAAAAAATTATTATTAGCTTTTTCCGTTTTGCTTTTGCAAGGTACTTACGCTATTGCTTATAATCAAGCTGATGTGTGCAATGCTGCCAGAATTGCCTGTGGGGACACAAAAGGAGATCACCAATCACTCTACAAATATGGCGCAAAAAATATCACGACAACTGGCGGTGGTGGATTAGATACAGTACACGCAACATGCCTTTCACAAAATGATCCCAGTGCCCTGAGTGCTCATGGCAATGAAAAAGTTACGTTTACTGTTAAGGGAAAAGAATATACGGGTTGGGCTCAACATGATTCTAAAAGTAGAGTACACGGTTCTATCGGTTTAATGTGTAAAGCAAAAACCCTGTGGAATAAAAAATCTACATGCCACGATGGAAAAACCTGGGATAACTGCTTGTTTTAGGAATCACTGTCTATTTTGAGTAAATAAATCTAATTTATCTAATTACTTACTCTCCAAGTTTTAAAGCAGCCCGGCCTATAAAGTCATCAAGTACTGTATAGGCCGAACTCATTGGGAAGAAGTTCTTTATTCTACTGCCAACCGTACCGCCGCGCGTACCACCCCTTCATTGCCTGCGTTAAAACAGCATAGCCAAACAAAACCATCA
>CAZCIX010000088.1:0-3973 GCA_964498835.1 uncultured Burkholderiaceae bacterium | reverse complement strand
TACTGTACCTAACGATTGTTTCTTCTACTTAAAAAAACAGAAAAATCATCAAAAACCGGAATAATCGCTAATGCTATGAGAAGGAGTGCAAGTGGAATAGTTGCACTGTATCCCATATGTTTAAAGCCAAGCGCTCCAGTGACGCCTCCGCTAAAGAAAAAAAGTACAAGTAGGATGAGTACTTTGAGGCGTGCCTTATTTGCTGTGACTTGAGGTTGCTTGTTGAATGTCTTGACGTTCCAGTAAATTAGTTTTCCCAGTTCGATACCAATATCTGTCACGACACCTGTGATGTGAGTAGTTCGGATCTCAGCTTTAGATAGTTTGGTGATGACGGCGTTTTGTAGTCCCATGATGAAACAAAGCAACATCACAGTGAATGGCACGAATAAACCATCAATTTTTGCTAGCGTTGCTCCCAGTATCCCGAAGCACAACAAGAATACCGCTTCCAGCAGTAAAGGAAGTGCATATTGACTGTGCATACGTTTTCTACGTGCATAATTCACGATGATCGCAGAACATGCAGCTCCAATCAGGAATAACAATAATCCACCCACACCCGACAATACTAAGTCATACAGACCAAGTGCCAAATTGTCTGCCATGGTGGACACAATACCGGTCATGTGAGATGTGTATTGCTGCACGGCCAAGAAACCACCAGCGTTGGTCGCTCCTGCGACAAAAGCCAGCGTGAACCCAAGATGTCTATCTGCAATTGCCGTGCGTTTTCTCCCTGTTAAATTTCTGAGGTAGTTGGTTAGCATAATTTTTGCAGTGAGATGACGGCGTAGAACCCGATTCAGGCGACTATTGTTTTCAAATCCTAGCATAGATGTCTTTAATGGTCGCAATAGGGGGCACGATGTTTTTGATTCCAACGATCTCGCATGGGAAGGAGTGCAAAATGATAGCCATGTAAAATGAGTCGGACTTTGCATGAGAAGATGGCATTGAACACTCGAACAAAACATGCGTGGATGACGTTTTTGGGATTACTTGGGGTGATGATTTTTTGAGGATTTTCAATTTTTATGGGAGTGATGATGATTGATTTGACCAGCATTGCAAAAGATCTAGCCTGGCCTCTTGCTATTTTAATGGCCTGGTTTGCGGGGGAGTTTGCGCAGCGTTGGATAAAGCTGCCGCGTATCAGTATTTATGCGATGGTCGGCTTTATTTTGGCACCGACTCAGATGGGTTTTTTGCCACAAGATACGACCAACGCCATGCTGTTATTGGCAAATATTGCATTTGGTTTGGTTTTGTTTGAAGCAGGATATCGTATCAATTTACGTTGGTTACAGGCTAATCCGTGGATAGGTATCACTAGCTTGATGGAAGCAGCACTTACTTTTGTTGTTGTGTATGCCTTGGCAATCTGGTTTGGTTTGATGTCTACCACGGCTTGGTTATTGGCGGCACTTTCAATGGCTACATCGCCAGCGGCAGTGATACGCGTTATCAACGAGCAACGGAGTTCCGGTCAGGTAACCGAGCGTATTTTGCATCTTTCTGCCTTGAATTGTGTCTTGGCAGTATTTGCTTTCAAGGTGATTGTGGGATTGGTTGTGTTTCAAACTTCAGGCAGTATTTGGCAAGCTGCTTATAGTAGTTTGCTCGTTTTAGCCGCTTCTATTGCATTAGGCGCTTTGTTTGGTGCAGCAATGCCCGCCATGCTCCGTGCTGTTGAGCGTACGCATCAAGATAGTACGTTAGCTTTTGCCATTGCCGTTATCTGCTTGGTATCTTTGACACATAGTCTCAAACTGTCACCAGTGTTAGCGACATTGACTTTTGGCTTTGTCGCGCGTCATCGTCGTATTGTGCTTGGCTCATCGCAACGTGGTTTTGGTGCGCTGGGTGATTTGTTGTCGGTATTGCTATTTCTATTCATTGCTACCACATTGGAATGGCCCAAAGTGGTTGCGGGAATAGGGATTGGTTTTGCACTGATTGCTGCACGTTTGCTTGCAAAAATCTTGGGGATTAGTGTGTTTGCCCGCATTAGTGGTATTTCCTGGAAGAAAGGTGTGCTTGTCGGTGTGGCGATGACGCCTATTTCTGCTTTTGTCATTTTGGTATTGGAGCAAACGCGCTATCTTGGTATCAATTTGGTCGATCAACTCGCTCCCTTAGCGACAGCGGCGCTGACACTGGAGATTTTTGGCCCTGTGTTAACGCAATATGCATTGCGTTGTTCGCACGAAACGATAGATAAAAAGGAGAACTGAGATGTCACTTGAAGCCTTCAAAACATCAAGATCTTTGAGTTTGGGTGTGGAGCTTGAATTGCAGTTGGTCAGTTTGAGCGATTTTGATCTCACCGCAGCCAGCCCTGATATGTTGGAATTTCTGGGGCGTAAATCTTTTCCTGGGAATGTGACCCCGGAAGTAACGGAAAGCATGATTGAGATTGCAACGGATGTGCATATGGAATACGCAACCTTGCTGACACAGCTCGTGGAAAGCCGTGATGCGTTAATTCATGCAGGTGATCGGCTGAATATCGGTTTGTGTGGTGGTGGTACGCATCCATTCCAGTTGTGGTCGGATCAACGTATTTTTAGGAAACCACGCTTTCAGGAAGTTTCTGCACTGTATGGTTATTTGAGCAAGCAATTCACTATTTTTGGGCAACATGTGCATGTTGGTTGTACCAATGGTGACGAGGCATTGTTTTTGTTGCATGCATTGAATCGTTATGTGCCACATTTCATTGCTTTGTCTGCTTCGTCACCTTTTGTGCAGGGGAACGATACGCTTTTCAATTCGGCGCGCCTTAATTCGGTATTTGCGTTTCCATTAAGTGGACGGGCACCATTTTTGTTGCGTTGGGATGATTTTGTGCAGCAGTATTTTGCAAAAATGGAACATACCGGTGTTGTGAAAAGCATGAAGGATTTTTATTGGGATATTCGCCCCAAACCTGAATATGGCACGATTGAATTGCGAGTTTGCGATACGCCGCTTTCTGTTGGGCGTGCTGCCGCGCTGGCATGTTATTTGCAGGCTTTATGTCGTTATCTTCTTCAAAATAATGAACCTGCGCCGGTAGAGGACGATTATCTGGTTTATAACTACAATCGTTTTCAGGCATGTCGTTTTGGTTTAGACGGCGTCATCGTACATCCCAAAACCTACGAAAAAATTTCATTACGTGAAGACATATTAACGACACTACGCCGTCTACAGCCTCATGCAGAAATATTGAACAGCATGTCAGCGCTGGAGTACATTGATCGCATGGCACATGAGGGAAGTGATGCGAATTATTTGCGGCAGGCATATACCAAGCGTGGAAGCGTCGAAGGGATGGTGGATGCTGCGTTGCAACGTTTCCGGTCTGATTCTTAACTCAAGAAATTTGTGACATGCAAAAAAGTATCTTGACTGCTATGCAAGATACTTTTTTGATGGTGATGATTATTTCACCACGTAAATCGAGGTCATCAAATTTGTCGTTGTAATCCAGTCGCTCATTAGGAATCAGTTCAAGATTAAGCGTGCAATGGTAGCCAGATTTCCACGACACCTGTTCCGGTTTGTGGATCGTAGCGCTGATCATAGCGTTCAAATAGCGGAGCATTGGCATCCATGTTGTAGCCGGATGTGGGAAGCCATTGCTCCCAAATCGCAGCGTAAGTGTTTTTAATGGTCGCAATAGACTCGCGATGCTCGAATACCGCATAACGCTGCTCAGGGATGGCGATGGTGGAAAAGGGCGCAACAATCGCCGACGTATCGCTGACTTCCACGCCACAGAGATAATCAAAATGCCCCATTTCCGTGCAATGCGTGGAAACGCCGTAACTCATCTGACCAATTTGATTGGGAATATTGCCGAGATGCGGTTTGAACCTGGCCCATTGCGGCGGAATAGTTTGGCTGGGATTGCCAGCATGATGTTCGCTTAAACCGGCGATGAGGAGTGGTTTGCTGGTTGTGATTTGTGTGGGGTGCATGGGGT
>CAZCIX010000087.1:0-4309 GCA_964498835.1 uncultured Burkholderiaceae bacterium | reverse complement strand
GGACCGATGCCATCACCAGGCAAAATTGCTATTTTCATTGTTTTTGATTCCTACCTACATTAAATTTCTGCAGCCAACCATGGCTGCGCTGCCAGATGGCGTTGTTCAAACGCTTGTATCTTGTCGGCATGACGCAAGGTCAAACCAATGTCATCTAGACCGTTAAGCAAACAATACTTACGGAAGGGTGCTATTTCAAATGAATAAGCAATCGCACCATCCTGGGTTTTCACAAGTTGTTGATCCAAATCAATAATCAAACGAAAACCTGAGCCTGAGTCCGAGCCTGCTTTGACCAAATCAAACAAATGATCAACTTGCTCTTCGGTCAACACGATGGGCAACAAACCATTTTTGGTGCAATTATTAAAAAAGATGTCTGCAAAACTCGGTGCAATGATGGCGCGGAAACCATACTGATCCAACGCCCAAGGTGCATGTTCACGGGAAGAGCCGCAACCAAAATTTTTACGTGTCAATAATATCGAAGCGCCTTGGTAAGCCGCTTGATTCAGGACAAAATCTGGATTCAAAGGACGTTTGCTATTGTCTTGACCAGGCTCGCCATGATCAAGATAACGCCACTCATCAAACAAATTCGGCCCAAAACCAGTGCGTTTGATCGATTTCAAGAACTGTTTAGGAATAATGGCATCCGTATCGACATTGGCGCGATCCAATGGCACGACCAAACCATCATGACTGGTAAATTTTTCCATAATATTTAAGCTTTGCTAATTTCACGTATATCGACAAAATGTCCTGCAATGCCCGCTGCAGCAGCCATCGCTGGCGACACCAAATGCGTGCGTCCACCTTGGCCCTGACGTCCTTCAAAATTACGGTTAGACGTCGAAGCGCAACGCTCACCTGGTTCTAGACGATCGGCATTCATCGCCAAACACATGGAACAACCTGGCTGACGCCATTCAAATCCTGCATCGATGAAAATCTTGTCCAAACCTTCTGCTTCCGCTTGTTGTTTAACCAAGCCAGAACCCGGCACCACCATCGCCAACTTCACATTGGCAGCGCGGAATTTGCCACGTACAACAGAGGCGGCAGCGCGCAAATCCTCAATCCGCGAATTGGTGCAAGAGCCGATAAACACTTTATCGATAGCAATATCCTGTATCGCGGTATTCGCCTTTAACGCCATGTATGCCAACGCTTTTTCCATGGCATCGCGCTTGACCGCATCTTTTTCTTGCGCTGGATCGGGCACACTGGCATCAATCGCCAACACCATTTCTGGCGAAGTTCCCCAAGTAACCTGCGGCTTGATTTGCGCAGCATCAAGCGTGACGATGGTGTCGAACACGGCATTGGCATCAGAATGCAAGGTGCGCCAATACGCCACCGCTTTCTCCCAATCAGCCCCAACAGGCGCAAAAGGACGGCCTTTGACGTAGTCAATCGTGGTGTCATCCACCGCAATCATGCCGGCGCGGGCACCTGCTTCAATCGCCATATTACAAACAGTCATGCGCCCTTCCATCGACAAACTGCGTACAGCCGAACCCGCAAACTCAATCGCATAACCCGTACCACCAGCAGTCCCTATCTTGCCGATCACAGCCAACACCATATCCTTAGCCGTCACACCAAAAGGCAAAGCGCCGTCGATTTGCACCAACATGGTTTTGGATTTTTTGGCTAACAATGTTTGCGTGGCAAGCACATGCTCGACTTCTGAAGTACCAATACCGTGCGCCAAACAAGCAAAAGCGCCATGCGTGGAAGTATGCGAATCACCGCACACCACCGTCATGCCAGGCAAAGTCGCGCCCTGCTCCGGCCCAATCACATGGACAATCCCTTGTCGGTTGTCACGCATATTGAAATACGTCAACCCATACTGTTGCGCATTCGCATCCAGCGTCTCAACCTGCAGGCGCGAAACTGGATCCGTAATCCCCATATCGCGGTCGCTAGTCGGCACATTGTGATCTGCCACCGCCAGATTGGCGGAAACACGCCAAGGCTGCCGCCCTGCGATTTTCAACCCTTCAAAAGCTTGAGGACTAGTCACTTCATGCAACAAATGACGGTCGATATATAAAATGCTGGTCCCATCTTCTTCCACATGAACAAGATGCGATTCCCAAAGTTTGTCGTAAAGCGTTTTTGCCATAGCTAAAAGCACTAAAAATAGTGAGAAATTTTAAAAAACAGTAGAGGGGAAAAGTAGCATTCCATTATGCCATATTCATACAATTTAAATTACCCAACTAGCAATTGAATAAAAAACATAGCAACAACAAAAAATTGATTAATTGGCAACACGCGAATAAAATAGCCCCAATTAATTGCCTAAATAATACTAAATATGCTTTCAATTTCACGTGATGGAATATTCAGAATTTTCAACACATCTGACTTCCAAGAATTACATTTCCAACAATTTGACCCCACCAATCCACAACACGTCTATAGAAAATTGACTGACCTTTCCTTATCTTTGTCATCAGTTGAAAAAATCACCATCGCTAATGCGTTATTAAATAGAGAAGAAGGTTTCGATATTAATCAACCACTCAACCCAGGTGTACCTTGCGATCAAGAATACCGTTTTCTTGATTCTGCATTTGACTGCCTATTTGAATGGGAAACACCTGATGAAGAACTCGCCACTTTTTTAGTTAGTCGCGGCGCCGATCCATCTCTTTGCAAAAAACAATTTCAATCGGGAGATGTCTTTGACTCCATGAAGAAATTGTTCGCCTCATCACCAGCACTAGAAGCAATTAGGATGCAACTTCATGATTTATCCAAAGATGAGTCAGCACAACTTTCAACAATAAGCAAACTGTATAAGGATTATCTCACTAGCATTATGTGGGACGATCAGGACATTTTTACCTATCAAAATGCGTTGTTCGTACCACCTAGCGATATCGATGTAGTTATTTATCAAAAAGTCATTGCATCAGCAGCAGGAAAATCCGTGGATTTAATCGAAAACAATCAAATTCTCGCTCTCATTAAAGCGGCAAATCACCTTCAAATTGATACCTCACTCGTCGCCATACGCCTGCTAAAACATGCAGACTGGACTTCCTTCCTGACAACTCAACATACCAATCCGTATTTTGATTAGTTTTTTTGCCAGCGATAACAAAAATTAGCAGCTACGGCCCCACCCAAGGCCATCAATGCAGCAATCCAATACACAGCTTGTGCGCTCCAGGATTCCCACACCAGGCTCAGTAAAATTGCGCCAAACGTACCACCCAATCCATAAGAAATACTGATAAACAAAGCCTGGCCACGTGCCTGCAAAGGACCAGCAAACCAACGCTGCAACGTCATCACAGAAGCGGAATGATGCATACCAAAACTGGCGGCATGCAAAACTTGTGCCGTTAACAATAGCAATAAAGAATGTGTACCCAAAGCGATGAAAGAGAAACGTGTAATGGCAATCACAAAACTCAACAACATCAAACTTTGTAGCTGAATACGCCGAAAAATGGGGGCTTGATAAAAAAAGAAAAATATTTCTGCCACGACGCCCAACGACCACATCAAACCAATGACTGATTTGCTATAACCAATTTGCGCCAAATACAAAGAATAAAAGACGTATAAGGAGGCATGCGCTGCCACCATCAAAAATGTAGAGGTAAAAAAGGCGATGATTTCACGTCTCGCCAAAAGTTCCCATAAAGAACACTCTTCATGCCAACCATGAGCAGGAGAAGATTCTTGTATCCGCAAGCTAGCTATCCAAACAAAAAAAAATAAAAAAATAATCAACCACAACATCATGACAATGCCATGTTGATGTAACAATTTTTCTGCTAAAACGACAGATACGATAAAACCAACCGAAACCCATAAACGTAAACGCCCGTATTGCGACAAATCACCGCGCATTTCTGACAACATCAACGTTTCCAGTAAAGGGCTTTGCGCGCTCGTAAAGATATTGATGCACAAGATGACAATAAAAAAATGGGTAAAAGTTTGAGCAAAAAACAACCCAACAAAGCTAACCCAAGCCGCTAATGCCGTCATGCGTAATATCATGGCGCGACGCTGGGTATAGTCAGCCAGCCAACCCCAAAAATTAGGCCCAAAAATTCGCGTTGCCTGCATCAAAGACATCAGGATACTAATTTGCGCAACGCTCATACCCTTGTCAGTAAAAAACAAGCTGGCGTAAGGCGAAAAAACAGCAACGTAGCCGTAATACGCAAAGAAAAAAAAGGCAAAGTTAAATGGCTGGGATGATCGCCTCAGCCATGATGATGAAAACACGAGAATATTCTTTTAATGAAAATTGAAACTTAAAAAATGAAAATGA
>CAZCIX010000086.1:3090-4341 GCA_964498835.1 uncultured Burkholderiaceae bacterium | reverse complement strand
TTAATCGGGTTGTTTATGATATTTCGGGAAAACCGCCAGCCACGATTGAGTGGGAATGATTTGATGTCTGGCAACTGCTGGCAATAACAGGCAGCAAAACCCACCTAAGCCCGTGATTTCACGGGCTTTTTTGTTGTTTTTTATAATGATCCTGCATTGCTTAGCATGCTTATTATTTTACATAATATACATTATGAGAAATTGTAAATCCAGCGTTAAGAAAACAAAAATCGACAAAACACATAAGGCCGGAATATACTTCGCGGCCTTTTTATTTCCATTAGGCAATATGAGATACCCAAATAAACGCTACGGGAACCCCGAAGAACTACGTTATTACACGATGATGTATCAGAACCCAATCAAAGAAATCGCTAAGAAATTGCGCCGTTCTGAACGTACAGTGCGTGACTGGCTTTCAGGCGCAAAGCGCGTGCCTTGGTGGGTGCCTGAAATCTTGCGATTACAGAAAAAAGAATCTGAGGATATTTTTCGCGAAATGACTGGCCGCAAAATCGCTGCACGTCATGGCATTGCTAAACCTGGTGCCATCGTGTTTGATTTCGTCAAGCCAAAATCAGAACCAGAAGCACCCAAACTAAAGCCTACGCCGTCGGCTGATACTGATGATGAAATGTATAAACTTCGCAATCTTGGCTAATTATTAGCCGCGATCAATGATTGCTTTATTAATTGCATCAATCACTTGTTGCACAAAGTCTTTTTTCCGGCTTACCAATGCTTTGCTTTCGCCAGAAGAACTACTTAATTTTACGCAATACGTTGTTTTTTGAAGCAATAACCAGATCACAAACGGACTTTCAATTACTAGAAAGTGCCAAATACTGGCATTTGGACTTGATTTTGCAAGGAAAAATCCTCCAATCATTAACGCAATGGGCAAAAGCCTGTTAGGTTTTTGCTCTGCAAATTTTACTGATGTAATGCCACTTATTGCATACGTTTGATTTGGTACGATGATTCTGGAATTTGTTATTGTTACTTCATCATTTTTTAAATATGTTGTTTCGTCCATAGTCTCTACTCAGTTTTTTTAACTGGCAGATATTACCATCAAGCATTATTTGTTTTTAATGGCTTTTTTACGCTTTCTGAATTGGCCATTTGCTTTACGTGGTGGTGTTCTTTTGCTCATTACGTTCTCGATTCTAGTTTTGTTTGTATGACGGCCATTCTCGTTTCTACGGCAATGGCCCATTTAAAAATGCCAACACCAAGCGACAAAATGCC
>CAZCIX010000086.1:0-2990 GCA_964498835.1 uncultured Burkholderiaceae bacterium | reverse complement strand
TCGTTTCTACGGCAATGGCCCATTTAAAAATGCCAACACCAAGCGACAAAATGCCAGTACTGGTTGCGATTTGTAGGACTTCAAAAAATGACATGTTTAATAATTCGATGAGGATGAAAAAACACCGGCTAAACCGTCAATGATGCCACCGCCAACGCCATTACCTGCTGCCCTTGCGCTGTCTTTAACGACACCGATGACTTGCGTTTTTAAATAGTCCACTAGCACTACGCTACCTAGAATAAAGAACACGTACATGCGGATTTCTTTAGCTTCCATTTGTCGCTTTCTTTTCAGGTATGACACCAGCCAAGGCACCGGATACCGCGCTGGCACCGTCCAAAATGATATGGTATTGCGCTGGCACGAATGGCTTGAGCATTTGAAACAGTACGCCGAATCCGGCCCATGTTGAGGCCTCTTTTAATCTGTCCATTTATTGCCCCATTCCTATTAAAAATTTTAAAAATGTTTTTTCATCGCATGCAAACGATGCATCCCATGTGCGCCCTTCTGCCATGGCTTTCTCGCATTCGGTTTGATTTGTGCGCGGTATTCCTACTGCATCGCCAATGCCAAGGACTACCCCTTTCCCAGCATCAGCGACAACCGCACCCGCACCCGCTGCTATTTCCCCTGCGTTGTTTTTTACGTAAAAAAAAAGAAGCAAGGCCGCCGCGCCAACGACTGCAAAAAGCTTAAGGTCTTTATCCATTTTTACCTCTTCTTATAACCACATGCCTACGTCATAGCCCGAGCTTGCATCGTCTTGCAACGTTTGTGATTGCATGTAATCTGTTTGCGATTGATAGCCGTTCGATAGGCTGGGCGTGTATCTATTGGCGCTGTTTGATATGCCTGATGTCGCTGCGATCAAGAATCCCGTCAACGCGTTTGCGCCGACTTGCTGCCATCCGGTGCCAGCGCTGCCTGGCATTGTGCCTACCGCGCCGTTTCTGGTGGTTGTGTATGTTGTGGTTCGTTTGCTGAGCAAATACAGGCCGACGACAACCGCGCCGATCATGAACACTTCATTGTTTGCGGTTGACATTTATGCATACACTCCATTGTTAAAAACGTTCATTTCTTCTTGTCGCCGGTTTGCAATGCCGTTGGTGTATTTTGGATCAACCCAACTAATTGACTCTGCCGCGATATCGTCAATGCCATCACCGTTATTGACGGATGCGGCAAACTTCTTAAAACTTTGGGGCGACATGTTGAATGCAATGGAAACAAGCGCATCAAATTCGTTTTGCGACAATGGCACTTTGACGTAAATCTTTACCCATTTTTCACCACGGTTTACTACGTCATCAATGAAGATGGATTCGGCTTGCTCTTTTGTGATTGTCATTGGTAATTCGGTTGGGGATTTTGAATAATGCCCATATCCCCACGTATAACCGCCATCATTTAATTGATATCTGGTTAATCTCAGCCCTTCTCTACGCTTGAGCATGTTAATCATGCCGCTTGATGTTCTCATGTCGTTTATCGGTTCGCCCGCTGTTATTTCGTCAAATTTGGTTCTGATTGAATCAATCGCGTCTTCTTCACCATCGCCGCTTTGCACAATCATGTAGAGTGCTAATGCGCCGATGAGTAGCGCTGCTACGGTGGTTTTTTCCATTACAAAAGCGTGTACAACACCGTTTTTTTAACTTTTGATGGTGCAAATGTCGTACTGGCTTGGGTGTAATAAAGGCCTTTCCCTGCTGGTATTTTTATTCTGATACTTTGCTTTTCGTTAATTGATCTTTTGGCCGTCCCTTGATATTCGGGCGTTTCCAATGCAAAGATCACATCGCCATCAATTTGCGTACTTGGTGCGCTGCTTTTTGCTACAAACGTGATTCCAGTTTGATTACTAGTCCCGTTTGATTCCAATATTGATACTTCGATCAATTCAACATATGCACCGTTTGGATTTGATGCTGGCGAAAACACGACTTGCGCCGTTTGGTCTGCTGTGTTTGTGTCAGCAAATGAATTTGTATATTGCACTGTAGTCCCCGCGATGTTGAGTACTTGGGTTGTGTCAAGCGTGACGGGTATGCGTTGCGCTGGTGTGTTGTTGACGTTGACGCTGTTTGTAAACGTGCCGTCTAGCTTGAAAGTGTTTGCGGTGTTTGAGTCTTCAAACTCGCCCGAGCCGATAATCACCGAACCATTAATTGGGCTGATTGAATCGTAAGAACGGACGAACCAGCGCGAGGCTTTTTCAACGATGCGGAAGCGTTGGCCGGGCTTTAGGATGATTTCCGCGCCGTTTTCTGGTTTGACTAGAATGCGCGTGTCGCCATCGGTGCTGGTGCCGGGCGTTGCGACTGATTTAATAGTTTTTGTTGCTTTTGGCCCTTCTTCTAGTTGGGCATCCCGCAGATATACGTTTCTAGTTCCATTAGGGTCAGAGTAAATAAGAGTTGATAAACTTGTATATATTCCTGAATTAAATGTTAATGTAATTCTGTAAATACTATCCCCAGCATCAACAACTGATAAATTCATGCCCGGCGTATTGTAGTCAATTGTTGGAACGCCACCAGTCCAAGTGATATTTAACCCAGCGATTATCACGGTTAATGCTGCATTTACAATGTAAATTCTGCTAAATGGCGATGTTCCAGCCTTCATGTACGTTGAAAACGTATAAACTTTATTCGCAGAAGTTATAGCATTTTGATATATATATGCCGCAGTGCCGCCCGGATCGCTGAGCTCTTCCATTGTGTTCGTGTTATCTGCATTGGCAACAACTGTTGCCGCCCCTTGCTTTATCCAAGCAGCATTTTCAAATTGATCTGAATACGTAAGTAAATTTTTCCTTAACCCATTTTCTCCCGACTCATACACAAACAAATCCGCGTCCACGCCGATGCTAGTTGCCGGTACGCTTCCGTTTAATGATAATGGATAACTTTGCATATATTTCCCTAATTATTTGAGTGCGAATGCCACGCCAATTGCGCCTACAGTTACCAAAGCAT
>CAZCIX010000085.1:0-4421 GCA_964498835.1 uncultured Burkholderiaceae bacterium | reverse complement strand
CGGGGTGAGAGGATTCGAACCTCCGGCCTCTACGTCCCGAACGTAGCGCTCTACCGGACTAAGCTACACCCCGATGTAACAAAATTTAGGACTTTTGCGTGCGTTTTAATGATTTCTGTTGACCGCAAAAGCGCACAATTGTAGCAAAGATTTTTTGTATCGACTATCTGGCAAGACTGCAATCGAGAGGGTGGCGCGCTCGGCGGCTAGCTCAGCTTGATGCTTGGTGTAAGCGAGTGCGCCGGATTGTGTGATGGCAGTTAACACAGCATCAAAGTGGGTTTCATCGCCACTTTCAATGCACTTGCGCACCAGGTCGCGTTGTTCTGGGGTGCCATTTTTTAGTAAGTAAATTAGTGGCAGGGTTGGCTTACCTTCGCGTAAATCGTCCCCTACATTTTTGCCGATATCGGTCACATTGCCGGAATAATCCAGCACGTCATCAATCAACTGGAACGCTGTGCCTAACGAACGCCCATATTCTGCCGCGGCTTCTACTTCTTCATCTGATGCCTGGGCAATTAAAGCGCCAAGCTGACTTGCGGCTTCAAACAATTTGGCGGTTTTCGAGTGAATGACGTGCAGGTAACGTTCTTCAGAAACGTCAGGATCATGCATGTTCAATAATTGTAATACCTCGCCTTCAGCAATCACGTTGGTGGCGTCTGCCAGGATCTGCATAACGCGCATATTGCCTATCGACACCATCATTTGAAAAGCGCGTGAATACAGGAAATCACCCACTAATACCGATGCGGCATTGCCAAACAAAGCGTTGGCAGTTTGACGACCGCGCCGCATGGAGGACTCATCCACGACATCATCGTGTAACAGGGTTGCGGTGTGAATAAATTCAACAATTGCAGCCACTTCGTGATGATGATGACCTTGATAGTGGTGTGCCTGAGCAAATAGCAGAGCTAGCAGAGGACGTATTCGTTTGCCTCCTGCATGGATGATGTACTCTGAAATTTGATTGACCAGACTGACCTCGGAATGCAGTCTTTCTCGTATTACGCGATTGACCGCATCCATATCGTTGGAGACTGTTTGAAGGATGGCGTATTGCGTTGCGTTATTGGTTGCGACAGACAAAGTAAACCTGCTAAGTATCGTTATCGTATTGTTGTATGAGTATAAATTTGAGGCGCATCTGAGTTGCGGGATTATACGATGAGATTTCTTGCCAAGGTAGCCGATTGCTTGTTGCTAACTCATTTCTATTTTTGGTGCGGTTTTAATAAGAGTGAAGTGCTAATATGTAACTTTATGGCGCAATGTTAGGTCTATCTAAAAATAAATCAGAAAAGAGAAAATATGAAAACAGCATTGATTACTGGATTGTTTGCGGCATTTTTTATTTCAAGTGCGCATGCTACATTTGTTAAACAGACTCCTCCCTCTAAAAACGAAGGAAGCAGTTTGGATGACATTATTTCAAGTTACAGCCAGAAAGCTCTTTTGCAGGCCATGAAAGGGAAAGGTTTTAATTACAAAGTGCCAGATGTACCTAAAGGTTGTTTGGTCAGTCTTCCTGATAAAAATAATACAACGCCAAGAGTTGCGCGCGTCGCCTCTCGTATGAGTGCTTGGATAGGAGAACAAACTCCGGATAAACAGCTTCCTAGAGTTTATTTGCATCGAGAAGGTGATAGGCATGTGTTTTTGGTTGGTCCTGCAGAAAATGTAAATGATAGTATGGGTGATAAACCTGACTTGATTATTCGGCAGAGAGAAACTGAGAGTGGTAACCCCAAAGACGAAGGTGTACTTGGGGTTGTGGACCATAGCGATGAAGTGCACTACATTCCTCTAACTAATATGAACACAATAGGAGCTGGCCTAAAAGCGTTTGAGGATGGTCCTTTGGATGGTGACAGAATTGGTAAAATGCAATTTAGAGTAAAGAATGCTAGGCCAACGGTTGATTTGTTGGGGAATACTAGTAAAAACTCTGATAGTTATACTGTGACGGCACTATTTATCAAATTTGGTGGCGCGGTGCGAGTTTTTGGTTTGTGTATGTAGTGCCTGTGCCGATTTAATGTTTTGCTTTTGACGGTATAAGCTGCTTCGTGTATAATCTCCTGTTCTTCTCAAGATTAGTGATAATTCTTGTTTTTGTATTTAAAGATAAGAGTGAAGAGAAGTTTTTTAATCATTTCGATGAGGTTACACATGTACGCAGTCATAAAAACCGGTGGTAAGCAATATAAAGTTGCTGCTGGCGAAAAACTCAAAATAGAACAGATACTGGCAGACATTGGTTCCGAAATCACCTTAGATCAAGTGCTTGCAGTTGGCGCTGGCGATACCATTAAATTCGGTGCGCCTTTAGTTCAAGGTGCAACGGTAAAAGCGACGGTATTAGCGCAAGGTCGGCATGACAAGGTCAAGATTTTCAAAATGCGTCGTCGTAAGCATTACCAAAAGCGTCAAGGTCATCGCCAAAATTACACTGAAGTCCAAATCGTTTCTATCAATGCTTAATTAATAAGCATTTTTAGCATTATCGATAATCGGATACAGATAGAAATAACAAGGAGTCTTAAATGGCACATAAAAAAGGCGGCGGCACTACGCGCAACGGTCGTGATTCAGAATCAAAACGACTCGGTGTAAAGGTATACGGCGGTCAATCGATCAACGCTGGCGGTATCATTGTTCGTCAACGCGGTACACGTGTTCACGCTGGTGAAAACGTAGGTATGGGCAAGGATCATACTTTGTTCGCATTAATTGCTGGCAAAGTACAATTTGTCATCAAAGGTGCACCACAACGTCAAGTTGTGACTGTTGTTCCTGCAGCAGCGTAAATATTGCAAATAGGTAAGGCTAACCTTCGCCTTTGATTTGTAATAAGTTTAATGATGTAATGAATGATGTAAAAAAGGCTCTGCGTACAGTGGGGCCTTTTACTTTTTTGGCGGCAAAACATGAAATTTATCGACGAAGCAAAAATCGAAGTCATTGCGGGTGACGGAGGGAACGGTTGCGCCTCGTTTTGCCGCGAAAAATTCCGGCCTTTTGGTGGTCCAGACGGCGGTGATGGTGGCAGAGGCGGCAGCATTTATGCGATAGCGGATCGCAACGTCAACACACTGGTGGATTTTCGTTTTTCCAAATTACACAAAGCTAAAAATGGCGAGCACGGTCGTGGCTCTGATTGTTACGGCAAAGGTGCAGATGACATCATGTTACGCATGCCTATCGGTACGTTAATTGTTGATCACGCATCCGGTGAAATCATGGCCGATCTGGTTGAGCATGGACAAACGGAATTGCTCGCCAAAGGTGGTGAGGGTGGTTGGGGCAATATTCATTTTAAGAGCTCAACTAATCGTGCGCCGCGTCAGAAAACCGATGGCAAAGAAGGTGTGCGACGTGAATTACGCTTGGAATTAAAAGTTCTGGCAGATGTGGGTTTGCTAGGTATGCCGAATGCGGGTAAATCGACTTTTATCTCAGCCGTATCGAACGCACGTCCCAAAATCGCTGATTATCCTTTTACGACCTTGCATCCAAACTTGGGTGTGGTGCGTGTCAGTCATGAAAAAAGCTTCGTGGTTGCGGATATTCCTGGTTTGATCGAAGGCGCGGCTGAGGGTGCTGGTTTGGGGATACAGTTTTTGCGTCATTTGCAGCGCACTGGCTTGTTGTTGCATATTGTTGATTTGGCACCATTTGAAGAGAATGTAGATCCAGTCAAGCAAGCCAAAGCGCTGGTGAAAGAATTAAAAAAATACGATCCTGCCTTGGCTGACAAGCCACGTTGGTTGGTGTTGAACAAACTCGATATGGTGCCTGAAGCGGAGCGCGCAAAACGAGTTAAGGATTTTATTAAACGCTTGGCTTGGAAAGGCCCTGTGTTTGAGATTTCTGCGCTCAGTCGTGATGGGTGTGATGAGTTAATAAACGCGATTTATCTGTATTTAGAACAAAAACGCCAGGCCGAACACCGCGAGCAAGAGGTTCATATGACGGAAGAGGCGCGCGGCATTGCATCGATTGATCCGCAGGATCCACGTTTCAAAATTATTGATGATGTTTGATTGTCACTCATGAATTCCATCGCACCCGTTGCTCCCCTCACACCTGTCGTGCAGAACGCTAAGCGCATTGTTATTAAAATCGGCTCTTCCTTGCTGACCAATGATGGAAAGGGGTTGGATAGTGTTGCGATTGCATTGTGGGCGGAGCAAATTGCAAAGTTGCATAAACTGGGCAAAGAAGTGATTTTAGTCAGCTCAGGTGCGATTGCAGAAGGCATGCAGCGCCTGGGCTTTGAGCAGCGTCCTACGGCTATTCATGCGTTGCAAGCCTGCGCTGCAGTTGGGCAAATGGGTTTGGTGCAAGTGTATGAAACCAGTTTCAAACAACATCGTTTGCATACTGCGCAAGTGTTGTTGACTCACGCTGAT
>CAZCIX010000084.1:3206-4449 GCA_964498835.1 uncultured Burkholderiaceae bacterium | reverse complement strand
CCCATATAATCACGCTTGCCGATATCAACGCCGTTATGACGCAAAATGTCGTAAGTCGTCGTGACATGAAAAAAGAACTGCGGCAAACCGTAATTCAATAAATACGCCTGACCCAGGAACTTTTTCTCTTTTGGCGTCCCTGGACGCAACACAACTTCACGCCTTTGGCTAGTTTCAAATTGTGCTGGGTTTAACTCTTCAATAAACGTAATCGTTGTCGTAATGCGTTGCTGTAGTTCAGCAAAAGTCTTTTCATTATCTTCGAATGACGGCACATCAACACCTGCCAAACGTGCTGAAACGCTTTTCGCAAAATCGGCCGCAATTTGCACTTGGCGCGTCAAAGGGAACATGTCGGGGAATAAACGTGCTTGCAAAAAAACTTCTGGTTCAATTTTTTTCTCTGTCGCATGCGTTTCTGCTTTCAATAAAATTGCCTGCAAACTCACCAACATTTGTTTAAAAACAGGAACAGACGCGCTGTACATAAAAGGAATGGTCATACTTTTTCTTTCATCAACATGGGGTAAAAATAAGAACGAGAATGGGAAGCAAAATGCGTATGGTTATTATCCATATCCTGGACAATTTTCATTATGATTTGCAATTCTTGCCACACCATATGGGGTGACATGTCGCGCATACAAGCATGATGCCCCAATGGGCAAACACGCTGACAACACGGTGCACATGACAAACGCAAAGACAGCGATTTTTTTACATCAGAAAATGGCGGTGCATGATCTGGATTTGTGGGCCCATATAGCGCAATAACGGGACGATTCAAAGCAGAAGCAACGTGCAATAAGCCAGAATCATTGCTAACCACCACATCAGCATAGGCAATCAATGCCATCGCGTCAGTCAAAGTAGTATGGCCAGCGAGGTTATGTACATCAGGTAAAGCATCCGTGATTTCTTGACAAAAAGCATGGTCTTTTTTGGTACCTAATAAAACGACTTGCACTTTGGGCCATGCTTGCGAAATCATCTGCGCCAGCTGTGCAAAGTGTGCGCTGGGCCAACGTTTTGCCGGGCCAAATTCAGCGCCAGGAGCCAAAACAATCAACGGACAATCCGCAGTCAACCCTAAATACGGCAATACGGAGGTAATTTGATCTGATGTCACCTGCAGAGTTGGCCGCGGTAGTGTGGATGGCAATGCCGCGTGCTGAGTCGGCGGCGCTGCCAAAGCAGCATAAAAAGATACCATAGGTCGTTTTGGTTTATTGCTTCCACGTCG
>CAZCIX010000084.1:0-3106 GCA_964498835.1 uncultured Burkholderiaceae bacterium | reverse complement strand
GCAACCGAAACCGGTGCTAGTACATCAATCGCCTGTTCGGGATCACGCTCTTTGAGCAAACGCAACAAGGGCTGCGCCATGATGGCATCTCCAATCCAATTGGGAGAAATAACCAGGGTGCGCTCCGTCATGCCTTCTCCTTGGCAAATTGCAGATGATAAAGATTAGCGTACACGCCATTTTGCGCCAATAAATCTACATGACTGCCAACTTCAATAATCCGTCCATGCTCTAAAACCACAATCCGGTCAGCGCGTTCAATCGTTGACAAACGATGCGCAATCACCAGCGTGGTGCGTCCGCGCATCAACTCATCTAACGCTGCTTGTACTGCACGTTCGGATTCATTATCCAACGCTGATGTGGCCTCATCCAAAATCAAAATCGGTGCATTTTTATAAATCGCTCGTGCAATTGCCACGCGCTGGCGTTGACCACCGGATAGACGCATGCCATTTTCACCGATTGGCGTATCCAACCCCTGCGGCAACGCGTGTACTACATCCGTCAAATAGGCGGCTTGCACAGCATTTTGTAATTTTTGCGGATCAGGATGCTCATCGCCGTACGCAATATTGGCGCCCAGAGTATCGTCAAACAAGACCACATTTTGACTCACCATGGCTAGCTGAGCCCGCAAACTGGCCAGAGTAATCTCTTCAAACGGGATGTTATCCAAATACAAACGACCAGTAGTCGGCGTGTAGAAGCGCGTCACCAAATTGACCAAGGTCGATTTTCCACCACCCGAGACACCAACCAATGCCACGGTTTCGCCTGGCGCAATCTCCAGTGAAATATCTTGCAAGGCAGGACGATCCAAATCGGAATAACTAAAACTCACGTTTTCGAAACGCAAGTGACCACGCACCTTAGATAGTGTCATCTTGCCTGGATCAGCTTCTAATTCCGCATCAATCAAGGCAAACACTGCCTCAGCCGCTGCCATTCCGCGTTGTAGCGGACCATTGACTTCCGCCAAATGCTTCAATGGTGCCAAAATCATCAGCATCGCCGTGATAAAAGAAATAAAACCACCCGCCGTAATCAAACCGTGATGCGATTGCTGCAAAGCCAACACAATCACGATGGCTACTGCCAATGCGGACGCCATCTGGCTGATCGGTACAGTCGATGCCGCTGCTACCGTAATCCGCTGCGAATAACCACGCAGCGTTTCACTCCGCATCTTGAAACGCTGGTGTTCGTAGCGTTCACCTGAAAACACACGGATCACCTGGTGACCACGTGTCGCTTCTTCCACCACTTGCGTCATGTCACTGGTGACACGCTGATTCTCACGATTTAATTTACGCAAACGGGTAGAGGAAAGTTTAACGATCACAGCAATCAAAGGCACTAACACCATCGCCACCAAAGTCAGGCGCCAATTCAGGAAGAACAAATAGCCCAGGAGCAGCAACACTGTAAAGGTATCGCGCACAATCGCCAAAAAAGCGGAAGTGATCATATCGACGACCTCCCGCACCTCTGCAATCACAGTATTTAAAATAGCGCCGGTGGATTCCGCATGAAAACGTGCCACAGGTAGACGCAACAAACGATCAAACATAGAAAGCCGCAAATCATTCAACACACGGCTAATCACCCAATTGCTTAAATAAGCAGCGCTGAAAGTACACACACCGCGCAAAGCAAAAATGCCAACAATTACCAACGGCACTAACCATAAGCTGAAATTTTCCTTACCGGCAAATCCTTTATCCAGCAAAGTTTTCAACACCGCTGGGAACATAGGCTCCGTCGCCGCAGTACCAGCCATCGCCAGCAAGGCCCAATAAAATCGATGCCGATAAGGCGACATAATCGCCATCAAGCGGCGCACGATTTCTTTATTCGTCATGGATTTCCTTTATTTGGATATTTTTGAGGTAGGCGTTTTTAATGTTTGCAAGGTTGGTAAACAAAATCCGATCAACACACAGACCATCATGCCGTAAAAAACTTTGGGGATCATTAACCAGAACATCACATCGGTCAAGCCAAAACCAATGAAGCACATTACCAAAAACACACCCGCCAACGCCGCTGGCGCTGCGGATGAAGATCGCCCTTCCGGATGATTCAAGACTGCCAAAAAGATCCGCAAAGGCGCAACATACATGAACAAGAGGAAACTCAAATCCAGCAAACCACCTGTTGCCAAGAAATGCAGGATGTCATTGTGACTGCTACTAAACTCCAAAGCTGGGGATACTGGCAATACACCTTGTTGCGCCAACATCTGCAAAGTAGGAAAAAATTGATCACGCCCCACGCCCAAAATCGGATGGCTACTAAACATGATCCAGGACGCTTTCCATAATTCCAACCGTATCCCAACCGAAGTCGTCGCATTACCCTGATTAAAATACAAGCTCACCTCAGAAAATGCTTGCTCAATACGATGCGCCACCCCGGTAGCGGGGATCGCATACGCTAAAGCAAACAAAGCCAATGCTGCGCCAATCGCAATCATGATGGATTTGCCATGAATGCCGCGTCCGTAATACAACAAGGGCAGCAATACAAAAAACAAAGCAATCCAACCACCGCGTGAACCCGACAAAATTGATGCTAACAATCCACAAGCCAGCGAAGCAAATGGCAACATTACCAAGTTGGTTTTACGAAACTCAGACAACGCACACAAAGACAGCAACCCGATTGCTAAGGACAAATCACCAAAACTAATCGGATGGTGCATATACCCCTCCACCCGATCCATGCCTAAAATAGTACGTTGCAAGACAGCAAAAATCCCAGCACTCACACCAGCGATACACACACCCACCCAAAACCAGCGTAAACACGGCTTTAAAACAGCGACAAAAAGAATACAACTCAAGGCAAACAACAAACGAGATGGCCCATCCAAAACCGATACATTGATATCAAAGACAAATTTTCTGATCAACGACACCACAAAATAACCAGCAAACCCAATCACGATCCAACGCAAAACACGACCGTGCTCCCGATAAAACACCAGCAAGGTATTTCTACCCAAGCACGCTACGGTGAACAACATCACTAGCTGGATCAGGCTCATGCCGAACGAGGTGACGATTGCCAGAATGGGGAGTAGGAATACGGCGGCGGAAGC
>CAZCIX010000083.1:0-4452 GCA_964498835.1 uncultured Burkholderiaceae bacterium | reverse complement strand
GAAAAAAGGAGTGTTGGGGTATCACCATGGTGAAAGCAATCAAGCGAATACCTTGTTGTATTTGTTGGCCTCGCATTGCTTTCATAAATTACAGGGAACTGCGGGCATTGCATTCACACTGAATTTTCACCAAAATTTGGATCAAGGTTTTTGCATTGAATCGTTAACCAATAGTTTTGTTATTGCTAATCGCGGCACTTTCTCTGACGTGTTTGCCATGCATTGAGTGCTTTTGGAAGCTGAGAAAGTGATAAAACGCTTATTTACTGCGATTGCGAGAAGCTTCAAAGACGACTAACTAAGCTACTCGCAGCCATTGCCAATGCCTTAATACGCTCCCAATCGCCTGCCAACACAGCTGCTTTGGGGGTCAACCAGGAACCACCCACGCATACGACGTTTTTGCAGGCGAGAAATTGTGCTGCATTTTCCTGGCTAATGCCGCCGGTCGGACAAAAGGTCAGATCCGGCATCGGTCCAGCAATCGCATTGAGCATCCCTACTCCGCCTGCTTGCATGGCGGGAAATAATTTCAAAGTATGAAATCCCGCTTCACGTGCTGTCATGACTTCTGAAGGCGTCATGACACCAGGCAACAATGGTAGGCGGGTTTGTCTGGCTGCTTCAATCAAAGCAGGCGTCAATCCCGGCGATACGCCGAACAATGCGCCTGCGTCCGATGCAGCGGTGAATTCTTCCGGCTTAGTCAGCGTACCCACACCAACAATCGCGCCTGGCACTTGTTGGCTGATGGCGCGAATCGCTGATAAACCATGTTCAGTGCGTAACGTCACTTCTAGCACGCAAATCCCACCCGCCACCAAAGCACGCGCCAATGGCACAGCATGCGCCATCTCCTCAATCGCGATAACCGGAATAACTGGGGAAAGTTGTAGGATTTGGCGAATGTCGACAGGCTGCTTCATTGTTATTGTTGTCATTTGAGTCTCTTGGTCAATTCTTAGTTAATTCCTAATTAATTCTTGCTTAAACCATTGAGAACTGGCAAAGCAAACGTGGTGGCACCCTCTTCGGCCACACTGACTGCATGGCGAAACAAAGCAAATAATTCACGCCCCATCCCAACACCATTCGCAGATAAATCAGCAGATGCCGGTACGCGTGCTGTCCATACATCATTCTCTACCAAAGCCATCAACTGCCCACTTTTTGCATCCAACCGCAAGATATCACCATCACGCACCAAACTAAGAGGGCCACCAACCAATGCTTCTGGCGAAACATGAATCGCTGCTGGTACTTTGCCAGATGCACCAGACATACGACCATCTGTCACCAAAGCCACATGCCAACCGGCATCTTGCAAATTGGCAAGCGCTGGCGTCAAAGCGTGTAATTCCGGCATACCGTTGGCACGCGGACCTTGAAAGCGTAATACAGCCACAAAATCCCGTTCCAATTGCCCTACCCGATACGCTTGCATAAACGCATCCTGCGAATCAAACACCAGCGCTGGTGCAGTGACTGCCTGATGTTCTGGCTTAACGGCAGAAATTTTCATCACCGCACGTCCCAAATTACCAGTGAGCACTCTCATCCCACCATTGGGCGCAAATGGCATCGCGGCAGTACGCAACACCGTTTCATCCGAACTTGTCGTAGGCACAGCACGCCAGGACAAGCTTTGGCCTTCCTGATTTTGCTTCCAATACGGCTCATTGCAATACGCACGCAAACCCAGGCCCATCACGGTGTTGACGTCTTCATGCAAAAGCTGCGCGTCTAATAATTCACGAATCACAAAACCCGCCCCACCCGCTGCATGAAAATGATTCACGTCAGCCTCGCCATTCGGATAAATCCTGGTCAGCATGGGAATAACAGCAGACAATTCATCAAAGTCATCCCAATTAATCACAATGCCCGCCGCCTTGGCGATCGCGACCAAATGCAAAGTATGGTTAGTTGAGCCGCCCGTCGCTAACAAACCAATCATGGCATTCACCATGGTTTTTTCACTCACAATGTGCCCGACTGGCATGTATGACGCACCTTGCGCGGAAATTTCTACTGCACGTCTTCCTGATGCTGCCGTCAAAGCATCGCGCAAAAGCGTATTCGGCGTTACGAACGCCGCACCCGGCAAATGCAAACCCATGATTTCCATCAGAAATTGATTGCTATTGGCGGTGCCATAAAAGGTACACGTACCAGGGCCATGATAAGACTGCGCTTCAGACTCCAGCAATTGGGCGCGATCAGCTTTTCCCTCTGCATACAATTGGCGAATCCTGGCTTTTTCTTGATTACCTAAACCACTCGTCATCGGGCCTGCAGGAATAAACACCGCTGGCAAATGGCCAAAATGCAAAGCGCCAATCAACAATCCCGGCACGATTTTGTCGCACACACCCAAATACACGGCCGCATCAAACATATTGTGCGACAACGCCACTGCCGTCGCCATCGCAATCGTGTCGCGTGAAAACAAAGACAATTCCATCCCCGCCTGCCCCTGCGTCACCCCATCGCACATAGCCGGCACACCACCAGCAAATTGCGCCACACCACCCGCTTGCCGCACAGCATCTTTGATAATGTCGGGAAAACGCACAAACGGCTGATGCGCAGACAACATGTCGTTATAAGCAGAAACAATCGCCACGCAGGCTTGCCTTTGCTGCTTCAGGATCAACTTATCATGCGCCGGAAAAGCCGCAAAACCATGCGCCAAATTAGTACAAGAAAGCGTGGAACGCTGCACCCCCTGCCGCTGCGCCGCAGCAAGATGCGACAAATAAGCACTACGCGAAGCATGGCTACGCACAATAATACGCTCGGTGATGGTGGATATCGTTGGGTGGATGGGCATTGTTAGACCTTGTTTAGAACTTTAATTAGGATCAGGACAATCGCACGAAGCTACCGTTCTGGGCACCCACAAGGGGGCCCCTACAATAAATATCGATAATCATCGTAGGGGCATCCCTTGTGGATGCCCTGCTCGCACTAGGGGAACCGACCATTTACTGATCCTTGCGATCAACTTGTAATTATTAGAATTACAGCTTTATTAATTTATAAGCTCGTTCCCACGCAGGAGCGTGGGAACGAGGTGCGATCGACAATCAACTTGCGCTCCACGCATGATTTTTTTCTCGTATTGGCTTTACAGGTTTGCATTACCTACACCCTTTTTATTCATTACCCGCAGTCTGTCCAAAAGGTTCTTTTCAGGAACAATTTCGATTATTTTTCCAATCGATGTATGAATTCGTGCACGAAGCGTCTTGAGATTTTTATCACTCGTGTCTTGAACAAAACCAGAGGCAAAATCAGCTATCCAATTCGGTGAATCTTTAAAAGAATGAAGAAATGACGCTCCCTCCCCATGCGCAAGCCATTTCGGACACTGCTCCGTATATTGCCCTCTTAAAGGCTGTATGCAATAGCGCTTGTTTTTCTTGCCGACAGACCACCCCACAGAAAGTATGTTTACCTGTTTATCCCCAACATTCACGACACTAAAGCCAACGTGCTCTTCGGCAGGAGTCCCATCTCCTGCAAAAACCAATCGAATTCCAACGTTTGCTTTGAGGTTGATAGCTTCAGACTTCATAGCCAAGTAAAGCGACACTCCAACAGCACAAAAAGTCGCGATACCTGCAAACCAAGTTCCAACTACATTCCACATTTGTATCTGTTGATCTAATGTCATACGAATATCAACGGTTTGTTATTAATCATCGTTTCATTTCTTCATTGTTGCAGCCTTTATCGTCAGCATCCTGACGCACAGCAGGTAATTGCCTAAGCAACTCTGGAAGCGCTACCTGCACGGTATTCCACACCACATCAAGGTTGATATCGAAGTAACCGTGAGCAATGCGATTACGCATGCCACGCATATTGCGCCACGGCACTTGCGTGTGCGCCTCGGCAAATTCAGCATAGCCATCCATCACATTCGTCACGGCTTCGCCGATGATGATGAGACTCATGATGACGGCTTGTTGGGTTCGCTTGTCTTCAAAAAAATCTTCTTTGAGCAAGCCCTCTACGAAACTGCACGCATCTGTTGCAGCCTGTTGTATGTGATCGAGATAATCGGAAAGACGGTGCTCACTCATACTGGTTTCGCCTCCGCGAGTACTTTGGCCCGAAATTTCAGCGGCAAGTCGCCAGGGGTCAGCAAATCAACGTGAAGACCGAGCAATGATTCCAGTTCGTATTGCAGGCCACCCAAATCGAACAATGTCGCGCCGGGCAACGCATCGACCAGTAGATCAATGTCGCTACCATCCCGATCGGTGCCATGCAGCACCGATCCAAAGACGCGCGGGTTCGCTGTGGGAAAACGGCTGACCATTTCACGCACTGCGATTCGCTTCATATCAAGCGCAACGGACGGTCGCATAAAAATCCTTTCTTATCGAAACTGACGGCAATTTAACTTATTTAATTTATATAAAGCAATTCATCAATTATCAT
>CAZCIX010000082.1:0-5284 GCA_964498835.1 uncultured Burkholderiaceae bacterium | reverse complement strand
CACGCCAGCAACCTACCAGCATTTTGGCGTCAGCGCCCCGCAGACTGGGCCGAATGGTGAGGTTTGGGTGGGTAGTTAAGTTGTGGACATCGGCTTATTGCAGATTATTAATTTCTATAACTTCTTGGAAGAAGGCGAAAACTGCTCCCGCAGGTAAGCATTAATGTTGGCACCGATGCCATAAGCACAAAAAATACGTGCGCTTCTTCCTGCAAGTGTGGGGAGGTAGGTGCTTTTGATTGTTTGCCAGCGATTCGCCAAAGGAATATTGGGCCTGTTGTAATAATCAAAGCCAGCCACATGAAATAAAGCTGCACCAACCTGCATGACAACAGGACAAACGATTTGCGCAATCCCTTTTGCATACTGGGCTGAAAAATTATATTTGTCCTGTAAGTGATTGCTAAGTTTGTTTGGAAGCGCAAATGCGCCTGCCATGGTTAAGCCATCACGTATGATAAAAAGACCAATGCTGGCGCGTGGAAGCGTGCTAACTGCACCTTTTCCATATAGACCGGCGAGAATGCAATCTCTTTTGATGGATGCTGCTGTGTTGACGATGGTTGTGACAATTAATTTGGGAATAACGGAATCTTGCTTGTAATGACCTGCGACAGTTTCTGTTGCATTGGCTGCGACATAAGTGACAGCGCATACACCGGCAACCGCGCGATAGGCTGAAAACAGATTTTGGTGTTGTTTAGGGGAAAGTTGTTGTGCACTATCTTTTAGGCTTTCTAAAACAGTACGTTTGCCGCTGATATTTTCTACAACTGCTTTATCGATAAAAGTGGCAATAGAGCCGGCTGTGGCTCCAGCAATGAGCCCTGCTACCGTACCAAATTGCAGTTCGTTCCCTAGGTTGGAATTTTCAATATTCTCCGTTGTATTGATGCAGTCGATTGTGGCTGGATTGGGTATTTGCTTGTTGGTTAAAACTTGTAGGAGCGCTGTATCGTCACGGCGTTCTGCATAAGTGAGCGCGCTTTCCCCGTGGAATATTTCTTCATGGATGTCGATCCCGCTTCCCTCAAACAAGGCTTTCTTGGCTTCCAGACTGACGTCGTCTGAGATCAAGGCAAGTTTTGTAAAGCTCACTATTTCTGGATCTGAGCGGTCGATTTCTTGTAAAAAAGAATTCAAGGCTGTTGCATCATTTTTATCAATGATGGACGTCAGCTGTTTTGCTGTGTCAGTGTGTTTATTTTGCGCAGAGGCAAAAAATAGTGAAGAAGCAATCGGTGCGGTAATCATCATAACTCCTGGAAAAATATCAGGGAAATCTAGCGATGTTTAACTAATAGTGTCGTTCGCCTTTTGCATTATTGACAATGTCTTTTAATCAACATTTTTGTTGATTATATACTCATATTATTATTTTTTCGACATGTTTTTTTGAAATGCAAAAATGCAAAGATAATGGCGGTGTGTGCCAATGGTGTGGCGGCACGGTAGCACTCATTCCCACTAAGGAGTATGGGAGTGAGAAAGCGCTAATTAGGATGGCTGATCATGAGTGCCAAATGCAAAAAGGCGGGAAATTCCCGCCTTTTCTAGGTACGTGTATTGCTTACTAAGATTACTGCCCCGCCCCCAACAACAAGGCATTTAAGCGTTTCACAAAGCTTGCTGGATCGACTAATGATCCGCCTTCTGCCAGCATGGCTTGATCGAATAGGATGTGTGTCCAATCGGCAAATTTTCCGTCTTCTTCCTTCAAACGTTGTACCAATGGATGGTTGGGATTGATTTCCAGAATTGGTTTGGTGTCAGGCGCGCTTTGGCCGGCAGCTTTTAGCATGCGTAGCAAGTTGCCGGACAATTCGTGCTCATCGGCGACCAGACAGGCAGGTGAGTCGGTTAAGCGGAAAGTGATGCGCACATCCTTGGCTTTGTCGGCCAAAGTTTCTTTCATCTTGCCAACCAATGCTTCGTACTCAGTTTGCGTTTCTTCGTGTTGCTTTTTCTCGGCTTCGTCTTCCAATTGACCTAGATCAAGCCCGCCTTTGGCAACGGATACCAATTCTTTGCCTTCAAAATCGGTGAGGAAGGAGAGCATCCACTCATCCACGCGATCGGTTAAGAGCAAGACTTCGATACCTTTTTTGCGGAAAATTTCGAGGTGTGGGCTGTTCTTTGCCGCGGCATAACTGTCCGCTGTGACATAAAAAATCTTGTCCTGACCTTCTTTCATGCGTGCCACATAATCTGCAAATGACACGGTTTGTGCATCGCTATCGTTGTGGGTGGATGCCATGCGCAATAGCTGGGCGATGCGATCTTTGTTGCTAGCATCTTCTCCTATGCCTTCTTTGAGAACTTGACCGAATTCTTTCCAGAAGGTTTGATATTTGTCTTTTTGTTCTTGCTCGTCGGCGTTGGCCAATTCTTCCAACATGCCCAGTACACGTTTGGTTGAACCTTCTCGGATGACTTTGACATCGCGTGACTCTTGTAGGATTTCACGTGATACGTTCAATGGCAAATCGCTGGAGTCAATCACGCCTTTGACGAAACGCAAGTAAACAGGCATCAGTTGCTCCGCATCGTCCATGATGAACACGCGTTTTACGTACAACTTAATACCACCACGTTTGTTGCGATCCCACATATCAAATGGGGCACGGGCGGGAATGTATAGCAATTGTGTGTATTCGCTGCGGCCTTCCACGCGGTTATGCGTGTGTGTCAAGGGTGCTTCAAAATCGTGTGAAACGTGTTTGTAGAACTCTTCGTATTGTTCTGTCGTGATGTCGGACTTGTTGCGTGTCCATAAAGCATTCGCTTGGTTGATGGTTTCAAACTCATCCTTGATGACGGTTTCTTTTTTCTCTGCGTCCCATTCTTCTTTTCTCATCAAGATGGGGAGGGAAATGTGGTCGGAATATTTGCGGATGGTGGATTTGATTTTCCAGCTCGACAAGAATTCTTCTTCGCCTTCACGCAGATGCAAGATGATTTCTGTGCCGCGTGATGGTTTGTCGATCGTTTGTACGCTGTAATCGCCTTCACCGCCTGATTCCCAGCACACGCCTTCCGACGCTGCTGCGCCAGCGCGGCGGCTGTTGACGGTGATTTTGTCGGCTACGATAAAGCCAGAATAAAACCCAACCCCAAACTGCCCAATCAGCGCCGCATCTTTTTGCTGGTCGCCTGATAATTTACCAAAAAATTCCTTGGTGCCGGATTTAGCAATCGTGCCCAAATGCGCAATCGCTTCTTCACGGCTCATTCCTATTCCGTTATCGGAAATAGTAATCGTACGTGCATCTTTGTCGAAGCCGACTTTGATGCTGAGTTCATGATCATTGCCATACAAGGCATCATTGTTAATCGCTTCAAAACGCAATTTGTCCGCCGCATCGGACGCATTGGAAATCAATTCGCGCAAGAAAATTTCTTTGTTGGAGTACAAAGAATGAATCATCAATTGCAGCAATTGCTTAACTTCAGCTTGAAACCCCATGGTTTGTTTTTCAGATATCGTCATTTTTCCCTCGTTAAATACGTTAAGTACGTTGTTATTTGAACTTCAGGGAAATGGGGATGGTGGCAGCGATTTCAAGCTTGGATAAGAGCAGCGCAGCGAGGGGTGTGTTTAGTAAGAATTTGTCAAAGGATATGCCTGCTGCGTGAGCACATCCTTTGCATTGGCATTAGCGTGGGTTTGTTTTTACTCTTAAATATTGGGTTGGGTCGGAATTAATACTTGTTTTAATTTGTCATTGAGAAGACCACCAATGCTATACACACTGAGCGATCGACCCATTCTGGCCATTGTTGCGGCAGGATATTGTTGCCGGATTCTAAAAAAACGATTTTTGAGTGTCGTAACTGGATTGTTATATAAGTCAAGTGCCAATAAATGTACAGGAGTAATGATGAACTGCATCACAAGAGGAGTGGCAAGTTGGCCAGCATATCCTGCTGATTTTTCGGAGAAATGATATTGATTCTTTAAATATTGGGCTACGTAATTAGGGAGCGTAAAACCGGCACCTATAGTGAGGCAGTCACGTTTGGCATAGAGAATTCTGCTCAAAATGGGCGTGGGTCTAATTGAGCCTTTGCCAGAGATTTGGGTATAAAAACTGTCTCTAAAGTTAGAAAACAGGATATTCGCAGCGGATGAGAGGCCAAGTTTGTACCAGGTAGGATCAAGCCCGAGATTGTTACACATGGCTTCTGTTACATTAGCTGTCCCATATGTGGCCAAATAAACCCCAGCCATAGGCCCATAAAATTTGCCTTTAAAAAACTCAAAAGGTTGTTTGTAGAGTTGCGTCACTCCGCTTTGTACACCTTTTAGTATGCTTGGACTTATGCCTGAGGACTTTTCAGCTACTGCTTTATCCAGAACGGAGGGGGGGATGGCAACTGCTCCGGCGACTATTGTTGCTCTTGTAATGGCTTTGTTAACACCTTGGAGCGGATCAGTTTGGGTGATTGCTTTTGAGTTGTGTTCTAAAATTTTTATTAATTCATCATCATCGTTTTCTCTTGCGATCTCGGCGAGAGTTTTCCCTCTTTGTAATGGCTCTTCGAAATCAAAACCATTTCCCCGTAAATAGTCACAAAGTGTGCGTTTGGTTTCTGAATTTAGTCCGTTATCTTTGCTTGTTAAGGCGGTGATGAGCAGGGCGCTTATTTCAGTGTCGCCAGCTTTTGCTTGTTGTAATGCCGTGCGGATATTCGCTGCATTTTTGCTGTCGAGGGCCACCTTAAGTTGACTTTTCTGCGATGTGGATAAAGCTGATGGTAGTTGAGGTGATGATGAAGAAGATAAGGAGCTTGGAATGGTTCTCATGACGATGTTTGAAAATAAATTAGTTATTTTTAATTATATATTAAGCAACTTATTTTTTGTGAAAATATAAAGATAACGCTACAATACGACCCTGATGCAAGCCAGACAGTCGCTGGCTATGGTTGCGTGCAATCATGGCGGGAGGAAGGTCCGGACTCCATAGAGCAGGGTGACGGTTAACGGCCGTCCGCTGAAAGCCGCAAGGTATAAGGCGAGGAATAGGGCCACAGAGACGAGCGTATTAAGTTACGGTGAAACGCGGTAACCTCCACTCGGAGCAATTTCAAATAGGCACGCGCTGAGGTGGCTCGCGGAGCGTGCGGGTAGAAAGCTTGAGCGCCAGAGTAATCTGGCGCCTAGAGGAATGACTGTCATAGCATGCGGTTGCAAGACCGTATGCCGTAACAAAATCCGGCCTATCGGCTTGCTTCACTGAATAAAAAAAGCAACCAGAATGCATACACACCCCGGTTGCTA
>CAZCIX010000081.1:0-5378 GCA_964498835.1 uncultured Burkholderiaceae bacterium | reverse complement strand
TCGAGCGCACGCTGTTCATTCTGGATTGGCTGCAAAGCGTGGAGCTGCGCCGCCGTGTCCATGCAGGACTGAATAAGGGCGAGGCGCGCAATGCACTGGCCCGCGCCGTGTTCTTCAACCGTCTGGGCGAAATCCGCGACCGCAGCTTTGAGCAGCAGCGCTACCGGGCCAGCGGCCTCAACTTGGTGACGGCGGCTGTCGTGTTGTGGAACACGGTCTATCTGGAGCGCGCAGCGCATGCGCTGCATGGTAATGGTTATGCCGTCGATGATGGGCTTTTGCAGTACCTGTCCCCACTGGGTTGGGAGCACATCAACTTGACCGGCGATTACCTGTGGCGCAACAGCGCCAAGATCGGCGCGGGCAAGTTCAGGCCATTACGACCGCTGCAACCGGCTTAACGTGCTTTATTTTCCGTTTTCTGAGGCGACCCCGACATCGCCAAGATGACGCTAGAATTGATTCGTAGCCGTTACAACGACTTTGGGCCTACGTTGGCTTGTGAGAAGCTGCGTGAGATCCACGGCCTTTATCTGGCAAAAGAAACCGTACGCAAGCTCATGGTGGATGCTGGATTGTGGATACCACGCAAACTGCGCTCGGCAAGCGTTTATCAGCCGCGTAATCGTCGGCACTGTGTGGGTGAATTAATCCAGATCGATGGCAGCGAACACGACTGGTTTGAGGGACGAGCACCAAAATGCACGCTCTTGGTCTACATCGATGACGCCACCAGTCGCATCATGCATTTGCATTTTACCTACTCAGAATCGACCTTCAGCTATTACGAGGCTACCAAGCGCTATCTGGAGTTGCATGGCAAGCCACAAGCGTTCTATAGCGATCAGTACAGCGTTTTTCGAGTCAACAGCAAGCACGCGACGACGGGAGACGGCCATACTCAATTTGGAAGAGCTCTTTACGAGCTAAATATCGAAAGCATATGTGCCAACAGCAGCCAGGCGAAGGGCCGCGTGGAGCGGGCGAATCTAACTTTGCAAGATAGGCTGGTGAAGGAACTTCGTCTACAAGGGATATCAACGATGGCTGAGGCGAATATTTATGCGCCCTCCTTCATCGAGGATTTCAATCGCCGCTTTGCTAAACCGCCGCGGAATGACTGGAATGCTCACCGGACTATCCGTTCGGATGAATATCTTGATGCGATCTTTACCGTCCGCGAAAAGCGCAAGGTTTCAAATTCGCTGACACTTCAGTATGACAAAACACTCTACATGATTGAGGATAAACCAGAGCATCGCAAATTGATCGGAAAGTACATTGAAATTTATGAGTATCCAGACAGTCGTATTGAGTTACGTGCTGGATGTGGGACCCCCATTCCGTATGTTACTTACGACCGACTTTCCGAGGTAAATCAAGGCATGATCGTGGAAAACAAGAGGCTTGGTCATGCTCTACAAGTAGCGCAACTCATGCAGGAACAACGTGATAGTCGGCGTGGACGATCGGCACCGGCGAGAACCAATCAAGGACAAGCTCCTGTGCGACTCAAGGCTGCGATAGGAACAAAAGCACAACGTAAGCTAGATGCTGCCGATCTCGAAGCTGCCATTATGCGAACAGTACGCAATACGTGCTGAAATCAGTAAAACGTGAGGGAAAAACTGAACGCAGCGGGTAGCAAGCCTTCTTTTGGTTAGGTTGCTTTTTTTCAGAATGATTCAGCAGTTGTGCTTTGAAAACTCGTTTAGTGCTGCGCCATATCCATCAAAGGGATAGTCTGGCCAACCGTTTTGTGTGCAGAAGCCTTCACGCACATCAAGCGTAGTGAACTCTGCATGCCACCCTACTCCACGCTCAAACACCCAACCGGAGAGGCCGGTGCTTGGGAATTGATCGTAAGTGATATCGATAATGTAGTTGCCGATCTCGAACCAAGCATGCGACTGATTGGATCTAAGGTCAGGATGTCCGACACCGCAGACATACACTCCATTACAACCAAGTTTTTCTTTCAAAATCCGACCGACTATTTCCGCAGCTGGCCCACATGAAGCCACGGGGAATTTGAAAAACACCGAACCGGATCGATTAGTTAAACTCTCCAAGCCACGACGACAACTTTCGGCTACTTCTTGAATTTTTATGATATCCGTCACGGCAATATTCCTTTCCTTCAACCGGACATTTGAATTTAGCTGAAAGGCGGACATTACAAAATAGCCTGGACACCCAGACATCATCATCAAACCTGCCGATTCAGATTAGAAAAATGCAGCGATTTTTGACAAAATCGTTGATCGGCGACTAGTGTATTTGTCGTTAACCGACTCAACTTTTGATTCGTGGTGTTCTGATTTCAATCGCAAAATCTCAGCAATAAGCCAATCTTCGCTTTGGCCGCGTGATTGTTCTTTCGCAGCCAACAGCACAGCTTGCTCATGTTCGCAGATAAAGTGCGCTGCAAACACATCACCATGCGTCAGGCTAAGCGATCGCCTGACAGCTGCAATTACAGCCTGTTGATAATCCAAGTGTATTAACTGAGTATTATGCATAGTTGAAAATACAAAGCGGTAATTATTTGCATAATGTCATTTTTTACCAACTGGGTCAACGAATGCATATATGGCTTCAATCATGGAATCCTCAATTTACTCCAGGTATTCGTACAAAACGATAGCCTAATACTGCGATCACCAGTGACCATACAAAGTGCACAAAAATAAAACTGTTTTTGAGCCGATAACCCACCAACGCTACTCCAAAAATTCCACGTTTTACTTTGTACCAATAGCCATGAACAAAATTATTTAACCAATTTAAGCAAAAGAAAAAATGCAACTAACCGACAAATCGTCGTAGATTCATCATACAAATTGCGAAGGATCTAAGTAATTTAAACGCCACACTTCGAATTGCTTTCAAAAAATGTCTTTTCGGAGTTACAAGTAAATTGTAAATAGTGATATCGAAGATCACAGCGATAAAGACATTCAGTAAAATTGCATTAACACGTCGGTTAGTTGCATAATTTCACAATATTCGGCACTGCGATTTATTCTATTTCAATCAAAACAAGTTTATGAACAGCACAAACAATGATTGGCATATTTCGCCTCTTGAGGCATTCAAAACATTCGTTCAAACTGTTGAGTTTGTTGAAACCAGTCAACGCTTGACAGATCGAGGACAGATCGGCCCTATCTCCAAACAATCGGCACTCACTTACACGCTTATGTTTGGGAAATTCATTCGTTGGTTAGAGCAAAAGCAAAAAACTATTTTTTCTGTAACACACGACGACCTACTTGAATTTTTGGCACTACGCAATAAGAAAAAGCGTGATCTGAATAGTAAAATTGCTTATCGATATTTGCGACTTATTGAGCGTTGTTACGTTCATCTTCAAATACAGCCAAATCCAGCTCAGCATGCGATTTTTAATGCTATACGCCAACAAATAGGTAAAGACAAGGAAATGGTTGTTCTAAATAATGATCAATTCCAAAAATTTATTCGTGCTCTCCCATTGCACTCGACAAAATATCCAAGTAATCAACCATTCGCGGGCTGGAAACAACGCCGTGATCGTGCAATGCAGCTAGTCATGCTTTGTGCTGGCTTACGAGTTTCTGAAGTAATTGACATGCAAATTGATGCAATCGACAGCCACACTGCAACGCTAGATGGCTCAGTTAAATTATGCATTTCAACAAAACCAAAATATGACCGCACAACATATTTACGTGTGGGCGCTGTGCCTGAAGTTTTAGCCTGGCTCGATGAACGAAAAACGATGAATATTCCCGGTATGTTATTGTTTCCGGCTAGCTTAGAAGGACAATCTCTTGATAAAGCAACTGTGTATCGTCAAGTTAATGCTACATTTAAACGAGCCGGTATAGCTGTAATGCGCACTGGAGGACGCACGCTGCGCAATACTTTTGCTGCTCAAGAACTGAAAAGCGGCAGTACCACCCAAGAATTAACACAGCATCTTGGATTGGCACTTGAAAGATCAGTACAAACTTATGTCATTGCAGAAAGTAAAACTTAAAACCTATCGAAATTACTCACATAGATTAGCTTGATTTTGCATGACCAATAACAACCGGTTGATTGGCAATCTGCATCTCTTTTTGCAAATCCAATGATGGTGAAGTTTCTAATTGTACGACTTCGTATTTTTCCTTTGGCAAAGCTGCAACTTTTGCCGCTGGCATAATCAATTCAATATCTACACGTCGATTTAATCGACGCCCATTTTCTGTGTCATTTGTCGCAATGTAGCATGTCGTACAGTAAGTGGCATGCATCTTGTTACGTTGAACACCATTGGCCGCAAGCATGGTGCGAACAGAATCTGCGCGACTTTTAGCCAAAATAGCATTTTTTTCTTTAGTTCCTGAAGAGTCTGTACGACCACGTACATAAACTCGATCAGCATCTTGAGCTGTGATTGCTATTTCTTTCACCACTTGTTTGCCAACTGGTCCCAACCCATTCGCCGAGAATGAAAATGGTACGATCCTTTTAGCCGATGCAAATGCATGATCCATTTTCATACCTGCACCTTGTGCAAACTCAATTGCCGCTTTCGTTTGAATCTGTTCCTGTGAAGTCGTCATATCCTTTTTTAAGGCTGCGCTTGCTCTAACGTATTCTTTTAGATTTAGTTTCTGAACTTTTTCTGAAGAAACAGCTTTTTCAGTTCCAATAACACTTGGAGCGCTATTAATGTGAGCCCCATCAATATAAGAACATTGCTCTGACGCTTTAGCAGGTGAAGCCGCACTCGGATTACAAGATACAAAATTGGTTAAGCCAGTTTGCGAATCATGCACTTGGACAAATCTGATCACTTTAGGAGAATCAGTTAGTGCTTGTCTCGTCGTTGCCGCATCTTGGAGAAAACATCCTGTTAACGAAGCAAGCCCAGTTATTGTGGTCAGCACTCCTACCTTACGTGCGCCGCGCGAAAGATCGATTGTTTTCAGATTCTCGGTGATTATTTCAATTGTTTCCAATCCAAAAAATTTCTTCCTCAAACTCATAGCCTCTCACTTCTTTACGAAAATTTTTGTCATCATAAAATCAATTTTAAGAAAAGTAATACATATAAAAAATTATAATAACCGTGATAATCAAAGTATAGTATTTTGGTAATAATTATTGGTAGTACTCCCCTCCCCCTTTCCTAATCATCGGGGTCATTTTCAGCATGCTGAAAACCGCGCTTTCGTGAATGAAGCCCCGCTTCAAGGCAGGTCTTCACCCTTTGGGCTTCAATCGTTCGCTACGCCTTGCCCAAAATCAACAACAGTGCGCTTAATAAATTCCAAAGTAACGATCGCGCGGGGCGCGAAAGAAGGCTGAGACAGCCGTATTTTGCTTTCAAAAGTTGGCGTTGA
>CAZCIX010000080.1:0-5826 GCA_964498835.1 uncultured Burkholderiaceae bacterium | reverse complement strand
GCTATCAATATTTGGTGGGCGCTGAAATTGATTACAAAGACGATTTAGAAGGCGCGCAGTTCGTGATTAAAAATCCTACTGCAACTTCTACTTGTGGTTGTGGTTCGTCGTTTTCAGTATAAATCTAACTAAATTCAGCAAAACTAAGCCGGATACAAGGCCCCCAAAATCCTTGGTCCGCGCGCCCCAGTGACGGCTGGTAAATTACCAGCCTGAGCATCAACGTGGCGTTGTGCCAGCCAGGCAAACGCCAGCGCTTCAACGTGTTGCGGTGCAATACCCAACGTTTCAGTCGATGTCATCCCCTTTTTTGTCATGGCTGACAAAGTTTGTAACAAATAATCGTTATATGCCCCGCCGCCGCAAACATAGATAGCTTGTGCCTGTGGTGCATGAGCTTGAATCGCATCAGCTAGCGTGGCGGCAGTGAACGCCGTCAACGTCGCTTGCACATCAGCAGGCCGTGCTGTGGCAAACGATGTTAATTGGCTATCTAGCCAAGCCATATTAAACAAATCGCGTCCGGTGCTTTTGGGTGGGGGCAATTTGAAGAAATCATCTGCTTTTAATTTTTGTAGTAGTTCTGGTATCACCCTGCCGCTAGCACCCCATGCACCATTTTTGTCATAGCCATGATTTTGATGGCGTGCAATCCAGGCATCCATCAAGACATTGCCTGGCCCTGTATCAAAGCCAGTTACGCTCTCGCCGTCAGCATGCAAAATACTCACGTTGCTGATGCCGCCAATATTAATAATGACGCGGGTTTGATTGATTTCACCAAACATCGCTTGATGAAAGGCTGGTACTAATGGCGCACCCTGACCACCTGCTGCGATATCACGGCTGCGGAAGTCGGCAACCACATTAATCCTTGTTAATTCTGCAAGTAAAGCGGGATTGTTGATTTGTTTGGTATAACCCAGCTCTGGCCTATGGCGGATGGTTTGGCCATGCGCACCTATGGCAGAAATGGCATCGGTCGCTAGATTGCTTTGTTGCAATAGTTGTTCGACGCAGGCGGCATAGCACTCTACCAGCGCATTGGCCGCCATGGCTTCACGATGTATTTCATCATCGCCACGGGTTTGCAGCGACATCAGCTCCTTGCGTAGGGATGCTGAAAATGGCAGGTATGCCGTACCTTGGATATTGCCTTTGTTATTGGGGGTGTGCTTTGATGAAAACTCGCCCAGTACGCCGTCTACACCATCAAGGCTGGTGCCGGACATTAAGCCTATATAGAAACGGCGCCTTGTCATGATGTAAAAATGAATCTTACTTTGCAGCCACCTTGATGTTGGTATCTGGGCGCAATAATGCAAAACGATGCTTCATTTCATCGGCAACATTGCGGAAACGCTGCAATTGTGCACCTGCCATTGGTGGTTGCGCATTTGGCACTACGACAGAAAATGGATCGCGTGGTTGATCAGCAACCCGGAATTCATAATGTAAATGTGGCCCAGTTGCCCAGCCGCTGCTACCGACATAACCAATAATGTCGCCTTGGCTAACTTTTGAGCCTTTTCGTATACCAGGGGCAAAGCGGCTCATGTGGCCATAAGCTGTAGAAAAATTACCCCAATGCTTGATCACGATCATATTGCCGTAACCGCGTTGGTTGCCAATGGATGCGATAGTGCCATCCCCTGAGGCGCGAATCGCTGTGCCGGTAGCGGCAGCAAAATCAACCCCTTTGTGTTGTTTCCATTGGCCGGAAATGGGGTGGACGCGCATGGAAAAACCGGATGAAACACGCGAAAACGCCAAAGGTGACTTGAGAAATGCTTTCTTGAGCGAAGTACCATCAAAGTTGTAGTAACTGCCGCCTTGCAGGTTGCCAGCCTCCTCAAACCACACGGATTGATAAGTTTTTCCTGCATTGAAAAACTCACCTGCTAAAACGCGCCCTGTGCGAACAAGTGCGCCATCTTGCCAAAAGGTTTCATACACGACATTAAAATAATCTCCACGTTGTAGATCAGAAGCAAAGTCAATGTTGGTTGCAAACATGTCAACGATTTGGGAGGCGATAGCATCAGGAATTTGTGCTGCATCGGTGGCGGCAAACAGAGATGATTTGATCATCCCAGTTCGCATTTCAATTCGTTTTTCGAGTTGAGCGATAGTTTCAGTCGCGTGTAATTGCTCGCCGTTGCGTTGAATAAGGATATTTCTTATTGGTTTATCAGCGCCTTCAGAAATGGAGGTGCGTAGCCATTGCAATTCGCCGTCTTCCGTAATTTGTGCCTGTATCCGTTTGCCCGCTTTTAATTGCATTAAATGATGGGCTGTCGGATCGGATTTAATGAAGTTGCTAGCAGCAGTATCATCTACACCAAGACGTGTGAGCAATGTTGCCAGTGTATCGCCAGAGCGGATTTTTTCTTCGTGAATAAAAGACTGCTCTTTTTCTTCGAGCGCACTGATTTGGGCCGATAAATTGGGTAGAGCAAGTTCTTGCGTGATGGATTTAATCGGTAAATCAGCCGCATCAGGTGCTGGCGGTACAAAGCCGGCCGCGCCAAACGCAAGTGCGCCGAGAAATAGGGCTGAAAAAATGCGTACCCTACGTGATGAGCTCAAGAAAGCCTTAACTTGCTGAGAAATAATCATGAATTTGTTTTTGAGTAACATGCAATTAATTAATCAGTTCAGTTAATCCAGTTAATCAGTTTGCAATCAGTTAGAATTTACGGTTGGTGCGTTTCTTATTGTTTATTTTTGATGTGCCGCAGTTTTAAAAACTAGCCGGCAATTATACCAAACTGAATCCTTAATTAATTATGAGCGTTAATTCTTCTTCATCGTCTTCGTTATCTGCGTCTCATGCAGCCACTGCATCGAAAGCCATATTGCCGTTATCGAATGCGGTTAAAGAGGCATTGAGTATCATCAAACGTGGTGTGGTCGAGTTATTGGTGGAAGATGAGTTTGCGCAAAAATTGGCGCGTGCTGAACAAGCGGGTAAGCCGCTGAGGATCAAGCTTGGGCTGGATCCGACTGCGCCCGATTTGCATCTCGGACATACGGTGGTGTTGAATAAGTTGCGACAATTACAAGATTTGGGTCATACCGTCATTTTTTTGATCGGCGATTTTACTTCCATGATAGGTGACCCATCGGGGCGTAATATCACGCGTCCCCCTCTAAGTCGTGAGCAAATCGAAATCAATGCCAAGACTTATTTCGCTCAAGCCAGTTTAGTATTAGATGCTGCCAAAACGGAAATTCGTTACAACTCAGAATGGTGCGACCCCTTAGGGGCGCGAGGGATGATACAGCTTGCTTCCCGCACAACAGTGGCGCGCATGATAGAGCGCGACGATTTTTCTTTGCGCTTCAAGTCGGGTAGTCCGATTTCGCTGCATGAATTTTTGTACCCATTGATGCAAGCTTATGACTCTGTCGCGCTACACGCTGATTTGGAGTTGGGCGGCACGGATCAAAAATTTAATTTATTGCTTGGTCGTGAATTGCAAAAAGATTATGGGCACGAAGCGCAATGTATTCTCACCATGCCTTTATTAGAAGGGCTGGATGGCGTTGATAAGATGTCTAAATCGAAAAACAACTACATCGGCATTACTGAGCCAGGTAATACTATGTTTGCTAAGTTGATGAGTATTTCTGATGTCATGATGTGGCGTTATTATGATCTGTTGTCGTTTAGATCGTTGGCTGAAATTGCGCAGTTCAAGCGTGAAGTCGAAGAAGGTCGTAATCCACGCGATATCAAAGTTTTGTTAGGGCAAGAAATTGTGACGCGCTTTCATTCTGCGCAAGCGGCAGAGGATGCGTTGGCAGATTTTAATCATCGTGCCAAAGGTGGGATTCCGGATGACATCCCCACGATGCAAGTATCGGGTGCCCCGCTTGGGGTTGCGCAGTTGTTAAAGCAAACTCAGCTTTGTTCTTCGACTTCCGAAGCATTTCGCATGATCGATCAGGGTGGGGTGCGTTTGGATGGAAGTGTGATCAGTGATAAAACTTTGAAAGTCGATGCGGGTACCTTTGTACTGCAAGTTGGGAAAAGGAAGTTTATGAGGGTTACCTTGGTGTAAATCTAATAACAAAGTCGTCAATAAAAAAAGATTATTCATTGAGGTTTGTTAAATCCCGTTGTTATTTGGCAAATTGCCAGTAATAATGGGATCACCGTTATGCATTTAATAATTTGCAAATGGTTGAACGAATAGTGAAATTAATGGCTTGATTTATTAATAACTATTGGGTAACTTATAAGCAATTCATAGGTGTTTATAGTGAATTGATAAGTGTTTATAAGTGGCTTATAGGCCGTAATTTCTGACTAAATTTTTAATAGAAATGGTCAAAAGTAATGCGTATTCTTAAACCCCTTCGCATTGGTTGTATGACACATATCATTCCTGGTGTATCACAGCATCAATTAGTGATTACAGGGATGTTGTGTTGGGATTTAAGTGCGCCAGATTCGTTGCATACAGAGCAAGTTTTGTGGCAAACCGCAGAAGCGGAGTTTGCTGGGAAGTGTGTTTTGGACCATTGGATGCCAAAGCAAGGTGGTGAGTTTTTGGTATGGGGTAAGGCCGCGGCTCCTGGTAAGGTGTCGGTGCAAAAAATGGAAGTCGAAGTTAGTGTTGGCTCCTTGCATAAACGCATTGCCGTCATTGGAGATCGGTTTTGGCGTCCTAGCGTATTACGTGCACACATGACGGAGCCAGAAAATTTTACCGAAATGCCACTGGTATATACGCGTACCTTTGGTGGTCAGACTTATCCAGCCAATCCTGTTGGCTTGGGTCATCAAGCACAACGTCGGGTGGATGCTGGTGAGGATGTCCAGTTGCCTAATTTGGAAGATCCCAGGCGTCCAATTTTACACCAAGATGACGAACCCTCACCATTGGTTTTTGCCCCCGCTGATTTGACCTGGCCTGGTTATATGGGGAATGCCGGTACTTTTGACCAAGCTTGGATTAATGAGCGTTTTCCGCTTATGCCTAATGACTTTAATTGGGCCGTTTACAATGTGGCGCAACAAGATCAACAATTAAAAAAAGGCACGTATTTTAATGGTCATGAGTTAGTGCGCATTGTGGGCATGCATGCTGATCATCCTGTCATCGAAACACGTCTTCCTGGCTTGCAGATGCGCATGTTTGCTATGCGTGAACCCATTAACAAAGATGCTAAAGATACTCAAGTTAATCAAAATTATGATGGCTTGATTGACATTCCAACTTGTCTTGATACGGTATGGTTGTTTCCTTCTGCACTGATGGGCGTGTCCCTCTATCGCGGCGTTATCACTTGTGATAAGGCGGATGCATTAGATATTAATACCTTGATGTTTGCTTGTGAGCGTACTGAGTCGCCACGCTCTATGTCACATTACGACGAAGTTTTTCGCTTGCGTAGTGATGAAGAAACAAAGGCTTTATATGCTTTTGCTGATGATCAATTGATGCCAGAATTAACGCCTGCAGTGCAGCAAGAGTTGGAAGAAAAACGCGAGAAAGTGCGTCAGGAGAGGCGTGAAAAATGGCGTCTGGAAGGTGAGCATTTCAAAGAGTTGTCTGCTGCATTGACGGGTGTTGCTGTGCCATCCGTTGCTGCTGCCTATATGCAATCTGGTAAGGGTAAGTGGTTGGAAGATCAATTGCCGGTCATTCTGCCAGAGGACATAGCACGTGGTAATGTGGATATGGCTGCTATTCAGCGTGCAGCAGATGCTTTTAAAGAACGTGCTGCTTTAATGCGCCCAGCTTCTTCGTGTTTGGTTCCATCTGCTATGCAAAGCGAAATGGGTTTTACTCCAGAAGAGATTGCCAAAGGAGC
>CAZCIX010000079.1:0-5878 GCA_964498835.1 uncultured Burkholderiaceae bacterium | reverse complement strand
AACCAATCAAATGCGTTTTGACATGCGCATTGCCAAACGGAGAATGCACATGAAACTCCGTACCATAGTGACGACTACGAATATCACTAGCCCGCAAAATAGGCACACCTTCCAGCACCACATCACCCACGGTGTAAGCAATCAACTCGGCCTGATTATGCAACTGCTGCTGCACACGCCGTGCTAAACGCACCCCCATGGAATCGTCTAAATTCAATACCGCATGACGCAAACCAGGCCAATCAAACAAACGGGTTTTAGCCGCCTCATACGCCGCCATATCTACGTGATAATCCAAATGATCGCGTGTCAAATTAGTAAACAAGGCAAGATCGACATGCATGCCATTCATGCGTCCTTGATCCAAGCCAATTGAGGATGCCTCCATGGCCAATGTTTTGGCACCAGCATCGCGCATTTCAGACAATTTGCGCTGCAACAATACGGCATCTGGCGTGGTGTAACCGGTGGTTTCAAACTTGCAGACACCACGCCTAAACATCCCAGCTCCCAGCGTACCCAATACAGCAACCGGCCCCTCCAATAATGACAATGCCGTCGCCAGCCATTGGGTACAAGAAGTTTTGCCGTTGGTACCCGTCACGGCCATGGTGTACATGCCAGCATCAGGCTGAGCGTAATAAGTATTGGCAATGTGCCCGGCACGCATTTTTAAATCAGCCAACGCCAAATGCGGTACTCGCTGCGCACTCTCGCTATACCTCGCCGCATCACTACCATCTTTGCCTGCATCATACAAAATCGCCGCTGCGCCATTTTGTATCGCATGCGCAATGTATTGCCGACCATCCGCCGTATCTGCGTCACCGGGATAAGCAAAGAAAATGTCGCCTGGCTTAACAAGACGTGAATCAGCAACACAATTCGCTTTGGGTGCAATGCTTTGCAACCATGCCAAAATTTGTTCGGGTTGCTGCAACGCTATCGACAAGGAGGTCATCACATGACCTCCTCAGTATTGGTGGGAATCACGATACGAGTAATATTGGAATCCGGCGCCACATTTAATGCCCGCAAAGCATGTGCCGCCACAACGGAAAACACTGGCGCTGCCACATCACCACCATAATGACGCCCGTTAGAAGGCTCATCAATCATCACCGCAATGACGATGCGCGGATCAGAAACAGGTGCAAAACCCACAAATGAGGCGACGTATTTATTCACATAACGCCCACCAGCGATCTTCAATGCCGTACCGGTTTTGCCGCCCACGCGATAACCCGGCACTTGCGCTTTAGGTGCCGTGCCTTCTGGACTGACAACGGTTTCCAGCATGGCACGCAAATCATGCGCCGCCTGCGCTGTAATCACTTGCTGACCAATGGGCGGCTCATTTACTTTTTGAAAAGATAAAGGAATCAAATCTCCATCGCGGGCAAAAACCAGATAAGAACGTGCCAACTGAATTAAAGAAACAGAAATTCCATGACCATAACTCATGGTCGCTTGCTCAATCGGACGCCAGGTTTTAGGCGGTCGTACGCGACCAGCGACTGCACCAGGAAATCCGAATTTTGGTTGCTGACCAAAACCTAGAGTAGTAAACATTTCCCACATTTCCTCTGGCTGCATTTGCAATGCAATTTTGGCCGTGCCAATATTGGAAGATTTTTGAATAATCTGCGCCACCGTCAATGGACCATGCGCATGCGCATCGTGAATAGTAGCCGTTCCTATCGTCATGCTTCCCGGTGCTGTTTGAAATACCGATGATGGTGTAATACGCTTGGTATCCAACCCCAACGCAACCGTAAAAGGCTTTAAGGTAGAACCAGGCTCAAACGTATCGGTCATAACACGATTGCGCAGCTGCGCGCCAGTCAATATCGAACGATTATTCGGGTTGTAAGTCGGCAAATTAGCCAGCGCCAACACCTCTCCAGTTTTGATATCCAGTACGACTATTCCACCAGCTTTAGCCTTGTTTTTCTCTACCGCTTCTTGCAATTGCGAGAAGGCAATGTATTGTATTTTCCTATCTATCGACAACGCCAAATCCTGGCCATCATGCGGCTCACGCACCGCCTCAATGTCTTCAACGATATGTCCTAATCTGTCTTTAATCACGCGACGACTACCGGGCTTACCTGCCAGCATTTTTTGCGAAGACAGTTCCATACCATCTTGCCCGGCATCTTCCACATTAGTGAAGCCCACCACATGCGCCATCACATCGCCTTCTGGGTAAAAACGTTTGTATTCTTTGCGTGTTTCAATCCCAGCAATTCCTAATTTGGCGATTTTTTCTGACACGTCTGGTTCGACTTGCCGTTTTAAGTACACAAAATTGCGATCGGAGTCGAGCTTTTTGCGCAAATCAGCCTCGCTCATTTCCAACAACGCAGCCAACTCACGAATTTTTTTAGGCTCTGCTTCTAGCACGTCCTCAGGAATAGCCCAAATCGCCTTGACCGGCATCGAAGAAGCTAATACCTGACCATGACGGTCGGTAATTTTGCCTCGCGTTGCAGGCAACTCTAACGTGCGGGCATAACGCGAAGCACCTTGTTTTTGCAAAAAATCCGTAGAAATTCCCTGCAACCACAACGCACGGCCAAGCAGCGCCAAAAATGCGATGAACAACAAAAACAATACTATCCGCGAACGCCATGCAGATAAGGACATCGCCAATACCGGATTAGCAGCAAAAGACACACCTTTGCCAGCAGCAACACGTGACCCCGTCCGTGATCCACGACCCAACATCATTTGTCTCCTACTGTGATGTATTGTATTTGCCCAGCAGGCACATTCACCATATTCAAAGAGTGTCGCGCCTGCTCTTCAATACGAGCATGTTTGGCCAATGTAGACTGATCTAGTTGCAATTGCGCCCATTCGACTTCGTGTTGGCGTGCACTAGCTTGCGCGCGCTCAAGTTCAATAAACAGACGTCGGGCCTGATATTGCGCATTGATGACAGACAAAGCACACAGCACCAAGAGGGTTGTTAGGATTAAATTAATACGGGCAATCATGCTGCCACCTCATGACGCACTTTAGTAGCAACCCGCATGATGGCGGAACGCGCGCGCGGATTGGTGCGAATTTGTTCTTGAGAAGGACGCACTTTCGATACCAAGGTCATTTCTGACTGCGGCAAATCTACCGAGCGAATCGGCAAACGACGATCCGGCTGTACTTTATGTGCCTTGGAAGCCATAAAACGCTTGGCAATACGATCTTCTAATGAATGAAAACTGATCACCGCCATCCGACCTTGCAGTGCCAAAAATTGGAACGCCTGCTCCAACCCTATCTCGAGGTCTTCAAGCTCCTGATTGATGAAAATCCGTATAGCCTGAAAACTCCGAGTGGACGGATCACGCCCCTTTTCGCAGGTTTTGACGACGCTTTCCACGATCTTGGCAAGCTGTCGTGTGCTTGAAATTGGCTCGACTGCCCTGCGAGCAACAATCGCCTTTGCAATCTGAAAAGCAAACCGTTCTTCCCCATATTCTCTAATCACTTTCCCAATATTTTGTTCAGTTTCAATTGCCAACCATTCTGCAGCTGACATGCCACGCGTGGTATCCATGCGCATATCAAGCGGGCCATCAAAACGAAAACTAAAACCACGTGTTGCATCATCAACCTGCGGTGAAGAAATCCCTAAATCCAGCAGCACACCATCGATATGGGTGACACCACGCGCAGCCAAAACCTGACCCAAACTGGCAAAACTATCATGCACAATTTCGAAACGTGGGTCGGTAATTTTTTGTGCATTCGCAATCGCTTGCGTGTCTTTATCAAATGCAATCAAGCGTCCATTCGGGCCCAAATTTTGTAAAATTTTGCGACTGTGACCACCACGACCAAAAGTGCCGTCAACATAAATGCCCTCAGCGCGCGCACCTTCTATCGCCAAGGCATCAATCGCCTCATCCAACAACACGGTTTGATGTTGAAATTGTTGAGGCTGTAAAGCAGGTTGATTTTTTAAAAAATCGGGCGATGCTTGTGCGATCATGGCAACTCGTCAAAAAGAAAAATTGCTCAAGACATCAGGCATCCCAGCCGCAATAGCTTGCGACTCACTTTCTGCCAACTTGACAGCATCCCAGATTTCAAAATGGCTACCCATGCCAAGCAGCATCAAATCACGTGTCAAGCCCACTATGGTGCGCAATTCTGGCGCAATCAAAACGCGTCCAGCTGTATCCATGTCGACATCGGAGGCATTGCCAAGAAAGATGCGCTGCCAAGCGCGTGCCGACATAGGCCAAGCGGCGATTTGCGCACGATGCTCTTCCCACACCGGACGGGGGAATAACAATAAACAACCATGCGGATGACGAGTCAAGGTAATACGACCTTCGCATTGCTGCGCCAAAGCGTCACGATGCTTGGCAGGAATAGACATCCTACCTTTCGCATCAAGATTAAGTGCAGACGCGCCTTGGAACACGGAAAACCCTTTTAGCGTTGATTGAGAGATATGTTGGTGGTGTGCTTTATGGGCAAATTTTTCCCACAAATAAACACTTTTTGACACTATCCACCACTTTAGTTGATGCACCACCCTTGGTCAAGCGGTATTCGCAAGAAAAAAATAATTTTATTAATAAAGTCAAAGACTTAGCGCAGAAAACCAAAGTACAGAAAAACAAAAATTCTTAAATGAATGAAGCACTTATCAACGATATTGAATGTGCGCTATCAAATGCATACACGTGTGATAAATAGAGTGAAACATAGTTGTTTATATGCCCACATTTTTTCATATTTGTGTTGCAAAATAAATAATTTGGTATAGGATAACAACAAGACAAGAAAAGTTATTGAAACAATCACTTTTTGCTGGAGGCGCGACATGAGTAACATCACACTTGCCCACACAAGACCTGTCTACAACATGGACGAGGTTCGCGACGCTCTCGAGCGCAGCCATGGCCGCGCACCTGAACTGGAAGCGTTTTACCAACGCATGCTGGAATCTGGCGCCGACCGTTTTGTCACCTCTCCCGCCTCCGTAGACGCCTTAACGCCGTTATACGAAGAGTGCCCCAACTTCACCGAAGTGCTAGATGACTTAAGCCGCTACATGGGCCTAGCGTGTGCAGGCAATGCGGGTTTCAATATCATGCCCATTTTGCTGCTAGGCGATCCTGGCGTAGGCAAAACTCACTTCGGCAAACGATTGGCAAAAATGATGGAAACCGAATTTGAATTCATTAGCATGAATGCGCTCTCCGCTGGCTTTATCATCACCGGCACCAGCGCCAGCTGGAAGGGTGCTAAATGCGGCAAAATCGCCGAACGACTGGTACGCGGCCAATACGCCAATCCCGTCGTGTTACTAGATGAAGTGGAAAAAGCCACCGGCTCCACACAATCCGATCCCATGGCTGCGCTATATCAATTGCTAGAGCCAGAAACATCACGCAATTTTCGCGATGAATTTATCGACGTTGAAATCGACGCCAGTCAAATTTTCTGGGTCTTAACCGCAAATAGCCTGGAAGGCATTCCTACTCCATTGCTTAATCGCATGGCGGTGTATGAAGTACCCTCACCCACGCCCGAACAAGCCGCAGCCATCGCACAACAAATTTATGCGGGATTGATCAGCGAGTTGAAATTAAAAAAATTCAAAACCCAACTCAATCACGATACCGTCGAAAAGCTCGGTCACGTCTCCCCTAGAGAAATGCGCAAAACTTTGCTCGATGGTCTGGGTTATGCCGTTGCAGCAGGAAGAGAAGAAATGGCAGCCGATGATTTACACATCCGAGCCTGCCCTCATAAACACAAAATAGGCTTTTAGACCTTTAAGTTTTAGTTCTTTCAGTTTTATAGCAACCGGGGTGTGTATGCATTCTGGTTGCTTTTTTTATTCAGTGAAGCAAGC
>CAZCIX010000078.1:0-5910 GCA_964498835.1 uncultured Burkholderiaceae bacterium | reverse complement strand
TGCCGAACGAGGTGACGATTGCCAGAATGGGGAGTAGGAATACGGCGGCGGAAGCGAATCGTGGCGTAAATAGCTTGGGTAGGATGGGATGATTTTTTTTCATTTTTTGTTGTATGTGATGTGCCAAGATCAAGTCTTGGTGAAAGCTGCGCTTCTTGCCAGTCGCCTTCTTTTTCAATTCAGTCTTTGTTGCCATCGTCGGCCTCAGATTGGTTCATGTTCATGGCCAAGCGAATAGCCTCAGCATCTCGGGTCAACTCAAGGCGAAGCTCCTCTTCGCTCGGCAATATCAACTTGTAACGTCTGGCAAATAACTGCTCACTGCCATTCAGCACCGAATAGCGCACCACCGATTGGTCTTTGTCCTCACACAATAAAATCCCCACCGTGGGGTTATCGCCATCGCCGCGCTTCAAGTCGTCATACATGCGCACGTACATATCCATTTGGCCAATGTCTTGATGCGTTAGCTCACTGGTTTTCAAATCGATCAGCACAAAGCACTTGAGCAAGTAGTTGTAAAACACCAAGTCAATGTAAAAGTCCTTGCTTTCCGTGCTGATGCGCTGCTGACGAGCAACAAATGCAAAGCCCTTGCCCAGCTCCAGTAAAAACGCCTGAAGCTTGTCCATCAAACCCTGCTCCAAGCCAGGCTCCAGCAATTTGCCACTACCAGGCAAGCCCAAAAATTCCAGCATCACCGGGTCGCGTACGAAGGCGCGTGGGGTAATTTCAAGCTTGGCCAGATTTTGCCGTGCCTCGTCGGCCACGGCGACTTTGTCCTGACTCAACAGCAAACGTTCATAGAACAGGGTGCCAATTTGCCGTTGCAGGGCACGGGTGCTCCAGTTTTGCACCGCCGCTTCGGTCATGTACCACTGGCGAGACTCTTCATTTTCAACCTTAGACAGCAATCTATAGTGTGTCCAGCTCAATTCGTGACGCAGCGCGTCACAATTCGGAAACGCTTGATAAAACAGCCGCATGTAACGCAGATTGGAGGTATCAAAACCAGCACCAAATTCCTCGCCCAATCGCTCGGCCAGCATAGGCAGCAAGCGCGCTCCATAGACTGCGCGCGTTGCGCCGCCTTGCTCAAATTCAACAATATGGCGCCCAACCTGCCAGCAGGTTTGCACCTGAATCGCATCAACCGCCCGCAAGGCACGCTGGCGGGCATCGGTTATCAAAGTTTTCAACTGGCCTAGCAGAGCACTGAATTCGTCACGAGGCTCGTGACGAATCGCATGACTTGATGGCGCACGGGTTTTTCTAGCCATCACACATCCTCCACAGAGAACATGCGCTCCAGAAACTCCGGCTCAATCTGGCGCGGCTTGAGCACGCGGGTGGCACCGTCTTCCTCGGCCGTCTGTGTCAGTACGGTGGGGATGTTGTGGTCGCCGTTGATGTAGACCACGTCAAACTCGTTGTCCGCGGGGTTGATGGCCAGAATGGGGAGGAAGAATAATATGGTGGAAGCGAATGATGGGTGGAAGATGACTGGTATGGTGAATATGTTGGGGAAGTTTTGATTATTTTTTTTCATTTTTGATGTATTCGATTGTTTTTTGTGCATTGGTACGCGCAACATAATCTGAGAACAATTTGTCTTCAATTGCGTACGTTCCTGTCATTTTTGCCAGCACGCCAACCTTTCTTAAACGCTCTAAAGCTGCACGGACTTTGGCAATAGTCACATTTTCGCCACTGATCCGCGTCAAGGTGGCCAAGGTGTTTTTCGCCATGGGAAGCAAACCATGCGCCAATACCACTAATAAAGCTTGTTCCAAGGTGGACTGCGTTTCAAAATTGGCTTGCCATCCAGCAACTTGTCGTTCGTCAAGCATAAATTTTTGCAGGGCATAATCGACATCAACGATACCTTCCGCCGACATTTCCTTCACAATATCTTTCATCAAGGCAGGCTTGTAACCGATATATTGAAAAGCCTGACGTAAAGCATCCAAATCAAGCGTTTTGCCAGGATGCACTGTTTGAAAATGTTGCGCCAACAATTGCAAGTATTCGTCGTCTAAATAAGGAAAGTTCAACAGCTGAGCAAATTGGTACATTGGCGCACCAATCGTTGACATCATCGCACTCATTGCACCTTGAGAAGAACCAGTAAACACAGCGCAAACCTCAGCCTGGCGATTAGAAAGCACAGCGCGAACAGTGGCAATCACTGCATCGCTATTAGAAGATTCGGCCAAAGCCTGTATTTCATCCAGCATCAGCAAAATACGCTTACCAGTCGCTTTAGCTAGCCTGGTAATCAAAGCGTCAAACCGCAATTCCGCTTTATCAGGCAACGGTCGACGCGCAGGCTCATCTCCAAACTGAATACCCGCAATCCGTTTTACCGGAGTTTGCGCAATACGACCAATAGCGCCTGATGGCACAACAGCATCATCCAATGCCTCTTCCAACGCATAATTGATCGCATCCAGTGGCGCCCCTCGATTGAGCCAAAGATCCGCATAGACTGTCAAAAAACCAGCATCCACTGCAATCGGGGATAAATCATTTTTTAGAAAATAAGTTTTACCGATACGACGCGGTGCAAACAACCCAATAGGACGACCTGGCTGTCCATTCAATAAAGCGAGATATCCCTGCGCCAATACTGGCCGGTTTACGTGAAGATCATCAAAAGTTGTATTCATCAAACCATTGTCGCACAACAACAATGAAACGACAATTGCTATTATATTGTCGTTGTGTGACAATAAATTAATCAACTTAAAAAGCTATGAGGCTAATGAGCAGATATGGAAACGACTACTATCCCTGAAAAAGAAAAAACATTGCCATTAGAAATGCACGTACTCAGTAAGCTGACGGCAAAAACACTGGAAAAAAGTGAACGTGGCGAAGATGTACATCACGCCAAAGATATTAACGATTTGTTTAAGCAACTTGATAGTTGATCAGTCAGCTTGATTATTTAGGTCAGTTCAAACACGGCTTAAAGCAATTGCAAAAGCGCAGTAAGGACATGGATAAGCTAAAAACCACCGTGCTTGCTCATTGAAGGAGAGCTGAGATTATCTCATCCACTCGTTTATCCCAAACCGAGGTTATGATAATTAGTTAGTATAAAGACACATAATTTAATGAAAGCATGAGATGACAAAGACCCAATTAAAAAAACTGGTAATTGAAAAATTCCGTGCGTTAAACAATGTGGAAGTCGAGTTTGGTGACCACATCACCGTTGTGTGTGGGAAAAATGGTACGTCAAAGTCATCTATTCTGGGTATCGCTGCGCAGATTTTCAGTTTTGAAAAGAACTACACCAAGGATGAAAAGATTTCTTTCCGACAAATCACTGGCAAATCATTTAAGTCTCAATACAGCGAGCATTTTAGAATTTCTGATAAATTCGACCAGCCGGGCTCCATGGTAGTCAATATCGAATTGCATGACGGATATACTAATCAAGCAGCGACAGCAAAACTTGAATTGATGAAACGCGGCAAATCACCAAGACCGGTGGTCAGAAACAACAGTACCGCAACCGGCAGTAACGACAGTAGAAACTTTACGCATCCAGTTATCTTTTTAAGCCTGAAACGTCTTTATCCGATCGCAGATCGAGAGTACAAAGTCAGGGATTTTGATTACGACAAGAACGACTTTATCGGACTTAACAATACGTTGCTCAATCGCAATTCCTCTCTTACCACCGGTACGGAAGGCACTATCAATTCAGCTGTGGCGCATGGTGATCATTACGATCATGAATCTGTTTCCGCTGGCGAAGACAATGCTGGTCAGATCATTTTGGCACTGATGTCCTTCAGGAAGTTGAAAGAAGAATATCCAGAATACCAGGGTGGCTTGTTGCTGATTGATGAGGCGGATGCAGGACTATTCCCAACTGCACAAATAAATCTGTTGAAGATTCTTGACCGTGAGTGCAAAAATCTGAATCTTCAAGTGATCATGACATCGCACTCCCCAACCTTGATTGAATATGCATTTGAACAGAGTCAACAATTCAGAAGAAGGTACAAAACGATTTACCTGAGTAACACCTTTGGAAACGTTCGAGTAATGCAAGATTGGTCTTGGGCACAAATCAGCGCAGACATACACACCCGAACTATTACAACAAATAATGATGCATTATTTCCCAAAATTAACGTGTATTTTGAAGATAAGGAAGCCGTTGATTTTTTTGTAGCATTAATGAATAGGCAACCCATCAAAAAATTCATAACTCCCCTGGCCGATATCACGCTTGGATGTACGAATTACTTGCAACTAATCCAAAAAGGGATTCCCGAGTTTTCCGAAAAAAGTATCGTTTGTTTGGATGCAGATGTTGTGTACGAAATCGAAAAAAAGAGAGAATTCAAAGGGTTACATCTTAAGACGGTAGTTCTACTACCCGGAGATTTGCCACCAGATCAATTAATTTTTCAATATCTGTACAACCTTCCGGCAGATCATGATTTTTGGGTAAATGACTTACAGTTCACACGAGATGTATTTACAAATTCTGCCAATGACGCAATACAAGCGTTCTCAATTAGTGGCATCACTGTGGATGTGAAAGAGCGTGTGGCGGCATATAAAGGTAACAATAAACCACGCGAAATCTTCAAAAAATTCTACAAAGAACCCGAATTCCAAAAGCTCGTATCCTCAGGTTCCAAGCCGTACAACCCATGGCAGCATTGGGTGAAAAATAACGCACAGGACAGTAATGCTTTCTTGTCCAGTTTCAAGACAGCCCTTCATACAGTGATGAAAGATGGATATGCGGTCGATACTGCCAAACTGATTGCATTAGAAGTCAAATTGAAGAGGTAATCTTATGTATTCAAACAGACTGTATAGCCCGTTGCGCTATCCTGGTGGAAAAGCGCCTTTTGCTCCCTTTATCGCCAATGTAATGGAAAAAAATGGTGTGACAGGCGGCCATTATCTTGAACCGTACGCAGGAGGGGCCGGTGTCGCGTTGGAACTATTGTTTCACGGCCATGCTAGCCACATCCATATCAATGATGCCGACCCTGCTGTCTACTCTTTTTGGACAGCTGTAACGAAATATCCTGACCAGCTGCTAGACCTGTTGGACTCCACTCCTATCAACATTGATGAGTGGTTCCGGTGGCGATCAATTCTTCGTGAAGAAAGTACAGCCAGTTTGGTTGAGAAGGGATTTGCAACCCTATTTTTGAACAGAACAAACCGCTCAGGAATCTTGAAAGCAGGGGTAATTGGTGGCAAACATCAAGATGGTAGTTATAAGCTAGATGCCCGCTTCAAAAAAGACGTGATTGCTGCACGAATTCAGCAAATTGCTCAACGTGCAGATGACATTTCCGTATATGGCGAAGATTCGTTGCAACTCTTGAAACGTTGTTCAGGGTTTTTACCGAAGAATTCCCTTATTTATCTCGACCCTCCTTATTACGTCAAAGGTAAGGGTTTGTATCGCAATTATTACGAACACAACGATCATGTTGCAATTGCTAGAACAATCCAGCACAAGACATTCAAGTGGCCTTGGGTAGTGTCATATGACAACACTCAGGAAATTTGCAACATGTATCAGTTAAGTAAGTCGCTGAGTTACGGGCTAAATTACACTGCACAAAGGCGCTACGTGGGCAATGAAGTAATGTTCTTTAATCGCCATCTTATTATTCCAGATGAGGCAATCCCACAAACAAAAGCCGTTAGTTAGCAATAGTTAGGTAGAGTTATTACAGGCCCAAGTTTCAACACCTTCAATACTCCACCACCACCTCATACGCCCCCACCACTTCCACCAAGCTGTGCTGCAAAACCTCATCCGGCGCAACACGCCATGCATCGGCTAGGCGTATTTCACAAGTCGCGCCTTCGCGTTGGTAACGGACGATTAATGGCAGGCCGGATTCTGAACGATAA
>CAZCIX010000077.1:0-6145 GCA_964498835.1 uncultured Burkholderiaceae bacterium | reverse complement strand
ATGATGGTGTCGTTATAGAACAACAAAACTGTCCGTTAAAACGGGGTAACTCCACACGCGAATGCCTTCAATAAGGCGATCAACCACGATGCACTTTCATCACCAGAATGGCGTATTTCCCACCCAGACGGACTGCGTACTATCCAGTCGCTGTGTGTTACCGCCCCCAGGTTTGCTTGTTCCACGCGGGTGGGAATCAACTTGATCGATTGATGACCAGATAACATCGACGTCGTCGCCCTTGCCTTTTCTTTGCGTATTTCTGCCAACCAGTAGCAAAACGTGGATGCTTTTAGGTGTGCTTGCCTGCAATAGGCCACTTGGCTTAATCCACTCGCTTCCCATTTGTCGATTTGACACCGCCAATATCGGTATTTCGTTTCGTCTCTTTCCATCCCAATCTCACTCCTTCATTTTGAAAAATGGGAGTGTGACGAACATTACAAAATTGGGGTAGATGGTTCCGTTGGACGCTTACAATGATGATAAACCCTATGAAACGCCATCTGCTTATGTGGGTCAGTTCCTATTTGAAAAACCGGCACAAGACAGTAAAGTGCTTCGCATTTTGGCAGAGGATGACGAGTACGTTGTTCAGGAATTGTTAACTGGATTTGATGCTGCAAAAAACTTTTATCGGATTAGATGCATCGCCAGTTCTGGTGAATCTCTTCTTGGTTATGTGGAACAAAGGCAAGAAAGACTTTTGGATTAGTCCCATTTTGAATAACAAATGCCCCACGAATTTTCTTTCTAAAAAAAATAGAAATGTCGTATTTTTGCAAATTAATTCATACTGGCGAATATCAGCCAGCTCTTCATATTTTTACATGTCCATCATTCAAAATTGATATCTAACGGCACATTCACTAGTTGACACTCCAAACCACTGCACGGCAATGACACTTTAGCTATTCTTTCCGAAAAGTATTTTCCAAAAATATCCCAATCTGGGTACTCTGCAGCTGCGACAGAATATGCAGTTAAACGCCCCACGAGTCCGCATATCCAGTCAGCACATTGCAGCGTTTGAAAAAGATGACTTTCACCTTGTAGCGGAGGCTCGATCAACGTACGGCACTTTTGATCCTTGTCTTCAAACATGGCTAAAGTACAAGCTTCAACGTTTCGCATTCTCCACTCATCACCCGCTTTCTGTTCGTCCAGTAAAACCATGAATGTGGAGTTTGTTGACGTACAAAATTGATCTATTTTGCGGATCGTTTGAAGAAGCTGATGGCGAAATATTTCTGCTGAATCATGTTTTTCGGGTGTACTTGTTTTATGTATCCCTGTATAAAAAACATATCCCCCTGCTTTGCTTATCCGATTGAAAAGTCGGTTTGTAGTATTTCGTAGTTCCCGATATGTGTTTACGTTGTGGGTCGTGTAAATCTGTGATCCCTTCTTTTCCCAGTGATACGGGGGAAGGTTGGTTGGATTTTTGTTTTTCAGATCCCATGCCAGAAGCCTGCACTTCATTTGGTAAAACTCGATTGCAAACTCTCGAACTTGCTCAACTGGCAACAACATACCGGCTAATCCGAAGACTGGGCTGTCGTTATAATTTTTATGGTCTTTGGAAACATATGGGCCGATATGCCCAAAGTCATCGAGATATACAGCGTAATGCACAGTTAGCCTCTTTAAATGGCCTAGAAACACGAAAGCCCACAACGATTACTCACTGTGGGCCTCGGAAGTTAGGCACATGACATGTCACATGCGTTGGGTCTGATTATACGTCCATTGGGCGTATACGTAAAGGCACGATTTTCCGCATTGCTTCACTGGTGCGGCTGGCGGGGATCGAACCCACGACCCTTGGCTTCGGAGGCCAATACTCTATCCACTGAGCTACAGCCGCATTAAGAAGAAAGCATCAAACAGGAAGATGAAGTGCTTAGGAGTGCTTTAATGAGCATTAAAGCGGTCGCAAGGATACCTTTTTTCTGATTTGTCGTCCATGAAAAACGTTGGTAAAAAATGTTGGTAAAACCATTGTTTAAGCCGGCTTGGCATTCCAAATGGCTATTATTGCGTTTATAATCGCCGGTTTGGCGCAATTTTGCTGCCTATACGTGTTTATTACGTATTTGTTAATTGCATGAAGGAAATCATGAGCGACTCACATAACGAAGAACATCAATCACCGATTAAAACCCCCAAGCAACTGATTGCTGCAGTCGTAGCGGCTATTTTGGTTCCTATTATTTGCATCGTCTTATTGGTGCAATATGTTGCTAATGACAAAAAAGTAGGGATTGGGTCGGACGCACAATCGACAGATGCCGTTGCTGCGCGCATTAAACCTGTTGCCGATAACGGATTTACTTTCAAAGATGCCAATGGGCCTAAACAATTACAAACGGCAGAAGCTGTGTACACCGCGGTATGTGCCGCTTGTCATGCGACGGGTGCTGCTGGTGCACCAAAATTGGGCGATGCGAGTGCATGGTCGGCGCGTATTGCACAAGGTTACGACACGTTGTTGAAACATGCGATACAAGGTTTGCGTGGCATGCCGGCTAAAGGTGGTGTACCTGATTTGGATGATGTTGAAGTAGCCCGTGCTGTGGTGTACATGGCGAATCAGGGTGGTGCGAAATTCAAAGAACCAGAAGTGAAGGCAAGTGCTACTGAGCCTGCTGCATCAGCATCCGCCAGCGCATCATCTGCACCTGTTGTTGCATCTGCTAGTGCTTCTACCAGTGCGTCAGCCAATGCTGTACCAGCTGCGCCAGCTAAATTGGCTGCCGATGCTGGCGCGAAACTTTATCAAGCAAGTTGCCAGGCATGTCATGCTAGTGGTGCTGCTGGTGCTCCTAAGTTTGCTGATAAGGCTGCATGGGCGGCTCGTATTAAACAAGGAAATGCCGTGTTATATGACCATGCAATCAAAGGGTTTAATGGTAAAAATGGTGTGATGCCTGCTAAAGGTGGTTCTTCTGCTAGCGACGAAGAGGTAAAAGCAGCGGTTGATTACATGGTTAAGGCTGCTAAATAATTTAGATTAATCTGATTTTTTGTATGTGGTTTGGTAGGGGGTGAGTTTATAACTCGCCCCTTTTTTTATTGGTGATGAAAGGCAGCAATTCCCAACCATACAGCGACGAATAGCAGTAGCAAAGAAAGTCCTTTTTGTACAGTGGATGGAGGTATCTTTCGAATCAGTTTGCGGCCAATGAGCATACCAATTACGGTCGCCATCGTGAAAATTAGGGCAGCACGCCACGGAATGTTGGTTGAGTGTATGAGCGCACTTCCTACTCCGCTTAAACTAACTAATGCTACGATCATGAGGGAAGTCGCCACGATAGCTTGTACAGAAAGATCAGTAAACTTTCGCAACATCGGGGTAATTAAAAATCCTCCGCCAACACCGAGAAGACCCGTCATCAATCCAGTGGCACCACCTATAGACGCAAGCAGCATGGCAGTTTGAATCGACCAAATGAGTTTTCCGGAGTCGGCGTTGATTCTGATCGTTGCTGGTGGTTGGTCTAGTGCGCTAGAACATTGTGATGGGGAGTGTTGATAGAGGCGGTAGGCGATCAATAACATGATGCAGGCAAAGCAGCCTTGTAATAAGGCTTGAGGTAGTTGATGCGCAATCAATTGTCCAAGGTAGACAAAAGGAAATCCACTCATTGCAATCAATATCGCAGCCTTGTATCGAACTTGTCGATTTCGCAAACCATCTAGTGAACCAACGCTAGCACTGATAGCGACAGCGATCAAAGCAACTGGTGCAGCTTGTTGCATGCTCCAACCCATTCCTATGGAAAGTGCAGGTACTGCCAGGATACCGCCGCCGGCACCTGTCAAGCCTAGAATGGCGCCGACCAATGCGCCTAGTATGGCACTTAGGAACATTGGCGATGCAGATAACGCTCTGCTAGTCTAAATAAAACCATACCAGCAAGCATTGCCAGCACAAACAGGGTAGCTTTGGCTTGGCCAGTAGCCATGGATACCAAAGCTGGGCCTGGGCAAAATCCTGCGAGACCCCACCCAGCTCCAAAAAGTAAGGATCCAATAATCAAACGCTTATCGATTTTTTTGGATGTGGGGAGGTGAAGTGGCCCTCCCAGGAAACTTGTTGTACGTTTTTTTGCAACGGCGAAGGCAAAAAAACCAACCGTAATTGCACCGATCATCACAAATGCTAACGATGGGTCCCACAATCCAAATAAATCCAAGAAACCAATCACTTTACCTGGGTCTGTCATGCCTGACAGCATAAGACCAATGCCAAATAGTAATCCGACCAAAAATTCAATAACCCGATTCATATTGTTTTTCCCGTGTTAATTATTGAGTGATGAATACATGGCGTAGAAGAAAAACAGTGAGAAAACCTGTTGCCATGAAACTGATGGTGGCTACCAATGAACGTGGAGAAAGACGCGATAGTCCACAAACGCCGTGACCACTTGTACAACCTAAGGCATATCTGGTTCCAAGACCTACCAGCAAACCAGCGATTAGGATAGATCCGTTATCTGCATGGATGCGCGGTATGAATATCAGGCTGGTGGGAGCTAGTACATAAAATGCTGTTGGTGCAGTAAGCATGCCAAGGAGAAATGTCATGCGCCAACTTATATCGTTCTTTTTGAGTGGTAATAAACCACCAATAATCCCACTAATACCCAGAATGCGACCGTTGAGTAAGATGAATAGGGAGGAGGCGACTCCAATGAATACACCACCTGCGAGGGATTGCCACGGGGTGAAATGCAACCAATCAATGAGCATGATGGATACCTTTATATATTGTTATTTTGATTATTTGAATTGTTTTGGTTGTTTGGATTGCAGAATTGCTGATAGAGCACTTGCATGACAGCTAATGCTTGTGTACTACTTAATTGGTAATAGATTGCTTTTCCATCACGTCTCGTACTGACTAATCCTTCATCTCTTAATACGGTTAATTGTTGAGAAAGAGTGGGTTGCGTAATACCAAGCAATTCCTCAAGCTCACCCACACGTTTTTCCCCTTGACTGAGTTGGCATAAGATTAACAATCGATCTGGATTGGAAAGTACTTTCATTAAACGGGATGCGTTGGCTGCACCGTTTTGCATTTTTGTGAGTTCTAATTTTGTGGTTGTCATGATGTTGATCATTGTTTTTTTTAGTAGCGTACCATAACATTATATTCAATAATATATTGTATTTAAATATATTATTGAATAATATAGTAAATGATGTATTAAGTAATAAGTACGTTAAATAAGTAAATGCGTAAATAAATTGAAGGGGCCGTTATGAATAAACCAGAAGTCCATGCCATCTATGATCCGGCTACTTGGACGGTTACCTATGTAGTACATCAAGGGCGTGGGAGTGCCTGCGCGATCATTGATTCTGTACTTGATTTAGATCCAAAATCTGGTCGAACTCGATATACCTCTGCCGATAAAGTCATTGATTTCGTCAGGACTAACGAACTTACTGTTGCGTGGATTCTTGAAACACATGCACATGCTGACCATTTGACAGCTGCCGCTTATCTCAAAAATAAACTTGGAGGAAAAATAGCAATTGGTGAACAAATTTCAGTTGTTCAGAAGGTATTCAAGGGTGTTTTTAATCTGGAGTCAGACTTCGCTACGGATGGCTCTCAATTCGATCACTTGTTTGCTAATGAAGAGGTATTTAGTGTCGGTGCGTTAAGTGCGCAAGCCCTTTCTGTTCCAGGTCATACACCTGCATGTATGGCTTATTTATTTGGTGACGCCGTATTCGTCGGCGATACACTATTTATGCCCGATGTCGGGACGGCACGTTGCGACTTCCCAGGAGGAAATGCACGTACCCTTTACAAATCGATCCAGAAGATTTTGAATTTGCCACCACAGACTCGCCTATTCATGTGTCATGACTATCCACCCAACGACCGAGCGGTGAAGTTCGAGACCACTGTTGCGGAGCAACGTACAAATAATATTCATGTCCACGAAGGTATTGCTGAAGCGCAATTTGTAGAGATGCGTACTGCACGTGATGCCACACTAGAAATGCCTGTACTGATCTTGCCCTCTGTGCAAGTCAATATTCGTGCAGGGGAAATGCCTCCTGTCGAGGAAAATGGTGTGTCTTATTTGAAAATTCCGCTTAATGCACTTTAATGTCA
>CAZCIX010000076.1:0-6181 GCA_964498835.1 uncultured Burkholderiaceae bacterium | reverse complement strand
CACGTGCCGTAAAAATGGGCGCGAAAGGTTGGAGGGCGATCCGTCCAAATCCAAGATATACAAAGACATCAGCAATGGCATTCCTTCCGCTGGGATTGAGTATTACCTACCCTTCTTTTTCAACGAAACGGCGACGCTGTTTGACTATCTACCAACCGATAGCACGCTTGCGTTAATCGGCGATATTGATACTGCGATTGGGAATTTTTGGAAAGACACCCAGTCGCGTTATCAATTCTTAAAATTCGACCGCGAACGACCATTGATTGCGCCAGAAAAACTGTTTTTGCGGGATGAGGATTTTTTCGCGCTGGCTAAATCGTATGGACGCTGGGTGATTCATGGCAAGGATCAAATTGACATTACATCAACCCCCGTAGTTCCCACGGATGTAATTAACGTCGTTCCCGCGGGTGTAGGCGGGAACCCAGCGTCTTACGCAGTGAATCCGATTAACGCCACTGGGTTCCCGCCTAAAGCCGCGGGAACGACGGGGGCTGAAATTTGCACCCCCATTCCCAACATCGCCGTCAGCCGCCGCAGTGACGACCCGCTGATCAATCTGAAATCGTATTTATTACAAAGCGACCAGCGCGTGATGATTTGCGCTGAATCGAGCGGTCGTCGTGAAACGCTGATGCAATATTTCAACGACTACGATTTAGGCCACCTGACGCTGTGCGATGGCTATACCGATTTCGCCAACAGCAGTGCGCCATTGATGCTGGGCGTGGCGCCGCTGCATGCGGGTTTTGCTTACGACAATCTGGCATTCATTACCGAAACCGAGCTGTACGCCGGCTCCAGTCGCCGCATCGGCACGAAAAAACAGGAAGGCGCCAGCCAGGTTGAAGCCATGGTGCGCGACTTGTCCGAGCTCAAAATCGGCGATCCCATCGTCCATAGCCATCACGGCATCGGACGCTACATGGGCTTGATCAGCATGGATATGGGCGATGGAGAAACGGAATTTCTCAACCTGGAATACGCCAAAGACACCAAGCTCTACGTACCGGTATCGCAGTTGCATGTGATTTCACGCTATTCAGGTGCTGCACCAGAAAATGCGCCGCTGCACGCGCTGGGTTCGCCGCAATGGGAAAAAGCCAAACGCAAAGCAGCAGAGCAAATACGGGATACGGCGGCTGAGTTGCTCAATCTCTATGCACGCCGTGCGCTGCGAGTTGGTCATGCGTTTAACTATTCAGCGCACGATTACCAGGCATTTGCTGCCGGTTTTGGCTTTGAAGAAACCGCCGACCAGGCCGCTGCCATCAATGCGGTATTAGAAGATATGACCAGCGGCAAGCCGATGGATAGATTGATTTGCGGCGATGTCGGTTTTGGTAAGACGGAAGTCGCCTTGCGCGCGGCGTTCATCGCCGTCATGGGCGGCAAACAAGTGGCGATTTTAGCGCCGACTACCTTGTTGGCCGAACAACACGCCCAAACCTTTGCCGACCGCTTTGCCGATTGGCCGGTGCGGATTGCGGAATTGTCACGTTTCCGTAGCAGCAAAGAAATCGCCCTGGCCATCAAAGGCATGCAAGACGGCACGGTCGACATCGTCATCGGCACACATAAATTGCTATCCGATGACATCAAGTTCACCCGCCTGGGATTGATCATCATTGATGAAGAGCACCGTTTTGGCGTCCGTCAAAAAGAAGCCTTGAAAGCATTGCGGGCGGAGGTTGATGTCTTGACGCTGACCGCTACGCCGATTCCCCGCACGCTGGGGATGGCGCTGGAAGGATTGCGCGATTTTTCCATCATCGCCACCGCACCACAAAAGCGTCTCGCCATCAAAACGTTTGTGCGCGATGAAAGCGACTCCATCATCCGAGAAGCGTGCTTACGTGAACTCAAACGCGGCGGCCAGGTGTACTTTTTGCATAATGAAGTCGAAACCATTAACAACCGCAAAGCCATGCTGGAACTATTATTGCCAGAAGCACGGATCGGGGTTGCACATGGCCAGATGCATGAACAGGATCTGGAAAAAGTCATGCGTGACTTCGTCGCCCAGCGCTTCAATATTTTGTTATGCAGCACGATTATTGAAACCGGAATCGACGTACCAAGCGCCAACACCATCATCATGCATCGCGCTGACAAATTCGGTCTGGCGCAATTACACCAATTGCGTGGCCGTGTCGGGCGCTCGCATCATCAGGCTTATGCTTACCTGCTGGTGCACGACGTACAAGGTTTGAACAAGCAAGCGCAGCGCCGTCTGGATGCAATTGTGCAAATGGAAGAACTCGGTAGCGGTTTTTATCTCGCCATGCACGATCTGGAAATCCGTGGTGCTGGTGAAGTATTAGGTGACAATCAATCAGGCGAGATGCATGAAATTGGTTTCCAGCTCTATTCCGACATGCTGAACGAAGCCGTCAGAGCCTTGAAAAATGGCGAAGAGCCCGACCTGGCAGCACCACTTTCCAGCACGACAGAAATCAATCTGCACACACCGGCCTTGTTACCGAACAGCTTTTGCGGCGATGTGCATGAACGACTATCGATTTACAAACGGCTAGCCAATTGCAGCACACAAGAAGCCATCAATGATTTGCAGGAAGAATTGATCGACCGTTTTGGTCAATTACCTGATCCTGCTAAAGCGCTGTTTGAAACCCATCGCTTGCGGATCACGGCCAAAACGGTAGGCATCGTCAAAATCGACGCCCATAGCGAAGCGGCGGTATTGCAATTCATCAAAAATCCACCTATCGATGCCATGCGCATCATTAGCTTGATACAAAAGAATCGCCACATCACGCTCAATGGTCAAGACAAACTGCGCATCACTGCCAACATGCCGGACCTGACGACGCGGGTCAATCAAATCAAAACCACGATTCGTTCTTTAACTTCATAATTTCTCATTTCATCATGAACCTGATTCTGCAAGCTGCCACCGATGCCTCTCCGATTGCTTCCACTACGCTCGCAACCATTCATCGCATCGCCGACATGGTTGGTGCCAAGAGCGTCGCAGCGATTCATCCCCATGCTTATCGTTGCGAGAATATTGCCTACACCACTGAGTTAAAAGAACAAATCGACGCGCTGTGTATGGAGGCAAAACTCGATGCGCATTTCCTAGCAAAAACGTATCGCTTATCCGATTTCAAGTTGCTGGCTATGGATATGGATTCCACCCTAATCACGATTGAATGCATCGATGAAATTGCCGACATGCAAGGTTTGAAACCACAAGTCGCTGCCATCACAGAAGCCGCCATGCGTGGCGAAATCGACTTCCGCACCAGTTTGAACCAACGCGTGGCCTTGTTAAAAGGCTTGGATGCCGCCGCCTTGCAGCGTGTTTACGATGAAAGACTAGGTCTATCGCCAGGCGCTGAAGCGATGTTGAAAGCCGTACAGCAAGCAGGCTTGCAAACTTTGCTGGTGTCCGGTGGCTTTACCTTCTTCACCGATCGCATCAAAACCCGACTCAATCTCAATCACACTCATGCCAACGTGCTGGAAATTATCGATGGCAAATTAAGTGGTCGCGTACTGGGTGACATCGTCGATGCGGAAGAAAAAAAGAACACCGTGTTACGCACCTGCGCCAAACTAGGCATTGCACCCGAACAAACCATCGTCATGGGCGATGGTGCCAACGACTTGGCGATGATGAGCATTGCCGGTTTATCCGTCGCTTTCCGCGCCAAACCGGTGGTGCGCGCGCAAGCGGATGTGGCGTTTAACTTTGTGGGGTTGGATGGGCTGGTGGCGTTGTTTGCTTGATGTTGTCCAGTTCCCTCTCCCACATCTGCGGAAGAAAGAGTAAAACACCAACACGTAAAAAAAGCTGCTATTAGCACAAAGCTAAACAGCAGCTTTTTTATTTAAAAATTACCAATTACTTGCTACGGCTCTTGTATTCACCAGTGCGAGTATCAATTTCAATCTTGTCGCCTTGTTCAACGAACAATGGCACAGGAATGTTGAAACCGGTTGAAATTTTTGCTGGCTTCATGACCTTGCCAGAAGTGTCACCTTTGACTGCAGGTTCTGTGTAAGTGATTTCACGTACCACGGTGGTTGGCAATGCAACGGAAATGGCTTTTTCGTTGTAAAACACCACTTCACAAGCCATGCCATCTTCGAGGTAATTGATCGCATCGCCCATGTTTTCGCCTTCAACTTCGTACTGATTGTAGTCAGCATCCATGAAAACATAGAGTGGATCAGCAAAATACGAATACGTCGCTTCTTTTTTATCGAGCACGACAACATCAAATTTGTCATCAGCGCGATAGACCGATTCCAGACCGGAACCTGTCAGCAAATTTTTCATCTTCATCTTGCAGACAGAAGAGTTACGGCCAGATTTGGTGTATTCAGTTTTAATAACAACCATCGGTTCGCCATCAACCATGACAACATTACCGACGCGGATTTCTTGTGCAGTTTTCATAAAATTAGGGCGTATTACGCGTGAACATCAATCAAAAAATAAAGCCGGCTATTTTAACCGATTTTTAATAAACATCATTAAATTGGCGGCAAGATCGCCGTTTGCTATCAATTGCTGACTCCAAGTACTGCCATATTCTTGTAGCTGCGGCATGGCAGCATGAAATGTTTGCCATTGCGTCGATAGAGTTTGCTCGGCATTTTCAGCATTCCACACATGCCACCAATCCGCCACGCTACGCGCCACGTCGGGCGACATATTGGCAGTGTAGCGCTGTAAAAAAGCCTCCAGTTTTACTAGGTGTGCCGCTTCATCTTGCGGATAAATATGCCAAACAAATGGCCGCCCTGCCCACTGCGCCCGGACAAAAGAATCTTCCCCACGCACAAAATTCATATCGCAAGCCCATAATAATTTGTCGTAATCCGCTTGCGGCAGAAATGGCAATACTTGCAAAGTCAAATTGCCCTGCGTTGCACGAGCACCAGCGATCGCTGGTTGACCTAAAAACGCACTCACCGCCTCCACCGCCACGCCTTCTGGCACGAAACAAATAACCGGCGATGCATGTGTATCGTTCTGCAAAGCTCGCAACAACGACGCGCATGGCGCATGGGGGTAACAAAACAAAGAAATTTTGCAAGCATCCGGTGCCATCGCCACCATCGGCACATTCAAACGCGCAAAAAAATCCGCCATCGCAGCCGCATCTTGTTGAAACGCATCACGCTGCCGGATCAAATCACGCTCCAGCAATAAACCACCGGTTTGATTAGAAAAGCCAGGGAAGAAAAAATACTTCACCAACGACGAAGCCGATTGCGGTGATATCAGTCCATGACAACCTTCCACCCAATCTTCAGCGCTCAAATATTCCAAATTGATCCAAATTGGCTGCGCATCATCAGCAGCCACGGTAACCATAGAAGCCAAATAATGCGCCGGCAACTCACAACCAAACGCTTCGATCACGACATCTGCCACCCGCGTTGGTGCCGCATTCCAATCATGAATCAGCACACCCTGCGTTTGCTGCGCTGCCGCTTGCACGTCGATTTCTGGGCAAATTTTTTGAAAAGAGTGTAAGTCATCAATGATCAGCGTCACAGCCACACCATACTCATGCACCAATTGACGCGCCAAGCGCCAGCACACGCCGACATCGCCAAAGTTGTCGATGACGCAGCAAAATAAATGTAAGGTTACATTAGGAGGTATGTGGTTGATTACCTGCATTACACTTCTATCATTATTTAACCCTCTTTCCACAACGGGATAGAAGTGGGCTTCTTCTAATTCTGAATTCGATAGATTACGCCATTAACTGCACTAGTGTGCTAATACAGCAATATTGCTATTACTTCCGCAATACATCTTTTCACCTCATGATTAATCGCCGTATTGCCCATATTGATCAACATCTCACGCGTGGCATCCTCAGCAAATACAGTTCGCCCTTTTTGACTAAAAGCAATCTTGGCTATTGCTTCAGCGACCCATCTTCTCGCCGCATCAGTAGTCGCCGCATTGCCCATCTTGATCAACATCGCACGCGTGCCAGGAGTAGCAAATACAGCTCGCCCTTCTACACAAGTGGCAATATTGGCTATTGCTCCAGCAATCCATCTTCTCGCCGCATCAAAAGTCTCCTCCGCATTACTCATACCGATCAACATCGCACGCGTGCCAGGAGTAGCAAATACAGTTCGCCCTTTTTGACTAAAAGCAATCTTGGCTATTGCTTCAGCG
>CAZCIX010000075.1:0-6410 GCA_964498835.1 uncultured Burkholderiaceae bacterium | reverse complement strand
CCATACATCACATCGACACGATCGATTTCTTCAGGCGTTACCAAGCCCCAGCGTGGTGCGTAGGTGGCACCATTGCCCAAATAATTGGATAGCAAAATGCCATCGGCATACACCGCAGAACGTGCGCTATTGCCGGTACCAGAAGCTCGGCTGGACAGCACGGCGTGGTTGTAATCCGCTACGTAGCGCTTGCGGACTAACAAGCTGGGGAAGTATTTCAAGGCATCTTCGCTATCGGTAGCGTTGATGGTTTCTTCAACTTGCTTGCCTGTGACGCCTTCCATGGTAGTGGGAATTTGCGAAGGCAAGGAGCTAGGTTGTCCGCTAGTTACCGTGACAGTGCCTAGCGTTTTAGTCTTTGATTCAGATTCTGAATTTGTATCGGAATTTGAATTTGCTACTGCATAGGTAGAGAAAATGGCCAGCAAAGATGCGGCGATCGGTGTTAAACGAAATTTCATGAAGCTTCCTGATATTTTATGAAAACCACAACGAGACTAGCTTTGCCAATATACAAAGCCACTCGTACTTATTCTGAATACTTGGTTATTTAGCTACTTAGCTAATCAGGAAGTAAAAGGCGGGGCGCGAGATTGCGCAACTGTCCATACAAAAAGAGGACGGTGAGATTGATAAAAAAGAGCAGGGAAGACGTCCGCCCCATCAAGGACAGGCAAAACAAACGATGCCGTAGGTGGCAGCGCAAACGATCCTGCATGTGTGGAGCAAAACGCGCAATGCTCGGAATGGATGTTTTTCTTGGCTGGAGAGCCAGGATGGGAAGACTGATTGTCAGCCACCTTAATCAGCTTGGCACCAGCGGCGGAACAAATTTCCAGCCAGGAAACGTTGGAGCGTTCTGCTGCATGCAAAGTTTGGGAAATCGACGGCGCCAGTGCAGCCAATACGATCGCAAAACATGCGATCCAGGCAGCAAACTGTCGTGTGATTTTATTCATCCTCATAGGAGAATTTTATCATTGGTGCAAGGATCGATGTCAATGATAGGTCAAGCAGCATGCTTACCATTTCAACAACCATCTCCCCAACCACAAACCAATGACACCAACGACTAGCATAGGAAAATAATGCCAAGCGATGACATGCATAATCGAATCATTGGACTCATACAAGCGTAACCACAACGCGCCGACGCTAAAAGCTGATAACAAGGTGGTACTGCCAGCAATCGCATTATGCGTACTCGCATAATGACGCATGGAATAAAACATCCATGTCGCAGGCAATAAAGCCATTGCTGTGATTGCTAAGGCACATTCGCTACCGTGTGCTGGAAGTGGTGCAATCGGGACAAGGCAACAGGCTGCGATTAAAAATAATAAAAACAATAAAAATACGCCAGCTGGAATCAAAGCCAGATAGCGTTTTTGATGTAAATCTGGGAATCCCAATAAAGCGGTGCTCAATGATGTGCTAAGAAAAATAGCGAGTAGTGTGACGATTTCAGCGACAAACCATGGATCCTGCAGTTTTTGCCATACGTCCGAACGTAAGCCGAGCACTGTAAATAAGATGACAAGATAAATAGCCGACGCACACATCCATTGCAAACTTAATACAAATGGATGGGATACAGGCTTGGTTGTTGCCGTGTCTTGTGCGAGTTTTTCAATTAAATCATCGATATTTTTCATCGACATTCCCCATTATTTTTTACTATCTTTGCAACGTTTTCTTTAATATTTTATAAGCTCGATGCGCCGCTACTTTGACGGCAGATTCCTTCATGCCTATCTTTTCTGCGACTTCTTTGGCTGTGTAACCATCTTGATGCATTAATTGCAAGATGGTTGCTTGTTTTTCAGGCAGCTTTTGCACCTCTACATGAATAGATTCGTAAGTCATGTCCGATTCGGTTACAGGCTGTGACAAATTATCTTCTAGCGTATCCACATCAATAGCCTGATGCAGCTGATCGGCGTAGTGCGTGCGTAGATAATCTTGCAATCGAAAATGCGCAATCGCATAAACCCACGGTGTGTAAGGGCGATTGCCATCATAGGTGTGGCGAGCTTTGTGAATGGAAATTAAGATTTCTTGTAGCAAGTCATCGACATCACTGGTAAAGCTCAAGCGTTTCATTAGAAATGGGCGTAACAAACGTGCCGTTTTTTGTAATAAAGCAGCATATGCATGCTGGTCACCCGCTTGGGACTGTTTCATCAAACTTTCTAAATCGTCACTTTTTTGGTTTGACATGGGCATGATGAAGACAAATTTATTTATTCAGGTAGCGATTGCATGGCAACTAGCGGTACGGCACTATCGTTATTTAAATTATTTGGATTGTTGTCGCTTGTTTGCGTGTCAGGTGTGGCGGGTGATGTTGCATCGCTCCAAACTGGGACAGGAATATCTTCAAAAATCCTCTTCAGTTGCTGACCCCAAGTATTGTGGATCATTTGGAAATATTGATTTTTTTCGTCGATGGTGACGAAACGGTTGACGGTTAATTCATTCGTTTCATAAACCAGTAAATCAAGCGGTAAACCGACTGAAATGTTTGAACGTAAGGTGGAATCCATGGAAATCAAAGCACATTTCGCCGCTTCATCCAGGCTAGTGCCAAAAGTAACGACGCGGTCGATAATGGGTTTACCGTATTTGGATTCGCCTACCTGAAAATAAATATTTTCATTAGTGGATTCAATGAAGTTACCTGCTGAATAAATTTGAAATAAACGGCAGCGTTCACCTTGAATTTGGCCGCCAAATATCATGCTGGCGTTAAATTCAACCCCAAATTCTCTTAAAGCGGCAGCGTCTCTTTCATACACAGTGCGCACCGCGTCGCCGACAATTTGTGCGGCTTCGTACATGGAAGTTGCTGTCCAGATATTTTTTTTACCTTCGCCAGGTTCGGCCAGAATTTGTCGTATTGATTGTGAAATGGATAAGTTACCCGCTGTCATCAATACCATCATTCGATCGCCTGGGTTTTCAAACACGCTCATTTTACGGAATGAACTGACGTGATCCACCCCAGCATTGGTTCTAGAATCTGATAAAAAAATCAGTCCAGCATCAAGATGCATTGCAACGCAATAAGTCATAGTTTTTTAAGTTTTATTAGGTTTTATTAAATTAAGCTTATCTATTATTCCTCATCATTACCACGGAAATGACGGCAATACTGAAAAACTTAAAACCGTCGTCCCCGAATGCTTTAGTCGGGGATCCAGTGGCTTTTAGCTGTAAACAAAAAAAGACGCTGGATTTCCGCCTAACCCCGCGGGCCCGCCGGAGGTGAGTGGATAATTTTGATTAAATTTATGTAGTCGAATGCACTAAAAAATCACGGCTGATACGTTGGCCCAATTCAAAGATTTTCTCTAAAAATTGCGTCAAATAATCATGCAATCCGGCTTCCAAAATATCGTCTATCGAATCAAATTGTAATTGCGCGTGCAATTTGCCAGCCAGGCGTTCGGTTTCGCTGGATAAGTCGTTGCGAATTTCTTTTAAATTGGCGACCACTTCATCCATAGAAGCCAACAAAGAACGCGGCATGTCGGCGCGCAACATGAGCAGTTCAGCGACGCGTTCTGGTGTAATCACGTCGCGGTATACCTTGCGATAAATCTCAAACGCAGAAACTGAGCGCAAAATCGCGGTCCAATAATAAAAATCGAATTGCGTATTGGCTTCAGTATTCACGTTTTTATTTTCTTCTGCGCCATAAAACTTAACGTCAAGCAAGCGCGCCGTGCTGTCTGCGCGTTCTAAAAACGTACCCAAGCGAATGAAATAAAAAGCCTCATCCTTCAACATCGTACCGATGGTGACACCGCGTGATAGATGGGAACGGTATTTCACCCATTCAAAAAACTGGCTGGGATTTTGTTCCAGCAAACCATCGTGCAAGCGATCTTGCAGCAAGAGCCAAGTCGTATTATGCGATTCCCATACTTCGGTTGTGAGCTGGCCACGCACTGCGCGGGCGTTTTCTCTTGCGCTCATCAGGCAAGAATAGATGGAAGAAGGATTGTTAGGATCCCGCACCATAAAATCCAACACGTTTTTAGGCGTGAGGTAGTCGTACTTTTCATCAAACTTTTCTTGCAGTTTGGAGATGCCCAACATGGCACGCCAACCTTGCTCGGCAATTTCAATCGGTTGAGGGATTAAAGAAGTTTGTACCGTGACATCCAGCATGCGCGCTGCATTTTCTGCTCGTTCAATATACCGAGCCATCCACAATAAATGATCTGCTGTGCGACTCAGCATGTTAAACCTCCAATATCCAAGTATCTTTGGTGCCACCGCCTTGTGATGAATTGACGACTAGCGATCCTTCTTTTAATGCCACACGTGTCAAACCACCAGGCACCAGCGAAATAGTTTTTCCCGACAATACATAAGGTCTCAAGTCGATATGGCGCGGCGCGATGCCAGATTCGACAAAAGTAGGGCAGGTTGATAGCGCCAGAGTTGGCTGCGCAATATAGCCTTCTGGATTGGCGAGTAATTGCTGGCGGAAATCTTCGATTTCCTGTTTGCTGGCAGCGGGCCCAACCAGCATGCCATAGCCACCAGCTCCATGGACTTGTTTAACCACCAAATCTGATAAGTTGGCCAACGTGTAATCTAAATCTTCTTTCTTACGACATTGGTAGGTAAGGACGTTTTTCAGAATTGGCTGCTCTGATAAATAAAACGCAATCATGTCAGGCACAAAAGGATAAATCGACTTGTCATCCGCTACGCCCGTGCCAATCGCATTGGTGAGTGTGACATTGCCTGCGCGATAAGCTGATAACAAACCAGGCACACCTAGACCGGAATCAGCGCGGAAAGCCAGTGGATCCAGATAATCGTCATCAATCCGTCGATAAATGACATCCACCCGCTTAGGGCCGCGAGTGGTGCGCATGTACACCACGTCTTGATCGACAAATAAATCCTTGCCTTCTACCAGCTCAATCCCCATTTGTTGCGCCAGGAAGGTATGTTCAAAATACGCCGAGTTATACATGCCAGGCGTCATGAGGACGACGGTAGGATCGACGATGCCGAGCGGTGCGACGGAACGTAGATTGTCCAGCAACAAATCAGGAAAATGCGCGACCGGTGCGATCTTGTTTTTGTTAAATAGCTCAGGAAAAAGTCGCATCATCATTTTGCGATCTTCCAGCATATAAGAAACACCAGAAGGTACGCGCAGATTATCTTCCAGCACATAAAACTCACCAGCACCAGCGCGTACGATATCAATCCCGGCGATATGGGCGTAGATATTGGCCGCCACATCAACGCCTTGCATTTCTGGTCGATATTGACCATTTTTAAGAATTTGTTCAGCGGGAATCACGCCTGCTTTAACGATATTTTGTTCATGATAAATATCGTGAATAAACATATTCAACGCCTGCACGCGTTGTATTAAACCGGCCTTGAGCTGCTGCCATTCGGTGGCGGAAATAATGCGTGGAATGATGTCAAACGGAATCAATCTTTCCGTACCCGCATCATCGCCATACACAGCAAACGTGATACCAACACGACGAAACATCAAATCCATTTCAGTCCGCTTTTGCGCCATCGTTTCAGGCGCTTGCACAGCAAGCCATTTAGCAAATTCTTGATAATGCTGACGCACAGTGTCAGTACCATCCTGGTACATTTCGTCGAAAAATTTAAGCATGGGGGAGATTTCCTGGTTCCTCGTGAGAGCGGCGTAGTTTAGCAAGGAATTTACTTTATAGAAACAAAAACGAGGGGGGATTGGGCTCTTAACACTTCAACCCAACGCGCTGGCCGAATATCAAGATTGGCCCAACACCATCAAGCAACATATTGCCTTCGTTCGCTTGCGTCTGCCAATGGCGGCCAGCCGTGAGTTGATTTTGTTTTACTGGAAGAACACTCAAAGATCCATACACTTTCGACTTCATGGCGATGACAGCGCCATACAACTAACTGGATGTGGAGCGCCAGCTTACTCAGCATATCCCCCAATTTTTGCTGGAACTGGGCGAGGGCTTTGCTTTCGTTGGCCGACAGTATCACTTGGAAATTACGAGTAACGACTACTACATCGACTTGTTGTTCTATCACATCATACTGAAGTGCTACGTGGTGGTGGAGCTGAAAAATCGCAAATTCATCCCTGAATAAGCTGGGGTGGTGCTGAGTAGGCTCACCTCCCACGATTGAAAATTTGACTTAGATTGCTGGATAGTCTCATAATAAGACTAAATTTAGTCCAAAATTGGATTTATTGCTAATTTAGTACAGGGAGTAATCATGAAGCTGTCCGACCAAATCAAACCAATCTCATTCTTGAAGGCAAATGCCGCTGAGATAGCAAGGGATTTCAGCGAAAACCACAGCAACCCCCTGATTATTACTCAGAACGGCGAAGCGAAGATGGTCGTCATGGATATCGA
>CAZCIX010000074.1:0-6460 GCA_964498835.1 uncultured Burkholderiaceae bacterium | reverse complement strand
GTGCAATCGTTTGTTGCGCATTTGGATCGGTAAAGATCGCCAGATGTTGAGCGGCTACGTGGAGTAAATTTCGGTCAGTTGCAAATTGGCCTTGATAAATTGCCATCGCAATTGATCGTTGATCTTGTTTTGAAAGCGCAGTAGACAAATGAGCATTCAGAGTGCACAACTTTAATTGTTGTTCAGTATTAAAAAAACGTAAAACAAATCCTATGTCAGCACATCGCTCAGGAGAAAGATCGGTAATAACGCGTGCTCTGTCGCTCAGTAGATTGCTTTGATCCTCGTTTGTGAGGGAAACATCGCAACTTTTTAATTTATCCCAAACCTGCTGGTCGGTAATCGTTCCATCCAATACCCCTTTAAGTAATTTGCGTTGTACTGCGGGATTCGTAAAAAACGTATCGCTCTCTTGTGATGCTAAAAGAGTGTTTATCTCTGCTGTAGTACAACGCCCGTTCTTCATGCGAGTGGCTAATTCCGTGTACGCAGCATCAGGTCCTTGATTACAAAAATAAGAAAAGGAATCGATGTTTGGGAAATGTGTGTTGAACGTCATGTGCCCTCCTAACAAGTAAGTAGTGTTTTAACCGATTAGTATTGTCGATTTTAGCATGTATGCTTTGCGAAATGATAACCAAAGTTAATTAAAAAATAATATCGCAAAATATTACTTTTTTCATATTTATTAAAAATGCTACTCGCTTACCAGGAGAGGCCAACATGGTCTCGACTTCTTGCTTAATCACGCTGATTTATTCATTTTTTGGAATTTTGTGTCTTTATAAATCAAAGACTTAGGTATTATAACTGGCGAACACAGTAAGCTAAAAAAACGCTAATTTCGCTGATTACGTAATCTATGCTACGAAGATGATGTGCTTGGATTGAATTAACTTGAGTTGGTTTAGCATTCTTATATTGAGAAAAATAATATATTAGTAATATTTTTTAGAAAAACGTACACATGAAGACACCGGATTCTCAGAATATTTATGCAAATTGGTTAGCGCAACTCAATCATCCTAATACTTGGCAATCCTGGTTCAACATGGCAACCTCTAGCGAAAAAGAATCACTTGAGCAAAGTTTGGATAAAGCAGGTGTCAAGCTTGCTCCTCAGGTGTTGCAACGTTTGCAGAAAGAATATGTCGAACAATTTTCTGCACTTTGGCAGGATTTTTTACTTGCCAAGCCGCTATCAATGACAGATCGACGCTTTGCTAAACCCGCTTGGGAGGACAATGTCTTTCATTCCTACAATGCGGCGTCTTATTTGTTGCATTCGCATTTTCTCAACGCGATGGTGGAAGCAGTGGAAGCACCGCATAAGATCAAACAGCAACTATCTTTTGCTACAGAACAATTGATTCATGCCATGTCACCGGCTAATTTTTTGGTTAGCAACCCAGAAGCACAGCAAAAAATGATAGACAGCAAAGGCGAGAGTTTGGCTAGAGGTATGGCTAATATGTTGGCGGATATGCAAAAAGGGCGCATTTCTCTTTCTGATGAATCGGCTTTTGAAGTGGGCAAAAACGTTGCAACGACGCCAGGTGCGGTTGTGTTTGAAAATGCGATTTTTCAATTAATTCAATATCAGCCACTCACTAAAACTGTTTATCAACGTCCGCTTTTAATGGTGCCGCCTTGTATCAATAAATTTTATATTTTGGATTTGCAAGAGAACAATTCACTGGTGCGTTATGCGGTGGAGCAAGGCCATACTGTGTTCATGATCTCATGGCGTAATCCTGATGAAACGATGCAGCATGCTACTTGGGATGAGTATGTTGAAGAAGGTGTTATTCAAGCGATTCGTTTGGTATGTGAAATATCTGGGCAGAAAAAAATCAACACATTCGGTTTTTGTGTCGGCGGCACGCTGTTAGCGACTGCGCTGGCAGTGTTGGCGGCACGTGGTGAAAATCCTAGCGCTAGTTTGACTTTGCTCACCACTTTGCTGGATTTTTCTGATACCGGGATACTAGATGTCTTCATTGATGAAGTACAAGTAAGACTGCGCGAACAAGCATTGGGACAGGGTGGTTTAATGCCAGGACGGGATTTGGCGGCAACATTTTCCAGCTTGCGACCTAACGATTTAGTGTGGAATTATGTGCAGTCAAATTACCTACAGGGGCAGGAGCCAGCGCCGTTTGATTTATTGTATTGGAATGCTGACAGCACCAATTTGCCTGGGCCTTTGTTTTGCTGGTATTTGCGGAATATGTATTTGGAAAACAATTTGCCAACACCAAGCAAATTAAGTATCGCTGGCGAAAAAATCGATTTGGCAAAAATTAAGCAGCCGACGTTTATTTATGGTTCACGTGAAGATCATATTGTTCCTTGGACTGCTGCTTTTGCATCAGGTAATTTGCTGCGTCGTAAAAATACCAAGCAACAACATTGTTTTGTGCTTGGTGCATCTGGCCATATTGCGGGTGTGGTTAATCCACCGAAGAAAAATAAACGTAGTTATTGGACCAATAATCAAGCCAGCGCAAATACGAACATGAGTGCTGAAGCTTGGTTAGAAACCGCAACCGAACATCCAGGTAGCTGGTGGTCAGAGTGGATGGCTTTTTTAGCCGATTACGCTGGCAAGCAAGTGGGAGCTCCCAGTACATTGGGCAATGCAACATGGCAAGCAATTGAGCCTGCGCCTGGACGTTATGTCAAAGTGCGGACAAGTTAAAACTTATTGAAAATTATTAAAACCAACATTAATTGGAAGGAATTTTATGGCAAAGCGTATTGCGTACGTCACGGGTGGAATGGGTGGTATTGGGAGCGCTATTTGTCAGCGACTGTGTCAAGAAGGTTATACCGTGGTTGCGGGGTGCGGCCCAAATTCAACACGTAAAGACACATGGTTGGCGGACATGCGAGCCGAAGGTTTTGACGTGTATGCATCAGAGGGCAACGTCGCTGATTGGGATTCCACTCAAGCCGCGTTTGAAAAAGTTAAAGCCGAAATTGGCGAGGTCGATATTCTGGTCAACAACGCCGGTATCACCCGCGATGGGCAATTTCGCAAAATGACCAAAGCGCAATGGGATGAGGTGATCGATACCAATTTGAATTCTTTGTTTAATGTGACCAAACAAGTCATCGACGGTATGGTTGATCGTGGCTGGGGGCGGATTATTAATATTTCTTCCGTGAATGGGCAAAAAGGGCAATTTGGTCAAACCAATTATTCCACCGCTAAAGCAGGCATACACGGATTTACTATGGCCTTGGCGCAAGAAGTCGCTACCAAAGGCGTGACAGTGAATACCGTTTCACCTGGTTATGTCGGGACTGAAATGGTCAAGGCAATTCGCCCTGATGTACTGGAAAAAATTGTGTCTGGCATTCCAGTAAAACGTTTGGGGGCGCCGGATGAAATCGCTTCTATCGTTGCTTGGATTGCATCCGATGAAGGTGCGTACGCAACAGGTTCGGATTTTTCGCTGAATGGTGGTTTGCATATGGGGTAACTAGGTGTAAAAACTGGGTTCCCGCCTAAAACCTTGGGAAAGACGGGTTTTGTGGATAGGAGTGTGGGTATGACTTCATCCACTCTAATGGGAAACTAGTTTATTGTTTTTTAGTAATTCTTTACAAGTTATAATCCTCATCTTTACACGTAAAAAATGCACCACGGTGTAAGCAATTATCAATTGGAATTTCAATGAATAGTACGAAAAACTCCTCGGCGCGTTTGATCAAAAAATACCCCAATCGTCGTCTGTACGACACCAAAACCAGTGCGTACATTACGCTTGCTGATATCAAAGAATTGGTTTTGAACAATGAAAATTTCATTGTCATGGACACCAAAGGTAAAGAAGATTTAACGCGCAGCATTTTGCTGCAAATTATTTTGGAAGAGGAGTCCAATGGCGTGCCCATCTTTTCTAGCACTGTTTTATCGCAAATTATTCGTTCTTACGGTCATGTAATGCAAAGTATGATGGGGCCATATCTGGAAAAAAATATCCAAACTTTTCTAGAAATTCAAAGTAAGTTAACCGAAAGTTCAAAGAACTTAGCCGAAGGCAAGCCATTTAGCCCTGAAATGTGGTCGCAGTTCATGACCGTGCAAGGCCCAATGATGCAAGGCATCATGAGCACGTATCTTGATCAAAGTAAAAACCTGTTTTCGCAAATGCAGGAGCAAATGCAAAACCAGGGTAAAAACATATTTTCTGCTTTTCCGTTTAAATCGAAGGAATAGATCTTCGTCCACTGGTTTTACTCCTTACATCTGTTTTATTTGTTTTGTACGTTTTATACGTCTTATTTTATTTTTTATGTCTAAAAATTCCCCTAGTTCTACACCTACAGAAATCGCTCCTAAAGTTGGTTTTGTTTCACTCGGATGTCCTAAAGCCTTGGTTGATTCCGAACAAATTTTGACCCAATTGCGTGCTGAGGGTTATGAGACGGCTAAATCCTATGATGGTGCAGATTTAGTCATCGTGAATACTTGCGGGTTTATCGATGCTGCGGTGCAAGAGTCATTAGATGCGATTGGTGAAGCCTTGCAAGAAAATGGCAAAGTCATTGTCACAGGTTGCTTAGGCGTCAAAAAAGATGCGGCGGGTGAGGACATCATCTTAAAAACACACCCCAAAGTATTAGCCGTAACCGGCCCGCATGCTTTGGGGGAAGTGATGGACGCGGTGCATCAACATTTGCCAAAACCACATGATCCATTTTTGGATTTGCTACCTGCACAAGGCATCAAGCTCACGCCTAAGCATTATGCGTATTTGAAAATTTCAGAGGGTTGCAACCATCGTTGCAGCTTTTGCATTATTCCTTCCATGCGTGGCGATTTGGTGTCGCGTCCTGTGGCGGACATCATGTTGGAAGCAGAAAATCTGTTTAAAGCTGGCGTGAAGGAGTTGTTGGTTATTTCACAGGATACGAGTGCTTATGGCGTGGATATCAAATTCCGTATGGGTTTTTGGAATGGCAAGCCTGTCAAAACGCACATGACGCAATTGGTCACGGCGTTGGGTGAGTTGGCAGCCCAATATGGCGCTTGGGTGCGCTTGCACTATGTTTATCCTTATCCGCATGTTGATGACGTTATTCCTCTGATGGCGCAGGGATCAGTGTTGCCGTATTTGGACGTGCCGTTGCAACATGCGCATCCTGATGTATTAAAACGCATGAAACGCCCAGCTAGCGGCGAAAAGAATATCGAACGGATACAAGCATGGCGAAAATTGTGTCCAGATCTCACCATACGCTCGACGTTTATTGCTGGTTTTCCTGGCGAGACGGAAGCGGAATTTCAATATCTGCTCGACTTCATTCAAGAAGCGCAAATCGATAGACTGGGCTGCTTTGCCTATTCTGACGTGGAAGGCGCCAGCGCGAATGACTTGCCAAATCCCGTTCCACTAGAAGTACGTGAAGAACGCCGCGCGCGATTGATGCAATTGCAAGAAAGCATTTCAAAACAACGTTTGCAAGCTAAAGTCGGCAGCACCATGCGAGTCTTGATCGATGAGGTTAACCGTACTGGTGGAATAGGGCGCTCCAGCGCCGATGCACCAGAAATTGATGGTGTGGTGTATGTCAAACCACCTTATGAGCCACATAAAAAATTGGTGGTGGGTGAATTTGTCGAAGTAGAAGTCACTGCTGCCGATGCACATGATTTGTGGGCTAGGGCATAGCTCCCTCATCGATGGACACATTGCATGACCCAAAAAGCCTCACCCCAAACCAAACTCATCCATAGCGATTATCAGGCGCCGGATGGATTCGCTGCATTTCCGATGGCAATTCATCATGCTTCTAGCGTGTTGTTTGAAAATGTCGCCGCTATGCGTGCGCGTAATTGGCAGGACAAGAGCGCGTATACCTACGGTTTGCATGGCACGCCTACGACGTTTACCCTAGAAGCACGTTTGGCAGAAGTCGAAGGTGGGCAGTATTGTGTCTTGGCGCCTAGTGGTTTGGCGGCAATTGCGATGGTGGATTTTGCCTTTCTCAAAACTGGCGATGACGTTTTGATTCCTGACAATGTTTACGGCCCCAATCGTGAACTCGGGTCTTGGTTAAAGCAGAGTTTTGGCATCACGGCGCGTTTTTATGATCCTTTGATAGGTGAGGGAATCGCTGAGTGCGTTTTGCCCAATACGCGTTTGATTTGGATCGAAGCACCGGGTTCTATTTCGATGGAAGTGCCGGATGTTCCTGCCATATGCAAAGTGGCACGTGAAAAGAATGTGCTGACGGCAATTGATAACACATGGTCGGCCGGTATCGCATTCAAAGCATTCGATCACGGTGTCGATATTTCTGTACAAGCGTTGACCAAGTATCAATCGGGCAGCTCAGATGTCTTGATGGGCGCGGTGATTACGCGCGACAAAAAACTCAGCCAAAAAATCGATATCGCGCACATGCGTTTGGGTTTGGGCGTCGGTGCGGATGATGCTTATTTGGT
>CAZCIX010000073.1:0-6672 GCA_964498835.1 uncultured Burkholderiaceae bacterium | reverse complement strand
TATAAATTGATGTCCAAATTGGGTGTGCGCAATTTGGCGGGTTACAACACCAAAATTAGTGAAGCAGCGAAGCGGGAAGAACATATTCCCAATCCATTCAGCCTGACACCGGATGCGCCCGAACCATTAGAAAAACTGCCAACCATCGTGATTGTGATCGATGAATTGGCTGATTTGATGATGGTGGTAGGTAAAAAAGTAGAAGAATTAATCGCCCGTATCGCACAAAAAGCCCGTGCTGCTGGCTTGCATTTGATTCTGGCCACGCAACGTCCTTCTGTGGATGTGATTACGGGTTTGATCAAAGCCAACGTACCGACGCGTATTGCTTTCCAGGTGTCGAGCAAAATTGATTCGCGTACCATTCTGGATCAAATGGGCGCTGAAACGCTGTTGGGAATGGGCGATATGCTCTACATGCCGCCTGGTACTGGTTTGCCGATGCGGGTCCATGGCGCTTTTGTTTCCGATGAAGAAGTGCATCGAGTCGTGGCACATTTGAAGGAGCAGGGCGAACCAAATTATGTAGAAGGCATCTTAGAAGGTGGCGTGCTGGAAGAGGGGGCAGATGGTATGCCAGCGGGCGAAAATGGGCAGAATGGCGAAGCCGATGCCTTATACGATGAAGCTGTTGCTATCGTATTAAAAAATCGTCGTGCGTCGATTTCTTTGGTACAGCGCCATTTGCGCATCGGTTACAACCGGGCGGCACGTTTGCTGGAACAAATGGAAACCAGTGGCATTGTTTCTTCGATGCAGTCAAACGGTAATCGGGAAATTCTCGTTCCTACAGGAAATCAACATGAGTAATAAATTCACTTCGCTAGTCCTTTTTATCCTGGTCGTTACCACTGCCACTGTCATTACACCAAGTTGGGCGACTGCTGGTGCTTTGGATCAATTCAAATCGTTTGTCACCAGTACCAAATCGGCGCAAGGGGAATTCGTCCAGCGTCAGGTGAATATGACGGATGGCAAGGCCAAAGTTTCTGCGCCTTCCAGCGGCACATTTATATTTGCTCGCCCCGGTAAATTTATTTGGAAATATCAAAAACCTTACGAGCAATTGCTGCAAGCCGATGGTGAAAAACTCTATATCTACGATAAAGATTTAAATCAAGTTACTGTGAAAAAATTAGGCAATGCCTTAAGTTCCAGCCCCGCCGCTATCTTGTTCGGCAGCAATGATTTGGAAAAGAATTTCACGCTTAAAGACAACGGCAGCAAAGAGGGTTTGGAATGGCTGGCAGCCAAACCAATCAACAAAGACAGCACCTTCGAACAAATCGGCATCGGCCTACGTAATGGAGTCCCAGAAGCCATGGAGCTACGCGACGCCTTCGGTCATGTGTCTTTGCTAACGTTCAAAAACATAGAAAAAAATCTTGCAATCACGCCCAATCAATTCAAATTTGCCACTCCCAAAGGCGTGGATGTGTTGAGTGAATAACTAATTAACCGAGATTGTCCATTAGTCTCCGTCGTCCCCGAGTGCTTGAGTCGAGGATCCAGTGTCTTTTAGCTGAAACAACGAAAGACGCTGGATTCCCGCCTAAACCCGCGGGAACGACGGTTTTAAGTTTTATTGAATAAATAGATGCTCGACCTATTCGACACCGAAGCACCAACCAACAAACTTACCCCCACACCACCTCTAGCAGAAGCACTGCGACCTGCAGCGTTGGAGGATGTGATTGGCCAAACACATTTGCTAGGAGCAGGCAAGCCATTACGGCTGGCGTTTCAATCCGGCAAGCCACATTCCATGATTTTGTGGGGGCCACCGGGTGTAGGGAAAACGACCTTGGCACGTCTTACGGCTACGGCTTTCAAGTGTGAGTTCATTGCTTTGTCAGCAGTGTTTTCGGGTGTCAAAGACATCCGCGCTGCCATGGAGCAAGCGCAGCAAAATCTGACTGTGGGCAAGCACACCATTTTGTTCGTCGATGAAATTCACCGTTTCAACAAATCCCAACAAGATGCACTTTTGCCTTATGCGGAAAGTGGTTTGGTTACTTTTATTGGTGCCACGACAGAAAACCCATCTTTTGAAGTCAACTCGGCGTTGTTATCACGCGCCCAGGTTTATGTACTGAAGTCGCTGACAGAAGATGAGCTGAGGCAACTTTTGGTACGTGCGCAAGAAAAAGTGCTGGCTGGCCTGGAATTTGAAGACAAAGCCGTTGATATCATCATTGGTTACGCAGATGGCGATGCCAGAAGGTTTCTCAACTTATTAGAGCAGTGTCAAACGGCTGCGCGTGCTGCTGGTGCGCACAATATAGATGCGGACTTTGTGCAAAATGCATTAATGCTCAACAATCGGCGTTTTGATAAAGGTGGTGACAATTTTTACGACCAAATTTCAGCCTTACACAAATCCGTACGCGGCTCTCATCCCGATGCCGCTTTGTATTGGCTGACACGCATGTTAGATGGCGGCGCCGATCCTCGTTATCTCTCTAGACGCATCATTCGCATGGCATGGGAAGATATTGGATTAGCCGACCCAAGAGCCATGCAAATCGCCAATGATGCTGCCTCAACCTACGAACGCTTAGGCTCCCCTGAAGGGGAATTAGCACTAGGCCAAGCCGTGATCTACCTTGCCATCGCCGCCAAAAGTAATGCCGGCTACAAGGCCTACAACCAGGCAAGAGCTTTCGTCAAACAAGACAAAAGCCGAGAAGTTCCCATTCACCTACGCAATGCTCCGACCAAGCTGATGAAAGAACTAGGCCATGGCCACGAATACCGCTACGCGCATGATGAACCCAATGCCTACGCCGCTGGAGAAACGTATCTTCCTGATGATATGCAAGAACCACGGTGGTATCAGCCAGTGGCCAGGGGGTTAGAGATTAAAGTTGGTGAGAAGTTGGCTTTGCTGAAAAAGTGGGATGAAGAAGCGGGTAAAAAGTAGCCAAATTCATATGCTGTCAATGTCATATGTTGTAGATTCCTCAAAGGAGCTTTTAGATGTTTTCTTCTTCCTCTATTAACATGGCGCCCATATCAAGTTGGGGTGGCCGTGGTGCAATTCCTGGCGCGCAAATGGCCAAGCCTATTGCGACAAGTCAATATCGATCGATCGCTGACCTGGATGCTGATTCACTTTCAGCATTTAACCGGGCATCCTCTGCAACGGGTGTGGTTAGAGTTGGCCAGCAAATTATTGCCAATGCAGTGTTGATTTCATCAACGCTGGTTCTGGTTACTGGTCATTCTTTTGATGAAACACGTCATGACGTTTATTTCCAATTTCCAGGTCTACAAGGTAATGTGCGCGGTCGATTGTTGTTTGATGGCGCAAGGGATAGTCAATTTCAAACGGACTTCAAAATTATTCAAATTCAACCGATAACAGATCGAGCGCCAGCTCAGCTCAGTGTGAGTACAAGTGGTTTTGGTCGATCCATACAATTTTCTTACGATGAATCAGGTTGTCAATACGTCAAGGTGTATGAGCAAGAAGCGGAGCATTACGCCACCAATGCGGATTGGATAACAGCACCAACGCAAGCAGGCGAGTGTGGTGGGCCGCGGCTTAGTATGAGTTCACGTTGCATTCAAAGCATGCATCAAGGTGAGCGAGCAGGTTTTACTATCAATCAAATGATTATGACGCTGGAACAAGCACTTAGCCCTAGGAAACACGTTGCAGAGAACATTATGCAGCAGTTGGACATTCCCGATTTTGAGATGCGTTACATGCAAAATTCCAGCATTGCTTTAGAGCCTGGTGGGGTTATTCCAGAAGCGCGTCAACCTGCGAGAGAAGAATTTTCAATTTTTCTGGATCGTGTTTCGTTTGCGGGTTCTTGCCGAGATGGCCGGCCAAAATATGCTGTCAGGGTGAATCATTTAATGCGCTATTTGGCTGATTACGATGACGCATTTATCAATATGAAAATAGGTGAAATATTTGCAGCGAATGGTTTGCCTTACTCTGAGGATTTAGTGCTTGATATGAGCAACAACATGTTGTTTGAAATAGAGGGGCACATTCCTAGTAGTGCTAATCCAAGATGTATCGGTATTGACGCGCAAAATGCTCAGGCGCTGCTTATCAAAGACAAATACATCCAGGTATATAAAAATTTGTATAAGTTGTGTCGCATTGCTAGCGATGGCGCATTGGTTGATGGTGTTCGGGAATATGTCGATCCCGAATTTCCTATCAGCGCGACATCGCATATCAGTGAAAAATTCATCCTTGACCATGTTGTAGATTTTCCAAGCACAAGTGGGCGTGATAAATATTTGTTGGACGAGGCAGAACGGCGCGGTATTGCTATCGAGACGGTTATTACAACCCGAGAAATTGGAAAATTAAGCAAGGAAATACGTGAGACTGATTTTGCTTATATTCGCTCTCAAATTAACGCTTATGCAATGAGCCAAAGGCAGGCTTTCAATCTTTATTTTCTTACAAAAGACAAGTATGAGCTTTGCGAAGCAAAGTTACGTACGAATAAACTTAGCTATGACCTGACAAAGAAAACGGATCAATTTGTTTATACGGTAGAGGAAAAGGGTGGGCTCTACTACGCATATCACTACGAAAATTCAAAAACAGCATTCAATACTGTTGGTATGCATATTTTGAAATTTGGTTCGCAAGTTGTTTATTTAAGACCAGTTAACGTCCCATTTTAAAAAATAAGTAAAAAATAATTAAACCCGAGCTTGTTACAATATCGCTTTTCTAAAAAACGCAACTCATCACTCATCACACCATGATAGATATTCAAACCTTACGCAAAGATATACAAGTCGCTGCTGCTCGTTTAGCGACGCGCAATTTTCAACTCGATAGCACGCTTTTTAACGCTTTGGAAGCTGAACGGAAATTGTTGCAGACGCGTACCGAAGAACTGCAGGCTAAGCGCAATGCGTTGTCTAAACAAATTGGCATTCTAAAAAGCAAGGGTGAAGACGTTGCTGGGGTAATGGCGGAAGTGGCTGGCTTGGGCGATGAGTTGAAAGCAAACGAAATAGCGTTGGCCAGTTTGCAAGAAAAGTTAAGCCATTTCATGCTGACGATACCGAATTTGCCGCATGAATCCGTGCCAGCTGGTAAAGATGAAACAGCGAATCTGGAAGTGCGTAAACACGGCGTGCCGCGTGATTTTTCTCAAGAAGGTTTTGAACCAAAAGATCACGTCGATGTAGGCGCAGCCTTGGGTCTGGATTTTGACGTGGCAGCAAAATTGACTGGTTCGCGTTTTTCTGTCATGAAAGGAGGCATCGCGCGCTTGCATCGTGCCCTGGCGCAATTCATGTTGGATACGCATGTGGCGCAGCATGGTTATACCGAGTGCTATACGCCGTATATCGTCAACGCTGATTCATTGCGTGGCACTGGGCAGTTGCCTAAATTTGAAGCGGATTTGTTTGCGGTCAAAAAAGGCGGGCAAGAAGGCGAGGGCGAGGCTTTGTATTTGATTCCTACTGCAGAAGTTTCGTTGACCAATATCGTGCGGGACGAAATCGTTGCGTTGAATGAATTGCCTATCAAATTGACTGCGCATACGCCTTCTTTCCGTTCTGAAGCCGGCAGTTACGGCCGCGACACGCGCGGCATGATACGGCAGCATCAGTTTGATAAGGTGGAAATGGTGCAAGTCGTGCACCCAGAAACTTCCTACCAAGCATTAGATGAAATGGTTGGCCATGCCGAAACCATCTTGCAAAAATTGGGATTGCCTTACCGCGTTTTGCTGTTGTGTACCGGTGATATGGGTTTTGGTGCGACTAAAACCTATGATTTGGAAGTATGGTTGCCAGCGCAAAATACCTATCGCGAAATTTCCTCAATTTCCAATTGCGAAGCATTCCAAGCACGTCGCATGCAAGCACGTTTCCGCAATGCGCAAGGCAAGCCTGAGTTGGTGCATACGCTCAATGGTTCTGGCTTGGCGGTGGGACGTACTCTCGTTGCGATTCTGGAAAACTATCAGCAAGCAGATGGCAGCGTGGCGATTCCCGAAGTGTTATGGCCCTACATGGGCGGCTTGAAACAGCTATAAAAGTAGTCTAAATCTGAACGAGGACGAATAAAAAGATCAAAGGAGAATGCGATGATCAGCGTGCCAGCACAATTACCGAATGATATGCCGCATCAGTGTGTATTTAAGGCAGCTGTGGATTACCGCATTCCACCCGCGATTTTGTATGCCATCCGTAAAAAAGAAGGTGGCAAGGTGGGGCAATCCTCACGCAATACCAACAACACGCGTGATTACAATCAAACGCAAATTAACGATGTATGGATGCAAACTTTTTATAAAAAGCAGGGCGTGCATCCATACTGGCTGGCAAATGATGCTTGCCTCGGTATCCGAGCAACGGCGTACATAGTCCGTTATGAAATTGAACGAGTAGGCAATTTTTGGCGTGGCGTTGGGAATTATCACAGCCGTACTCCCAGCAGAAATGCTGCGTATGCCAAGGAAGTTTATGATCTATCCATTCACTATCAAAAAATCCTGAGCAAGATGGGGTGGATTAAGTAAGTTTGCTTATGCTACAATGCGCGGCTTCGCAGCACGTAGGTATGTAGTAAATAGACCGATTCAGGAAAGGTGGCAGAGTGGTCGAATGCGCTGGACTCGAAATCCAGTGTACATCTTTGGTGTACCGTGAGTTCGAATCTCACCCTTTCCGCCA
>CAZCIX010000072.1:0-6859 GCA_964498835.1 uncultured Burkholderiaceae bacterium | reverse complement strand
GTTAAAGTTAATAAAGTTAAGAAAAAAGAGTGAGCGAGGTCCTTACCGTGAGCAGCTCGCTCCGGATGGGTGTCGATGGATTGCGTACTAGATTAGAAAATCAGGGGAGCTTTATAGAAGCAGGCGATAACCCACGGCAGTTTCGGTGATCAGATAACGCGGTTGCGTGGGGTCGTCTTCCAGCTTTTGGCGCAAGTGGCCCATGTAGATACGCAGGTAATGTCCATTTTCGGTTTGTGACGGGCCCCAAACTTGTTGCAGTAGCTGCCGATTGGTGAGCACGCGTCCGAGATTGCTGGCTAATACCGTCAGCAAACGATATTCCGTCGGCGTCAAATGCACCAGCTGATTCGCTTTGGTGACCAGACGTGCTTTCATATCCAGCGTGACATCGCCAAATCGGATCAGGCTATCAGGTTGCACACTGGGTTGATGCAGGCGTCGCAGAGTGGAACGTACGCGTGCTAGCAGTTCTCCAACGCCAAATGGCTTTGTCAGATAATCGTCGGCACCAGCATCCAGTGCCTTGATTTTGTCTGCTTCATTGGCACGCGCTGACAACACGATGATGGGAATCATCGACCATTGACGTAAATCCAGAATGAAATCCACGCCGTCGCCATCAGGTAAGCCGAGGTCTAGAATGATCAAGTTCGGTTTGCGCGTTCCAGCCTCAATCAAGCCACGCTGCATATTGATGGCTTCAAAAACATTCCAACCTTCTTCTTCCAGCGCCGCGCGTACAAAACGTCGGATTTGTGGTTCGTCTTCGACCAGTAACACAATAGGTGTGATGGGTGCGATGTGTGTACTCGTATTGTCATTCATGATATTGAATCCAAATTTTCCATTGGAGTTATTTATATTCCTATCCCTAAAACCCGTCGTTCCCGCGGGTTTAGGCGGGAACCCAGCGTCTTTCGTTGTTTGCAGTTAAAAGTCACTGGATCCCCGACTAAAGCATTCGGGGACGACGGATGCTAATGGGAAATATGGGTTGAGTCCAAATCTGGCAAAGCGGGTGGTGTGCCGAGCGGAATGGTAAACAAAATGCAGGCACCGCCTTCTGGTGAGTGATCAGCGCGAATGTTGCCATGATGTGCTTCAACAATCGCGCGGCAAATCGCCAGGCCCAGACCAACACCAGAAATAGCCGATTCGCGCTCGCCTCGGGTAAATTTTTCAAATACAGCATCCTCCCAACCGGCTGGTAATCCGGGGCCATTGTCGTATACCACGACTTCCAAAAACTGATGGCCTGCCTCGGCAGCAATGACGATGCGGGAGCCTGCTGGTGTGTATTTGGTCGCATTTTCTATCAGATTACACAGCACGCGTTCGATCAATACGGCGTCAAAATTGACGAGTGGTAGCGTAGGCGACAAGCGCGTTTGTATTTGATGTTTAACCAGGCAGGCACGACTGGCGCGCAATGCGCTGCCGACGACTTCTTCAAACGATTGCCATTGCAGATTCAATTTGACGCCGCCGCTTTGCAGGCGTGCCATATCCAGCAGATTGGCGACCAGATTGCTCATACGTAACGATTCGTCGTGCAAAGCGGTGGCCATGTCTTGCTGGCTAGGAGTGAGTGGTGGTTTGGAGATGGACAAGGATTCCGACAATCCCACCAGTGAGGTCAATGGTGTACGCAAGTCATGGGATAGCGTTGCCAGCAAAGAATTGCGCAGTCGTTCGGATTCCATCTGCACCAATGCACCTTGCGCGACTTCAATGTAATGCACTCGTTCTAGCGCAATCGCGGCCAAGGCAGCGAAAGTATCGAGTTGCTGCCGTTGTTCTGGGATCAATATCCAGCGTCGGTTTTCAGGTGCAATTGCTAGCACGCCACGGGTACGCATGGGAGCGACGAGCGGCAGATAAAAGAAAGGATTGGCTGGCAAAGTATCGGTGCCGATGCCAGCAGGTTCAACATGGTCGAATGCCCATTGTGCAATACCGATGTCGATATCATTATTGGGGGATTCTTGTTGTAGCTTACCTGCTGAATCTGGTAATAACAGCGTCACTTTGGCGCGAAAGGTAAGTTGGATAAAAGTGCTAGTAATGTCGAAGATTTGTTCGGTTTGCAATGCGCCCGACAATTCACGCGCAAATTGGTACAAGGCGCGCGCTCGGCTTTCTCGATGTGAGGCAACGTGGGCTTGGAAGCGCAGGTTGGCAGTCAAATAGCCTGTGATCAATCCAACCGTCAGCATCACGCTAAAGGTGATCAAATATTGCCAATCATTGACGGCAAAGGCGAATCTTGGTGGGACGAAAAAGAAGTCAAATGCCGCCACACCAACCACCGTGGCTAGTACCGATGGCCCACGACCAAACCGTACTGCCACCAATACCACGGTTAACAAAAACAGCATCACGATGTTTGCTAAATTGAAGTAAGGCAATAAAGGCGTTGCTGCCAAAGCCGTCAACAAACTGGCGCCTGCGGCAGCCAGATAATGCGATTTGCGTCGTTTGCGCTTGTCGTGAGTATCATCTAAAAGCAGGTCGTTTTTTGTCGCCTGTATGTTCGCTAATCGTGATGAATGTTGCGTATTTGCATGGCCGATTTCAATCAAATCGATATCCGGTGCGTACGTAGCAAGCCGTCGTTGATGCGCAGTGCGCCAGGGCCAGGTCGGATGGGCTCGCCCAAGAATGATTTTTGAAAAATTATGACTACGCGCATAGTCGGCAATGGTGCGGGCAATATCGTTGCCGGATAAAACGGCGGTGGTGGCGCCTAAATCCTGTGCCAGTTTCAGAGTTTGTAATATACGTTCTCTTTGCGCTGAAGGTAGACGTTGCAATTGCGGCGTTTCGACATAAATCGCATGCCATTCGGTATTCAATTGACCGGCCAATTGCGCAGCGCTGCGAATCACGTGTTCAACGCCTGCGCGCGGGCCGATGCAGGCGAGCAGGGCAGAATCGGTTTTCCATACTGCATTAATCGATTGCTCACTTCGATAAGCTTGGACGTCGTCGCCGATCCGGTCGGCGGTGCGACGCAATGCTAGTTCACGCAAGGCAATCAAATTGCCCTTGCGGAAAAAATGGTGCGCTGCCCGTTCTGCTTGCAAAGTTTGGTAAACCTTGCCGGCTTTTAAACGTGCTAACAACTCCTCAACTGGCACATCAACCAACACTACTTCATCAGCGGCATCAAATACGGTATCTGGCAGAGTCTCAGCTACGCGAATACCGGTGATTCCACCCACTACATCGTTCAAACTTTCCAGATGTTGCACATTGACGGTGGTGAATACATCGATGCCAGCATCCAGCAATTCTTCCACGTCTTGCCAGCGTTTTGGATGGCGTGAACCTGGTGCATTGGAATGCGCCAACTCATCGATCAAAATCAACGCTGGATGGCGTGCAAGCGCGGTATCGATGTCAAATTCGCTCAGCGTCTTGTCACGATACGCATGTGTTTTAAGCGCCAGCACATCCAACCCTTGTAACAGCGCTGCTGTGTCACTGCGGCCATGGGTTTCAATCACACCAACCAATACCGCCTGCCCCTCTGCTTGCAGTTTGTGCGCGGCAGTCAGCATGGCGCAGGTTTTGCCAACGCCAGCCGAAGCGCCAAAATAAATCCGTAGCTTGCCGCGGGTTGCACGCTGCTCTTGTGCTTGAATTTGTCTGAGCAAAGCGTCTGGATCAGGGCGTTGGTGATGTGGATACATAGCTTGGTTTGGTGGTAATCGAATTAATGTATTACTTTAGTGACCGTCGTTCCCGCGGGTTTAGGCGGGAATCCAGCGTCTTTCGTTGTTTGCAGTTAAAAGCCACTGGATCCCCGACTAAAGCACTCGGGGACGACGGTTTTAAGTTTCTCCGTATTACTATCGTTCTCGTTGGTTTTAAGTTTTGCACGCATTCCCACGCAGGAGCGTGGGAACGAGTAGATAATTAACGGCGTTGATCCAAAGCAAGATTTAACGCCAACACATTGACGCGTGGCTCGCCTAAGACGTTTAAGTACGGCAACTTCTTGTGCGCATCTATCATGTTACGGACTTTTTCAACGGGCAATTGTCGTTCATGTGCAATGCGTCCTGCTTGATAGTAAGCCGCAGCTAGGCTGATTTCTGGATCCAATCCACTGGCTGATGCCGTCACCAGATCGACAGGAATGGGTGCCGGATTGCTTGGGTCGACAGCTTTTAATGCAGCAATCCGGCTTTTTACCGCATCAATCAACGCTGGATTCAGTGGCCCTTGATTGGCACCACCTGATGCGGTGGCGTTGTTGGGCATGGGGCTGGTGGCGGATGGTCGGCCCCAGAAATACTTGGGTGAAGAAAATGCCTGGCCTATCAGCGTTGAGCCGATTGTCTGGCCGTTTCTTGAAACCAGACTGCCTTCAGCTTGGTTGGCAAAAGCGACCTGGCCGATGCCGGTGATGGCGTATGGATACAACACGCCACAAATTAGGGTCAGGGCAACAAATAAAACGCATGCAGGACGGAGAATGGATTTCATGCTGGTTCCTTAAATTAGGTTAAGAACGGTCAGTACCACATCAATCAACTTGATCCCGACAAACGGCAGCACTATTCCCCCCAAGCCATAAATCAAAACATTGCGTCGCAACAACAACGCAGCGCCGATGGCACGGTACTGCACGCCTTTGAGCGCTAAAGGAATCAAGAACACGATGATCAGCGCATTAAAAATCACTGCCGACATGATGGCCGATGATGGGCTGGTCAAATGCATGATGTCTAATGTTTTCAGTTGCGGATACGTTCCCACAAATGCGGCTGGAATGATAGCGAAATACTTGGCGATATCGTTGGCGATAGAAAACGTGGTTAATGAGCCGCGCGTCATCAGCATTTGCTTGCCGATTTCGACGATTTCCAGCAGCTTGGTGGGATTGGAGTCAAGATCGACCATATTGCCGGCTTCTTTGGCGGCCTGGGTGCCGGAATTCATGGCGACCGCTACGTCCGCTTGCGCCAGCGCTGGGGCATCGTTGGTGCCATCGCCCGTCATGGCAACTAATCGACCGTCTGATTGATAACTGCGGATCAACTTCAGCTTATCTTCCGGCGTGGCTTCGGCCAGAAAATCATCCACGCCAGCTTCAGCGGCAATCGCTGCAGCAGTGAGTTTGTTGTCGCCAGTAATCATCACCGTCTTAATCCCCATGCGGCGCAGCTCCGCAAAGCGTTCTTTGATGCCACCTTTGACAATATCTTTCAACTCCACCACGCCCATCACGCGACCATCATCGACCACGACTAGCGGCGTGCTACCGCGTTTGGCTACTTCGTCTACCGTACGTGCGACTTCGGCCGGATAAGATTGGCCTAGGGATTCGGCATATTTTTTCAATGAATCTGCTGCGCCTTTACGAATCGCACGTTGGCCTATATCAATGCCACTCATGCGGGTTTGGGCAGTGAACTGGATGAAATTGGCATCCAGCGTTGCCATTTCACGAGCACGAATATTGAAGCGCTGCTTGGCCAGAACCACAATACTGCGTCCCTCCGGCGTTTCATCCGCTAGCGAGGCCAGTTGTGCTGCATCCGCCAGTTGTTCTTCGGTAATGCCAGGCGCTGGCATGAACGCTGAGGCTTGTCGATTGCCCAGCGTGATGGTGCCGGTTTTGTCCAGCAGCAGCACATCGACGTCACCAGCAGCTTCGACTGCGCGACCGGAAGTCGCAATCACATTCGCTTGCATCATGCGACTCATACCAGCCACGCCGATGGCAGATAACAAGCCACCGATGGTGGTGGGGATCAGGCAAACCAGCAAGGCAATCAGCACGGTGATGGTAATGGGCGTGCCAGCTTTAGCCGCTTCAACCGAATACAACGAAAAAGGGAGCAAGGTGACAGTGACGACCAAAAAGATGATGGTCAAGGCGACCAATAAAATTGTCAGTGCAATTTCGTTCGGCGTTTTTTGCCGTTTGGCACCTTCCACCATGGCAATCATGCGGTCGATGAAAGCCTCGCCTGGATTGACGGATATTTTGACTACCAACCAATCAGACAGCACACGCGTGCCACCAGTCACTGCCGAAAAATCACCACCTGATTCGCGGATGACAGGTGCCGATTCGCCAGTGATGGCGCTTTCATCCACCGATGCCACACCTTCGATGACTTCGCCATCGGCTGGAATCACATCACCCGCTTCGACCAAGACCACCATGCCTTTACGCAAATCGGCTGTTTGGCATAGCAACCAGGGCGCGTTGCGTTTGGAGGCATTCAGTTTTTTAGCAAAAGTGCTTTGTTTTAAACCACGTAAGGAAGCCGCTTGGGCTTTGCTGCGGCCTTCCGCCAGACTTTCAGCAAAGTTGGCAAACAAGACGGTAAACCACAGCCAGATTGCGGTTGCCAGAATGAATCCTGATGGTGCTTCGCCATTGCCGGTGATGGATTGAATGTATAAGAGGCTGGTGATCATACTTCCCACATACACCACAAACATAACTGGACTACGCCATTGCACGCGTGGATGCAGTTTTTTAAAGGCGTCAATGATGGCTGGGCCGATCAATGCGGGATCGAGCAGCGTGAGGTTTTTTCGTGATGAGTTTGTTGAGCCTGAGATTGACATTTCTGCTCCTAAATTATTTAAACAACTGCAAATGTTCAACAACCGGCCCCAGCGCCAGCGCTGGCACATAGTTCAATACGCCCACCAGCATCACAACACCGATCAGTAATCCAATAAACATCAAGCCATGCGTTGGCATCGTGCCAGCTGTGGCGTTGAGACGTTTTTTGGCTGCTAGAGAACCTGCTACGGCAAGAATGGGAACGATCATGGCGAAGCGGCCAAACCACATCGCAATCGATAGCAGGATGTTGTAAAAAGG
>CAZCIX010000071.1:0-7619 GCA_964498835.1 uncultured Burkholderiaceae bacterium | reverse complement strand
GTCGTTTAGGATCAGGACTAACTTCTTCGCCCGCCCCACGTTTGCGGCCAGACAAGGTATCAATTTGCGGCTGATCTACGTCCATCGCAGTATGACTTGCAGATACAGCACCCACCAATCCCAAACCAGTAAAGTGCGCTAAATTCCAGGTATAACCAGGAATGTCGGCTTTAAATTTTTCCAATTGCTTAAGCGCAGCATCTCCTGGTGCCATGCCCTTAAATTTTCCTGAGGCGATACTACGCGTAATCAAGTTCCGTATCCCGTTAATTCTGGAATCATCAAACCACCGCAGATTGGCTGCCGAAAATAACTCCAAATCAACAATAAATATTTTCAAATTCTCTGCCAATTTTTTTAATATTTCCCGATCCTTACCAAAACCCTGATCAAAAACAAACTTTGCCAGACCATGCAGTGCATTCAAATGTTTATCGAAGGAATTTTCACTCTCAAGATCAGCAACATTAGTGGCAAATAATGGGAGATTATCAACCAACATCTGCCGCACCTCCAGCGCATCACCAAACTTACGCCTACAAATAGCATCAGCAAGGGCCCTTTTCATATCCGGAGAAGCCTGTTGTGCAAAAAGCTTCTTAATTTCAGCAAGCTGAAATTGTGATATTTCCGTATCCACACCCAAACGTTTATTACCCACAGCTTGAGCAAGAATGCTCAACGTTTCCAAATACGTACCAATCGATGTCTCATCTACGCCGCTCGCACCAAACAGATCCTCTAATTTACCGGTGATTTTTGCCAACAAATTAGGATCGTCACCAAAATGTCCATCGTAAATGGACTTAACAAGCATTTTCTTAGCGTTAGCAGATTCGAATTTCAATTGTCCGGTATAAATGGCTTCGACAAGACACGCTTTCGCACGTGCAGAGCTGAACATATTGGCGTTTTCACACACATATCCCAAGAAAGCTTCATCCGTTCCCCAATATTTTCCCGCAATTTTCTTAGCAAGAAAATTCTGATTTACCTCCGAAATATCATGCATAAATCTTAAAACAAATGCACGACTGGGCTGCTCCTTGAAAATATCATCCGATTCAAACCCCATCTGCTCTACTACCGCATCTTGCTGCTCAGGAGTCATGCAAGGGGCAACAGATGCCATTGCGAGATGCACATGCGTGTTGGGAGCCTCTGGATTTTTTACGTATGCCATCAACACGGCAGATTGAAATACCGGATCAGAAAACAACAAAGAAGCATGAGGGTACTTTCTGGCATAAAACTCAGGCATGGATTCATTTTGCCCTCTTCTTATATTAGGGACTGCCTCGAAAACCCGTTCCGGGATTTTATTGAGATTATTGTCTTTGATGATTGATGCCGCACATTTTGCTCTTCCCTCAGAAGTGCGGAAATGTTCTACATTCCACTTTACGCTTCCACTACCAAAATTTCCGGCAACACTTGACGACGGAGCACCTATAAACATTTCTCTTCCTTCAATAATTTTACGTTCTATGCAAGCCTGTAATGACCACTTTAACTACTGGCTTTAACGTTAAGTAAATTCAACAAAAACAATGACGCAATAAGCGTATATAAAGAACAACATAGCATTATATACAACAATCTCAACTAATGAAGATTGAAGACTTATTAAAAATTTAATGAAAAGGAATTGTGTTGCTTTCTAGGCACTTTAATAATTGGCACAAAGCACTTTACAATAATGAGTCAAAACCGACATCAGCAAAAAAATTGTTTCTCCACCTCATTCAGCCAGTCTTTTTCAGCGATTGCGGATTAATCAAACGCCCAGGTGTACAACAAATCCCACGCACTGTTGGCACCAGTTTGGGCCTGTAGAGAAAGACGCGAACTAAGAAGGTAATGTAGCTTGACCAAACTAGACGCGCTACCAGCACCTTGTTCGTAACTCAAGTACGCACGTGACGAGATGCGTTTACCTACTGTAAGAACGGTGCTTTCCAAGCCTTTTGCTCGCGACAGGCCAAACTCATCTAATCCTAATGAATTAGCGATGCGCCCCTGCAAAGCCGCACCACCAAACAAAGCTCCGGCAGCGGTGGCTAACAAATCCATTTCCTGCCCACCGACGCCCTGCATGCCATGCCCTAATACTAGCCAAGCTAGTTTTTCACTATCTGGCACGACGGGCGTGGAAACCAACTTGGCAATCGGCGCTAACGCGGTACCACGCACTTCTACACCGGCTTCGACTGTGCCATCGGTTCTATCGGGATCCAGTTTTTTACGCAAAGCTAAAATATTCAAACCTGGGTTGTCCCATGGACCGGTGAAGTTGATCAAACCACGATCAATGATTAATTTTTGACCATAAGCAGCATAACTACCTTTGATGACTTGGATGGTGCCACTGGCGCGTGGTATGCGGTTGTCACCTAATTTGACGTGCAAGGAACCACCCAATTGTGCGTCTAAGCCTTTACCTTTTAAATAAAACCGGTCACCAAGACCCAAATCCATCTCAATTTGCAAAGGCATCGCCATCGGTTTAGCGACAGTGGGCACTACTTTTTTGTTTTTAGTCTTTTTAGCCAACACCACTACATCCTCACTAATTGTGGGTGTTTCTTGCTCGGGCAATTCTATGTTGGCACGATCTGCCGTTAATTTCCCATCGACTTGCCAACGTTTTTTCTCCAAATTAATTTGACTTTGCCCACTCAACACCAACAAACGATCGGGACGAGCTAATACTCTTAGTTTGTCCAGTTTTAATTGCAATTGCATAACAGGATCAATATCGGCAAAACGCAACCATCCCTGTGCACTTGCACTGCCTTCTTCTCCTTCAAAACGTACGCTTTGCAACAACAATTGATCCCCTTGCCACTCCGCACGCAATTGGCCATTGCGCAACTTCAACCCTTCTTTCAACCACGCGACATTCAATGCATCACCACGCAGCTCGCCACGTAATTGGGGGGCGGCGATGGTGCCGCTACCACTCATATTGAGAGCCATTTTTCCATCCACCGCCACACCGGGTTGACTGGACAAACGAGCCAACCAAGCCAATGACGGCATGTTGATACTGCCGTTCAAACGCAATCGACTAGTCGCTGGAAGATGCCATTTACCACCTATCCCACCTGCACCATCATCAATACGCTGGGTCAATTCTGTGGAAGCTTCAACATGGGTGTCGCCAATGCCACTACCATGCAAATCAAATTGTGCACGCACAGCGTTTTTGAGCATATCCAGGCGCAAATCCAGTGCTGACATACCCAACGTCAACGAGGATCCTGCTTGGGTTTTGATTTGTGGCAACAAGGAAGAGTCCGGTTGCAAAATTACGTCACCGCGCTCACGAAAAACATGCAGTTTGCCATTTAAGGTTTGCTCGCTATCCAGCTCCCAATTGGCACCTAGAGTCAAGTTACCACGGACATTCGTTTTCAGAGTTGGCACAAATTGCATTAAATATTGCAGCGGCACGCCTGTTGCCGAGCCCTTGGATTGCAGACGCGGGCCATTTTTCTGCAAGGTTTGCAGGGCAATAATGCCATCTGGCAACCTCAATGTGGCATTACTCAAAGAAAACTGATCTTTATTAATGCGCAACAAAGCGGGGGCTTGCAATCCAAACGCATAACGACCCCGATTTTGCAAAGTACGAATGCTACCTTCCCACCCCTGCTCGGCACGCCAGCTTCCAGTCACGGTACTTGTTACCTCAACATCATCACTACGTGCATCCAATTGCAAGGTATGTACAGCACGCGTGCCTTTACCTTGCAGCTGCAAAGCATGTAATTGGACACCAGGCATACTGGCCTCCTTGAGGCGTAATTCCGTTTGCAACTGACTATTTGCACCACTTTGCAAACGCCCGTTGGCATGCAGGCTTTGAATTTTGTACTGTTCGAATAATTTCAACGCACTCACATCTAGTGCGTAATCAAACTGGATATTTTCCCGACTACCGGACAAGGTGCCATTGCCCTGCACCGTGCCAGAAAACTGCCGCCCCAACAATCCTAAATTCGGCGCAGCAATCCGCCATGCCAACTGATCGTTGGGCGCACCAAAACCACCTTGCAAGGTCAATTTGTTTTCCGCCAAATGCACATCCACATCCGCATCGCTAATCCGACGTGCGTCCATATTCCATTTAGCACGGCCGGACAACGGCGCATCCAACAAGCTGCTGGGCTCCAATTGCAACTGCAACGCCATACGCCAGTTTTGATCCAATACCCCATCGGCATTGAAGATACCTTGCAGATTGCTACGTGGATAAGCACCCCAATCAGCAAGATTCAAACGTTTGAATTTTCCCGCTACATTGACCGTACGCCTGCCATTAAGATTGATTTTGCCTTGTACCGATGCTTCGGTCTTACCAAGCCGCACATGAGCGGCATGCACATCAAGCAAACCTGCCATCAAGGATGCATCCAATTCAAGCGCGATATCGGCTTGCTTGAGTGCCGCACGTGCGTGCTGGCTTTCGCCTTGATGAAACAGTACGATTTCGCCCGCGATTTTGCTGGATGGTAGGCGTCCATGCAAAGCATGCAAATCAATGCCAGTGGCACCTATCGTGCGCAAAGTACTCGCCACTTTTCCATTAGTAATTTTTGCATCACCCAATAATTTTCCTGCTGCGCCCAAATCTATCATCAACTCCTTGATCTGCAAGGCAGTAAACGTACCACCCAACTTGGCATGTACGTTGCGCAATGGCAAACCTTGTTGATCCAATCTGGCTGGTGCGGCTTGATTCAGCAATGACAACGCACCTTGAATGGAATGATCTGCTGCAACTTCGACAGACGCATCCAAATTCAAATGTGCTTGCGGCCAACCATCATCGCTATACACTGGATTGATGCCACGTGCATGCACCGTGAAAGAGCGCAACCATACTGTGTCAAAAGGCATCAATTGCAATGTCGCCGTCACAGCGTTTATTTGAACTGGCTTGTTGGTTGGTTGGTTAGCTTGTTTGTTGGTTTGCTGGGTTAATTGCTTGATTTGGGGTTGTTGGACGTTCGCATTGACTGCGACTGTCATTTCCGCCAGTGTCCCACTGATTTTTGCATCGACCTTGCCAATGCGACTCATTAAGTTAGTCGTGCCTTTGATGGCAAAAGGCGGGTTCGCTGCCAACGATGCGCTGGCACGCCATTTCCCCCACGGTGTATCAATAGCTGCATCCTGTAAACGCAATTGATGGGCGTCTGCCGCCAGACCAAAACGCACGTGATTGAGGACTAGATCGATGTTAGTTTTAGTGGCCTGATCAGAGTGCTTAGCGTGAGCATCGGCAGTAATAAGAGTAATTTTGTCGAGTTCGACGTTATCCAATGCAACGTTGACGGGCAATGCCAAGGTATGCGGCAAAATCATTTTTTCGCTACTCGGGGCCAATTCTTTCACTATCAAAGTCGCAACATGCAACCGGTGGATGGCAACGCCCTTTGTGAACAATTGCCAGGGTGACCATTGAAGGTCTATTTGCTTAGCGCTGATACTGCGCTGAGGATGACGATAACTAATCTGGTCTATGTGCATGGCGCCATACAAAGAACCCGTGACGCCGGACACATGCACCACCCCACCACTGGCATCGGCAATTTTTTGTACCAAGGTTTGCAAACTTGTCTCGCGCCCCAACCACCAAAATGCGGTGGCTAACACAAACGCCACTAAGGTGATGGCGATCAATACGCCACGGAATAATTTACGCCACATCAGAAACTCAACCCCAAGGAGAAATGCAAACGAAATGTTTTGACCGCCCGACCATAGGCCACATCCATGTTGATCGGCCCGACGGGGCTTTTCCAACGTGCACCTAATCCATAACCTGATTTCAGATTCAAATCGGCCACTCTGTCCGCCGCATTGCCGACGTCATAGAAAATTGCTGTCCCCCAACGCGGGACCCACCAATGTTGGTATTCGGTACTAGCCGTGGCCAAATAACGACCACCGACCGTGGCATCCCCCTCCTGCACACCCAACTCCTGGTAGGCATAACCACGCACGGATTGATCGCCGCCAGCGCGAAAAAGATAGGCACTAGGAATGCCAACTCTATCTTTCGCCGCCACCACACCTGCCTCGGCACGCACGATGACGGTGTCTTGCTTGCCAAGCCGGTAATAATGCGTCACTTTACTGCTGGCACGCAAAAAAGATTGATCCGACAATCCCCAAACCGTGCCGCCAATTTGGGCATTCCACACTGTGCCTTTAGTAGGAAAAAGCAAGCTGTCGATATTCCGCACCGTTTTACTATAGGTCAATGGCAAGCTTTGAGTCTGTGTTTTGCCCACACCGGCCACATTTTTTAACTCGCTCAAATATTCCAACATCACACTATATTCGGACGGTGAAGATCCCCACGCCCGTTTGGCTGTCAGTGTTGATAAATGCGTCACTTCCCCTTCAATCGCATTTCGCTCAAATGCTGTACCCAGACTGTCTTGATAGCCAGAAGCCGTCACAGGAAAAAGTAACTCGCCGCGCGCTGTTTGCCGTTTGGTTTCCAGCGTGACGCCGGTTTTTAATTTCACCCCCAAATACGGTACATACAAATCATCATAAGTCAGCTGGGTACGATTACCCGTATTGGTACTATAACCAACACCGACACTCGCTTTTTTTCTTTTGCTTTCTTGCAGCTTAATTATGATGGGCACGACCGTTCCCATTGAGTCCAACTCTGCACTGACGTCCACGCTACTAAAGTAGCCGGTATCCTGTAACTTTCCCTGCAAATCCAACAGAGCAGCTTCACTATACGGCGTGCCCGCTTTGATAGGATTAAGATTGGTGATCATGCTGGCTGGATAACGCTGCAAACCTTCTATCTGCAATGCTCCAAATGTCACGACCGAACCGCTATCGAGCACCATTTTTAACTGCGCCTGGCGCGTATCGGTGTCAACCGTTGCGACCGTTTCCACCCATTTTGCACGCGGATAACACGTCATCACGACCTGACGCAATAGATTACTCTTGGCAGCCTCCCAATCCGCCTGACGAAATAATGCCCCCTCTTTCAGACTCCAAACAGGACGAGGACAAGTCACTCCCTTATCCACATCACCGGCAAATCCTTGTAAAACGAGGTCGACCTTGCCAACCAATACAGGAGAACCCAGCGTTATCCGCAGCGATACGACCCAAGATTCCGCTGAATTAAGTTGAATTTCAACGCGTGGCTCGTAATAACCCTCTGTCGCCACCAATGTTGTCACCTGCTCAGGCACTGCAAGATACAAGCGCTGAAACTGATCACCATCAATCAACGCATTGCCACGCCAACGCACGATGTCCAAATTTTTTTCCAGCAAAGTCTTGATATTGTCAGGCGCCTCAATCTGCACATCGTAATTCACCGTCGCAGCATGTGCGTGGGTATATGCAAAGCAGCATAGGATCAACAAAACGAAACGTGTTTTCACAAAATCAACAAAATTAAACGACATAGGAAAACGTATTTTTTAAATGGAATAGGGAACAATACCAAATAATATTACCTAAGACTGCGCTGAACAACGCATTGATTTTTGCGTGTCGCAGGTTTCTAAAATGGCATACGACATCATAATGTTAAAAAATTGGCAATGTATTTAAACAAGTTC
>CAZCIX010000070.1:0-7677 GCA_964498835.1 uncultured Burkholderiaceae bacterium | reverse complement strand
AAATACCCATCAATTGCAGCCCAAAGGTACGATTGTTGCGTATAGCGACAATTCATCCATCATGGCGGGTGCCGAGGTTACGCGTTTTTATCCTCGTGGTGAGCAAGCAGGGCATGTGTATGCAGCCTCCAAAGAATTGACGCATACCTTGATGAAAGTGGAAACACACAACCATCCGACAGCGATTGCGCCATTTCCTGGGGCATCGACGGGTGCGGGCGGTGAGATTCGTGACGAAGGTGCGACTGGTCGTGGATCCAAACCAAAGGCGGGTTTGTGTGGATTTACGGTGTCGAATTTGCAATTGCCTGATGCCATTCAACCTTGGGAAAATGTGCAGGATGTCATCGCACCGGTTGGTCAGCGCGCGACGTCCGATACCAATGTTACGCAATACGGTAAACCGGATCGCATCGCATCTCCTCTACAAATCATGATAGATGGGCCGATAGGCGGAGCGGCTTTCAATAATGAATTTGGTCGTCCTAACCTTGCCGGCTATTTCCGTACGTATGCGCAGAATGTAGCGGGTTCGGTGTACGGCTACCACAAGCCCATCATGATTGCGGGTGGTATGGGGAATATCACGGATCAGCACACACACAAAATAGCCTTTCCAGCGGGCAGTTTGCTGATTCAGTTAGGTGGCCCTGGTATGCGGATTGGGATGGGAGGCAGTGCAGCTTCATCCATGAGTACCGGCGCCAATACAGCGGATTTGGATTTTGATTCCGTGCAGCGAGGTAACCCGGAAATGCAACGTCGGGCGCAGGAAGTGATCAATGCTTGTTGGGCCATGGGTGAACAGAATCCGATTTTGTCTATCCATGATGTCGGCGCGGGTGGTTTGTCGAATGCGTTTCCTGAATTAAGTAATGATGCCAAGCGTGGTGCTAACTTTGATTTGCGTGCGATTTTGCTGGAAGAAAGTGGCATGGCACCAAAAGAAATTTGGAGTAATGAATCGCAAGAGCGTTATGTGCTAGCAATTGCACCGGATTCTTTGCCCGCATTTCAAGCGCTGTGTGAACGTGAGCGTTGTTTGTATGCTGTCGTCGGGGTGGCGACAGAAGAGCGACATTTAAGAGTCAGCGATCCGGTGCATGATAATCATCCAGTCGATATGCCGATGGAAGTGTTGTTGGGCAAACCACCCAGAATGCAACGGGATGTGGCGCGTGTTCAGCCCGATTTGCCTGCGATTGATTTGATGGGCATGGATTTGCTGGAAGTGTCACAGCGCGTATTGCGTTTGCCTAGCGTGGCGGACAAATCCTTTTTGATTACGATCGGTGATCGCACCGTGGGTGGTTTGACGGTGCGTGATCAAATGGTCGGGCCATGGCAAGTTCCTGTCGCAGATTGTGCGGTGACTTCCATGAGTTTTGAAGGTTATTTGGGCGAAGCCATGGCGATGGGTGAGCGCACGCCACTGGCGGTGATTCATCCTGCTGCTGCAGGTCGTATGGCAATTGGGGAGGCAGTGACGAATATTGCTGCCGCAGCGATTGCCGATATTTCAGATATCAAACTTTCCGCTAACTGGATGGCGGCGTGTGGTCAGCCTGGGCAGGATGCGGCATTGTTCGATACCGTTCAAGCGGTTGGCATGGAGCTTTGCCCGGCGTTGGGCATTAGCATTCCCGTCGGTAAAGATTCTTTGTCCATGCGTACGACTTGGAAAGATGAAGGTACGGATAAAGCTGTGACTTCCCCCGTTTCCTTGATCGTCACCGCCTTTGCGCCAGTGCAGGATGTACGACGTTCATTGACGCCACAATTGCGTACCGATGTAGGTGACACGGTGTTGGTGTTGATTGATTTGGGACGCAATAAAAATCGCATGGGTGCATCGGCCTTGGCACAAGTGATGCAGCAATTGGGTAATGAAACCCCGGATGTGGACAGTGCAGGCGATCTCAAAGGTTTTTTTGCTGCGATTCAACAACTCAATCAAGACGGCAAATTGCTGGCTTATCACGATCGATCCGATGGCGGTTTGTTTGCCAGCTTGTGCGAAATGGCCTTTGCAGGGCATTGTGGTGTGTCCATTAATTTGGATATGTTGGTGCTCGGAAGCGAACATGACGCCGATTGGGGCGATGCCAAAAATTGGGCGAGCCAGGTATCAGAACGTCGCAATGAAATGACTTTGCGCGCTTTGTTCAATGAAGAATTGGGCGCGGTGATTCAAGTGCGTGCCGAGGATAAATCGGCTGTGATGCAAGTCTTGCGTCAGCACAATCTGGGTGCTGCCAGCCACATCATTGGCAAACCCAATGAGCGCGATGTAGTCGAATTCATGCGCGATGCCAAAATGATTTACAGTCAGCCGCGCACCAGTTTGCAGAGATTGTGGAGTGAAACCAGCTGGCAAATTTCCCGCCTGCGCGACAATCCAGCTTGCGCTGATGCGGAATACGACCGTATTTTGGATAGCAGCGATCGCGGTATTACACCAGTGGTTGGATTTGATCTGCAGCAAGATATTGCCGCACCTTTCATTGCCACGGGTGTGCGACCACGGGTCGCTATTTTGCGTGAGCAGGGTGTCAATTCTCATGTCGAAACGGCTTATGTGATGCATCAATCCGGCTTTACTGCGGTGGATGTACACATGAGCGATTTGATTGCTGGTCGCACCAAACTCTCCGATTTTCATGGCGTGATCGCTGTGGGCGGATTTTCTTACGGCGATGTATTGGGTGCAGGTGAAGGTTGGGCAAAAACGATATTGTTTAATGCTGGTTTGGCTGAGCAATTTACCGCGTTTTTCCATCGCAACGATACCTTTGGACTGGGTATTTGTAATGGTTGTCAAATGATGAGTAATTTGAAATCCATCATTCCTGGCGCCGAGGCTTGGCCTAAATTTACACGTAACAAATCCGAGCGTTTGGAAGCACGTTTTGCCATGGTAGAAGTGGCGGCATCACCATCGATCTTCTTCCAAGACATCGCGGGTATGCAAAGTCCAATCGCTGTAGCGCATGGAGAGGGGTTTGCCGATTTCTCACAAACGGGCGATATCAACAAGGCCATCGTGGCGATGCGCTTCACAGATAACGCTGGTGTGGCGACGGAAACATATCCCTACAATCCCAATGGTTCGCCGCAGGGCATTACATCAGTGACGACGCCGGATGGTCGTTTCACCGTCATGATGCCGCATGCTGAACGCGTGTTCCGTTCGGTACAACAATCATGGCATCCTGAATCGTGGGGTGAGGATAGCCCATGGATGCGTATGTTCCGCAATGCGCGTCGTTGGATAGGTTAATTAATCAATCAATGACTATTCGCTCGCCATTGCAATTAAGCAAGCTTAACAAAGCTAACAACACCAACACTATCGTATGGACGGTATTGTTGGTGGCGGCTTTGTTATTCACGCAATGGGCGGGTTTGGTGCACAGCGTGGTGCATGCTGGCTGGTCGGATTCGTATGTCCCTGCTAGCAGGTTGTCTGATTTTTATGTGGATAGCATTAAAAATAAGCAAAGTAGTGATGGTAGTACGGTTTCTCACTCTTGTACTTTATTTGATGCATTCACTCTGGCAGCGACGGTGCATACGCCACCTTATTTGCCCTTGCTGTTACCCACTGTGCGCATGGTGCAGTTGTGGGTTTCTTATATCTCCCGGGTTGTTCGTTTCATCCCGCATTTTTGTTCCCGCGCTCCACCTGCTGCTTGATTTTCTCTGTATTCACTATTTGATTTTGCATGAACCCTCGCTTTTGATAAGCGGGTTCGTGCATGTCTACATTTATATATTGAGTTTTTCAAGGGATCATCATGCACAAATACTACCCATTAAGCCGTTTGGCTAGCGCTGTTTCATCTGCTTTTGCTACATTTTTAACACTAGCTAACCCTTCCTTTTCTTACGCACAAACCACAGAAACGAACGTAGACGATAAAACATTGTCGGAAATCGTCGTCACTGCCACGCCTTTTAATACCAATGAAGGGACGCAAATTTTGGCGCCGGCCAAAATTTTGTCTGGCGATGAGCTGCACAATAAATTAGCAAATTCCCTGGGCGATATGCTGTCGCATGAATTGGGTGTTTCTTCCTCCGCTTTTGGCGCTGGTGCTTCTCGTCCGATTATTCGTGGCATGGAAGGATCGCGCGTCAAAATCCTGCAAAACGGCATGTCAGTGGCTGACGTGTCGAGTATTTCCAACGATCATGCAGTAGCGACTGAGGTAGCAACAGCCCGCCAAGTTGAAATTCTGCGCGGCCCTTCTGCCTTGTTATACGGTTCCGGCGCGATTGGCGGTTTGGTGAATGTGGTCAATGATCGCATTCCCACCGTATTGGAGCCCAAGCCGACGGGTGAGATGGAATTTCGTTACAGCACCGTGGATAAAGGCAACAGCAGCGCGTTGTCGGTAGATGGTTCAGCTGGGCCGACCAGTTCGATTGGATTGCATCTGGATGGGAATATTCGTCGTACTGATGATTATAAAATTCCAGGTTCCAATACAAACAGTACATTGCCTTGGTCGTATACACGTGCCGATAGCGTGGGATTTGGCATGTCGACTATCCATGATTGGGGATATATCGGCGCATCCGTCGCTAATCTGAATAATCGTTACGGCATCCCGACCACGGAGGGTTCTCAAATCGACCAATCGCAAACGCGTTACGACGTGCAAGCCTTGGTCAAGCAGCCATGGAATGGATGGGAATCGTTTAAATTCAAGCTGGGCTATACCGATTACAAGCATAGCGAATTGGATTTGACCGACGTGCCGCAAACCAATTTTGCCAATCGTGCGTTAGAAAGTCGTTGGGAATTGACGCATAACCCGATAGCGGCTTGGCATGGCACGCTTGGCATACAAACGGAAGAGAGTAAATTTTCCGCCCTGAGCGCAGGCACCGGCGGCCCCGATACAGTGCCAGTGACCAAATCCAGGTCAGTTGCAGGGTTCCTGGTCGAAGAGCGTGATTTTGGCCCCGTACATGTCAACGCTGGTTTGCGTTTGGAATCCGTTCAACGAGAACCTGTATCCGCAGCAGAACGCTCTTTCCATCTGGCCTCCTACTCGCTAGGTGGTTTATGGACTTTCACACCAGGGTATGCGGTGGGTTCCACCTTATCCATCGCCCAGCGCGCGCCGTCGACGGAAGAGTTGTACTCCGGTGGGCCACACGATGCGACGGCGACGTTTGATAAAGGCAATCCCAATTTTGAAAAAGAAACCTCACGCAACATCGAGCTAAGCCTACAAAAAACAACAGGCTTGCTGCGTTGGAAAGCCAATGTGTTCCAAAATCGCGCCAAAAACTTCATTTACGGCCAACTCACCGGCAATCAATTGGATGACGATGGCAATCCAGGTGGAGATTTGAAAGAACGTGTCTTCAGCCAAGCCGACGCCACCATCCGCGGTGCAGAAGTAGAAATCAGCCATAACTTGCGGGGTGAAGGCCTCTCCCTACGCGGTTTCGCCGATACATCACGCGCCACCCTGGATGATGCTGGCAATCTCCCCCTGCAACCAAGTACCCGTTTTGGCATCGACGTCGGCTACAAACAAAACCAATGGCGCAGCGGTGTGACCATCACCCACGCCAAACAACAAGATCGCCTAGCTGCGTTTGAAACCATCACACCAGCCTATACCTTGCTAGACGCTAACTTGTCCTACACCCAACGTTATGGCACACAACAAGTCACGTGGTTTGTGTTGGCTAAAAACATGCTTAACCAGGATATTCGTCTATCAACCTCGGTGTTGAAGGATGTTGCTCCATTGCCTGGGCGTAATTTTGTAGTGGGGGTACGGACGGCGTTTTAAGGTTTTTTTCTAGGGCACATGGTTTCTAGCATTCGTTCCCACGCAGGGGCGTGGGAACGAGATTAGCGCAAAGTACGAGTACCGCAATTACAGACAAGTCTTAATTAAGACTAAAATTAGTCCTCCCTTGTTTGTAATAAAAATATTAAAGTGTACTAGCTCAGACCCGATCTGACAGATACCGGTTTTTATAGGATATCTGTCAGATCGGGTCTGAGCTAGTACATGGCGTCGAGATTGTAGAATTTGACCAGTTTATCCGAACCGGCAATGTGCAAAATTTGCACATTGCTTTCTTCAGTCGGCGGACTGTTTGTGAGTCATGGATAATCAGAAACATGCTAGCTACTTTGTAACACGGTAAAATGCCGTTTTAATTCATTTAAGGCAGCGTGCCTCTCATCGCTGTATTTTTACCATGACCGTTCGTACCCGTTTTGCTCCTAGTCCCACTGGTTATTTACATTTGGGCGGTGCTCGCACTGCGCTTTTTTCTTGGGCTTATGCGCGCCATTTTGGCGGCACTTTTGTGTTGCGGATTGAGGACACGGATTTGGAGCGTTCTACACCCGAAGCGGTGCAGGCGATTGTTGATGGTATGGCGTGGTTAGGCTTGGGGCATGATGAGGGGCCGTTTTTTCAGATGCAACGCATGGAGCGTTATCGGGCGGTGATTGCGCAAATGTTAGAGGCGGGGTCGGCGTATCTTTGTTATTCCTCGCCAGAAGAAGTCGAAGCGATGCGTGAGGCGCAGCGTGCTGCGGGGCAGAAGCCGCGTTATGACGGGACTTGGCGTCCTGAGCCTGGCAAGACCTTGCCGGCGATTCCATTTGGGCGTAAACCAGTGGTGCGTTTTAAAAATCCTTTGGATGGCGAGGTGAGTTGGGATGATGTGGTCAAAGGCAAAATCACGATTGCTAATCGTGAATTGGATGATTTAATCATTGCACGGCCAGATGGCACGCCGACTTACAATTTTTGCGTGGTGGTGGATGATTGGGATATGCAAATTACGCATGTGATCCGTGGTGATGATCACGTCAATAACACGCCGCGCCAGATCAATATTTTGCAAGCTTTGGGCGCAACGTTGCCTTTGTATGGGCACGTTCCGATGATTTTGGGCGCAGATGGCGAGAAATTATCTAAGCGTCATGGCGCGGTGAGTGTGATGGATTATCCAGAACAAGGGTATTTGCCAGAAGCGATGTTGAATTATCTGGCGCGTTTGGGTTGGAGTCATGGCGATGAAGAAATTTTTTCCATGGAGCAGTTCTGCGCCTGGTTTGATTTGGATCATTTGTCGAAATCGCCGGCACAATTTAATCCAGAAAAGCTTGCATGGATTAACAATCACTACATCAAATTGGCTGACAACGTGCGTCTTGCGGACTTGGCTAAGCCACGCATGCTATTGGAAGGGGCGCAGTTTGAGCAGGCCCCTGATTTGTCAGCTGTCATCGCTTTAATGAAAGAGCGTGCCAATACCATTAATGAATTGGCGGATGCTGCTATGCTGTTTTATCGCCAACCTGCACCTGACGCCGCATTATTGGCGCAACATGTCACGGATGCTGTTAAGCCAGCTTTGAGGCAATATGCAGAATCGTGCCAGGCCTTGCAATCGACAGAATGGAAAAAAGAAACATTGTCCGTCTTGTTAAAAGAAGTATTGGCAGCACATCAATTGAAAATGCCACAACTGGCAATGCCTTTGCGCTTGATCGTCACCGGGCAATTGCAAACGCCAGCGATTGATGCGGTGTTGGCTTTGTTTGGGCGTGAAATTGTATTGGCGCGTTTAGCGAAGTTTCTTTAAAGCGAGATTACTCATTAACCTCCGTCGTTCCCATGAGAACAA
>CAZCIX010000069.1:2868-8172 GCA_964498835.1 uncultured Burkholderiaceae bacterium | reverse complement strand
CTTGGCGAGCAGGATTTGTTGCCAGCGTTGTTTTCCAAAAAAGTGAATTACGGATTCCCAGGTCGCGCCAATCTACGCACCATTGCTGAGCGCATTACCAAAATATACGGCATGCCGGTACGGATCAAACCGGATGTGTTTGCCATTACGGCACCAGTGACAAATGGGCTGGCAGGGCAAGCTGAGTCACTGCCACCGCTGGTAACGCCTTTATCGCGTTCACCAGTCGCCACCTTTTCCAGCAATGGAGCGGAAGATGTAGAAATTACCGATTTCTACGGCCCATTTCCTGATTTGCTGAATTTAATTGCCACAAGACTGGGAATTTATTGGGAATACCAAAAAGATTCCATCGTCTTTTATCGCTACATCACCAAGACCTTTGTTATCCATGCAGCGCCAGGCGATGCCACGTTTAATACCAGTGTTGGTAAGGCGGGGAGTACCAATGGCAGCAATTTTTCCTCCACCGGACAAGTCACCAGCAACTCTACCTGGTCGGTTTGGAATGGTTTGAAAGAAACCCTGTCACGCATCTCGCGTCCTGAGCGTTTTTATGTATCAGAAGCGCAAGGCACGGTCACGATTACCGATACGCCGGACGTGGTGGATATGGTAGAAAAAATCATCGACCGCAGCAATAGCCTGGGCGGAAGGCAGGTTGCCGTGCGGATGGAGCTGATCAGCCTATCGCGCAAAGATGACAATGAAACTGGCTTGGATTGGAATGTCATTTTCCAAAAACTAGAAAACCTGGTGCCACAGTGGAGTATTTCCATGGCATCGCCAGCCAGCTTGACCTCGGTTGGTGCGGGTAGTATTGGTTCCGCCATTTTGGCGCCAGTCGTGAGTGATGGTTCGATCACGCAAAAACTCACCGGTACACAGGCGATGGTGCGATTGTTGAAGCAGTTTGGCAACGTCAATACCAATCGCTCGGTCGGCACGGTGACGATGAACCGCACGTCGGCCCCGCTGGCGATTACCAATCAAATCTCGTATTTGGCACGCACCACGCCAGGTTCCAGCACCACGGGTGGCAGTTCCAGCTTGCCTGGTTTGGAGCCAGGCATCCTGACGACGGGTTTTGTGGCGAATGTGTTGCCGACGATTTTGGACAATAACGCCATTTTGTTGAAGGTATCAGTGGACTCTTCAGAACTGCAAAAAATCGGCATTGTCTCAACCGGTCAGGGAGCGACGTTGCAAAGTATTCAGACGCCAGAAATCTCTAGCGTAACGGCAGTCAATGTGGCGACGTTGCAATCTGGCCAATCGTTGGTGCTGACAGGGTTTGAGTTGGAACGCGCCAAATACGACCAAAACGGCATCACCGACACCATAGGCTTAGGCGGTTCGTATGTCGGTACACGGCAGCGCGACAAGGTCATTTTGATTATCACGCCAACCGTGGTTGGCGGGGTATAAGCATGCGTGCAAGAGCGCACATCATGCATGTCGGCAAGGCGCAGCTGGCATTTGGCTTGCAGTGGTCGACTTTACCCGGAGTTGGCAAGCAGGCGCATGAGGTGAGCAAGTTGGTGAAAGACAATCATGCGCAGTTTGTGACGGTTTTTAAGCGTAATGAAAGCAGTAAAGCCATGGTTGGCTTGTTGGGGAATAGTAAAGATAAAAGCGGTAAGGATAAAAGCAACAAGGATAAAAACAGCAAAGATGGCAATAACGAAGTTGAAAACAATGCAGATGAAAACATTCGAGATAAAAAACGCATCCAAAGCGTAAAGGGCAAAACATTGTCCGCCGCCGTGTTATTTGCACGCGCCGTGCCCACGCCGAATGCTATGTTTATCTATCGCTTTCCCGATGATCTTTGTGTGTTTGTCGGTATTCTGGATGGCGTACCGATGCCGGGTTATGACAGTTGTGGCAGTGCGAAGCACATGCAGCAGTTATTGACGCAATTCATGCATTTACGACAAGGACGGCAAGGCGTTGCGCTCAAGTTGTACGGCAATATGACTTTTGATGGCGTGGAAGCGCCTAGCAATTTATCGCTGCAGGAATTGTTGGTGGCGTCGCGCAAAACTTTGCAAGAAGCCGTGCTGACACCCACACGTTTTCCAGTTTTCACCATCGTTGTCGCGGTCGTATTGTTGGCCAGTTTATTTGCTGCCTACGCTGGGTACGGCGTGTGGAAAAAGCAAAGTAGAAAACCATCCTCCATCACACAACAAGAAACCGATCCAAACCGTTGGTATCAAGAATCCTTGCCTAGAACTTTGGCAGACGCCGGTTATTCAGCACGCAAAGTCGCACCGCATTTGCTGAATACCATCAATGGCATGGAACTTTTTCATGCGGGTTGGTCGCTATCGTCCATGAAATGCAAACCTGGTTCGTGTGACGTGACCTGGAAAATTATTACGGGAGGCAGTTTTCATTCGTTTAAAGAAGCGCTTCCTACGCAGCCTAATTTGCATAATGTGCAATATCAAAAAGACCTCAAAACCATCAGCGCCACGCTGGCTTTTGATTTGCCCAAGGAAATGAAGGGATTAAAGGTAGAAACCTTGCCTAAGCAAGCGGAGTTTGAATTCAATCAGGATGACAGAAACCAACGTATGACCGGCCTGTATCCATTGATCACGCGTAAGCCAACGCAAAATGTATTAGCGATACCGACGTCTATGGATGAAAGCCGCTTGAACAACGCCATCAATGTGGGCGAATGGGAGGCGCGTGGTTCTTTCCATCAGGCTGATATGTTGCAAGTATTGCCAGAAAATATGACGTTGGAATCGTTGGAAGTGAGCTTTGCTCCCGGTGCTTTCACTCTGTTTTGCCAAGGAAAATACTATGTTAAAAAATAATTTTATTTTGGTCGGTAAATTGGCCGGTAAATTGATCGATAAAGCGATCACCATGCTTTGCATTGTCCTGCTTGGAATAACTACGAGCATGACAGCTGCATGGGCTGAATCCACCTTTACCGTCAAAGAAGCCACCGAGCTGCAAGCAAAAATCGCTCGTGCTGAACTGGAAGCCAAGCAGCGTGAAATAGAGGGTAAAGGAGCAAGTGGCAGTACGAGTAATGGACGCGTTAAGGAAATTATGCTGGCGCCGATTCCTGTGTCTGCACGTAGCGATGACTTGGTGTTTGTCGGCCATTACGGGATTGAAAACGATGTCAAAGCAGACTTCCTATTAAACAACGTGCTGGTGACGTTTTCCTTGCAAGGAAAAACCGAAATCGGCGGCTGGCATATCGACAAATTAACGCCTCGGATGGCGCGTATGTGCCGTACTTCCGCCAAGCGCAAAAATGTGGGCTGCAAGGATATTTACCTGGCATCTGAGTTGAGCGCTGCTTCCACAAAAGTTAGCAATGCTTATCCCGATATCAAAGGCGGTGGTGATTTTGTCGCACCCAAGGCTGTGCCATCTTTGCCACCTCTACCGGCCTTGAAATAATGCGCCATTTTCTTACCCGTTTGCTGCGGCCGCGCCATTCAACTTTGTTGCCTGAGGAAGCAGGTAGTGATGCGCAGGCCCAATTGATGCCCGAATTGGAAAATCCGCTGCATGCCGATTGGGACATCATCAACGACGTTACCCGTTTGCCTGAATATAAGGAGGTTTTAACTCTGCCAGGCAAGTCGTTTGAGCTGGGTGAGCAAGTACGCAAAAATCTTGCTGCGGTGAGTTGTACTGGATGCATCGTGATCTTTGTTACGCCGCAAGCCTACAATCAGGCCGACCATTTATCGTTGCTGCAAAGAATCCGCCAAGTGACTTTGAATACCGTAGCGATTGATTCCGTGCTGGTGCTGCCTTCGGTGTTGTTGATGTTGCATGACAAATCGTTGGGTCTAGAAAAGCGCGCCAAGACAAAGGCCGATCGCAAAGCCGGCCAAGTCGCTGACACCATCGTCCTATTTAAACAATATTTGTCCATGGCTTGCCGGCAAAATGCCTCCGACGTGCATTTGGTGATCAAAAAAGATAGCAATTCTGGTGCTGTGTTGTTTCGTTTAGACGGCAAGATCACTTTCATCGACCGGATGCCGTTTTCCGACATGTTGGATGCAGTCGGTGCGGCGTATACCAATTTGGCGGAAGAGGGCACGCGTAGCGAGCCGACTTTCAATATCAAAGCCATGCAATCGTGCCGAATTCCACTTCGCGTCGATGGACAGGATTACAAATTGCGCTGGCAAAGCACGCCGATTGCCGGTGGTGTACATGTGATTTTTCGAGTCTTGCTGCAAGAAAATCCGGATGCGGAAGTGAAAACGCTCGAGCAATCCGGTTACGCGCCATCGCATTGTCATTTGTTGAATCTGGCCGTTCGGCATACGGTCGGCGTGATTTTTGTCGTCGGCCCTGCTGGTGCGGGTAAATCCACCTTGCTGAAAACTTTGATGATGATGGTGCCCAATCGTTTGGAAAATTTGGCGTATTCGATCGAAGATCCTGCCGAATACAAAATGTTCGGTGTGTCGCAAATTTCGCTCCAGCGCAGCATTACCGATCCGTCAGATTTCAACCCCTTCATCCCCGCCATGCGCATGGTCTTGCGCGGCGATCCAGACATGATTTTAGTGGGCGAGGTGCGGGATAGAGAGTCCTTATCCTTATTGAAACTCATGGTGCAATCAGGGCACGGCGTGATGAGTTCCCTCCACGCATCCAACGCAACCGCCGTAGTAGAACGGTTGACCAGCGAAGAAATGGGCATGAACCGCCAAACCCTAAGCGCACGCGATTTTTTATCCGCCATCGTGTTCCAGCAGCTGGTGCCTTTGCTATGTCCCGATTGCAAATTACCTGCTGCTGAGCATTTACCAATGAATGTGCAGACGATTTTGCGGGAAAAATTTGAGATGGATATCTCGACTATGTTTGTCAAAAAACCAGCTGGCTGCCCATGCTGCAAAAATAAAGGCGTCAAAGGCAGAACCGTTGTGGCCGAAGTCATTTTGCCTGATCACGAATACCGGCGTTTGATTCGGGAAGGTAAAGATGGCGAAGCAGAAGATTATTGGCGCAGCAGCCGTACTGCACGTTTCACTGAACCCGATTGCAATGGCAAAACAGCGTTGGAACACGGTTTGTACAAAGTCCATCAAGGCTTGATTGATCCGTTGGATTTGGAGCGGACTTTCGCACCGTTTGAGGTGCACGATGTTTTGGGGATGAAAATTGATGGTACGTACTAAGTTCTCAGCACCTAGCACCGTCATCCCCGAGTGTTTTAGTCGTGGATCCAGTGTCTTTAAAGCCGCAAAAGTCACTGGGCTCCCGCCTTCGCGGGAGCGACGAATGAGAGACATAAGGAACCAC
>CAZCIX010000069.1:0-2768 GCA_964498835.1 uncultured Burkholderiaceae bacterium | reverse complement strand
GCGACGAATGAGAGACATAAGGAACCACCAATGAACTCCTCCGAATTCACTGAAAAAATATCGCTAGCAGCGGCAAAGTTTTCCTTCCGCTTTTCACGCGAAGACTATTACGAGGACTTGGCCGAATCGCTGGAAGACGATGGCGAGCCCTTGAGCATCATTAGAAAAGACGCCACCCGCGCCGAGGAGCGCAGCGATGTGATGGCCAGCCTGTTCAACCTATGGGCCAAGCGCATGGAAGATCGCTCATTCGTAGCGGCGATTGGTGACACGGTGCCTAAGCTGGATCAGATGATTTTGTATTCCTCCGACTCGGCCAATAGTTTGATCAAGGGCTTACGTTTTTTATCGCTGGCGATTGCCGCATCCAAAAAAATGACCGGCGCCATCGTTGGGGCGTTGGCGATGCCAGCGATTTTGTTGTTGGCATTTGCCGGCATGCTGGCTGCGTTTTCGTATTTGCTGGTACCGCTATTGAGCAAAATGCTAGAGCCAAGCAAATGGCCGTCGCTCGGCAAGCTGGTTTACCACGTTGCGATGTTTACTTCGGTGTATGGCGTGTGGATGTTGTTGGGATTGATCGCAGCGATGGTGCTGATGATCGGTTCGTTCTCACGCTGGACTGGCAAAGCGCGCGGCTGGGCGGATCGCTATTTGCCGCCTTATATGGTGTATCGCGATTACACCGGCAGTCTTTTTTTGGTTTCGCTGGCGGCGTTGATGGAAAACGACGTCGGCCTGCGTGAAGCCTTGAATACCTTGAGCGAGCATGGCAATGCGTGGATTAAATGGCATGCCGAGCAAATCAAAGAGCGCTTATACACCGAGGCAGAAAACCCCGGGCGGGCATTTGACACCGGCATTTTTGGCCGTCGTTTAACCGATCGTGTGATGGATTTTGGCGAGCGCTCGGATTTTCAAGCCGCTTTGTCCAAAGTGGGTTTGAAGTCGATCGACAAATCTACGGTCCTGGTCACGCGTTCCGCCAAGGGTTTGAATGGCGTGCTCATTGTGTTCTGCGGTGTGTTTTTGATGACCATGGTGACCGGGACATTTATGACGATTAGCAAGATTCAGGTAGAGAAGAAAAACCAGATGTATCAAGCGCGTTAGGAATTTATTTTTCAATCATAAAAAAGGGAAGAACATGAAAAAATCGTCAATATTGAGAACTTGGCAAAAAGGTTTCAGTTTGGTCGAGCTAAGCGTGGTGTTAGTGGTGGTTTTTGGCCTGCTCGGTTTAGGCTTGGTCGCCGCACCACAATTGTTTTCCAGCTTGAATTCAGTCAGTGAACTGAGCGAGTTGCCAACCGTCATCATGAATATCAAGAAGAATTCTAAAAATAGTTCCACCTACAACGGCGTCACACTCGACACTCTGGCACGCTCCAATGTATTCCCAGAAAACCGCGTCACCATCCCAACGTCAGGCACGTCGACTGCCACCAATCAGTGGGGCGGTAGCGTGACTGTCTCAGTCGCTACGTTGACCACGACGGATGATATCGTCCGCCTGGTATCAAGAAGCGTGCCGCACGCCGAATGCATCGAAGTGGTGCAAGGCGTCGCAAAAATGTTGCGCCGCGTATATGTTGATAGCGCTAACAGCGGTACAGTAGCGGCAGGCACGCTAGTAAAAGACGATGGTGCTGTGATCAACAATTCAACCCTGGCAAGTGCTTGTGGAACAGGCGCCAGCAGCATTACCTATGACATTGGTAAGTCTTAGAAATGCACCGCATTCCGTAAAAATACACGTCGTTCCAGTGGAAATGATGGTAATGCGGAAAAACGTAAACCCGTCGTCCCCGAGTGTTTTAGTCGGGGACCCAGTGGCTTTTAGCAGTAAACGAAGAAAGACGCTGGATTCCCGCCTAAACCCGCGGGAATGACGGAGATGAATGGACAATTTCGGTTAAATATTTGATTGCGTATTACTGAATGCATTCGCTTCCTTTTAGACCTAAACCAAAAAAAATCGCGGCAGGCTTTTTACTGCTGCAATTGTCGCTCGCCATGACCGTTGCGATGGTGATGGCGACCATCGGTGTATGGAAAGAAATCCGCGCCATGAATGAAGAAGTGATCACTGGGCAAGCCGATAATTTAGCAACATTAAGTGCAGCCTTAGGCAATTACCAAACGACATATTTTGATAAGTTAACTGCAGGTCAGAATATTGATGGCTTTGCCAATCCATTGGCACCGACGATCAGCGAATTGAATAGCAGTGGTTTTCTCACCAATTTCTCAAGCAGTAATTTATATGGCGGTACCTATACATTGAACGTGCAAATCGTCCCTGTAGCGGGATCATTAGCAGGAATGGATTTAAAAGGCTTAACCTGCCTAACCACAGCCATCACCAACCCCAGCAATGGCCGCCTCGACACCCCCTTGTTAGGCGCCGCCATCACCCGCGCGGGCGGCAATAGCGGCTACAGCAACGCCGCCAGCCCAGCAATCATCACCGGCTTGAATGGTGGTTGGACCGAAACCAATCCAGTCATGTCATCAACAGGCAACCCCATCGCTGGTATTTTATGCATGCGTTCAGGATATGGCTCGACTGGCTTCCTGCAATTCACCCGCCGCGACGGCACGATGAAGCCAACCGGCGCATGGGATATGGCGGGGCAGAATGTGACGAATATCAACAATTTGGGTTCCACCACCTTAAGCAATACGGGTGTGGCGAATATAGGCGGCCAAACCAATACTAATGGCATAGGAAATACTGGCAACATCATTAACTCAGGCACGTGGAC
>CAZCIX010000068.1:0-8529 GCA_964498835.1 uncultured Burkholderiaceae bacterium | reverse complement strand
TCGAGGAAAATGGTGTGTCTTATTTGAAAATTCCGCTTAATGCACTTTAATGTCAACGTTGCACAACCAGTGGCTTAGAGGCAATCAAATCTTGTGCCTGATTTGCGGCATTGATTGCTTCCTGGCGGGTTGGGAATGGGCCACTATAAATTCGATATAACGTGCCAGATTGTGCTACTTGTAATGGTGGTAATGCTGTGTTTTTCCAGTTTTGCATCAGTTGTAGTTTTGCTGACTCAGCATTATCAGCTTGTGCATACGCACCTAATTGCAGATAAAAGCCTTTGCTTATCATAGGTGTAGGTGGCGTGCTGAGTGATGTCACTTCGCTGGTAGTTTGCGTGCTGAGTTTGGGCTGCATGCGTTGTTCTTGTGCGATACGTTCAATATCTTCAGGCAAAATGCGTTCTATTCTTAATTCGCCACTTCCTTTGCCCAAATAACCTAACTTTAACGCTGCTGTGTAAGATAAATCGATGATGCGATTAGAGTGAAATGGCCCTCTGTCGTTAATCCGAACGATAACTTGTTTGCCATTGCTGAGATGGGTAACGCGCGCGTAGGATGGGATCGGCAACGTTGGGTGAGCGGCAGTCATTTTGTACATGTCATACGGTTCACCAGATGACGTTCTTTTACCCTGGAATTTCTTACCATACCAGCTACCAATGCCTTGTTGAACAAAGCTATTGGTGTTCTCAGTGATGGGTACATAAGTTGCGCCAAAAACAGCATAAGGTTTGTTGCCCGTTTTGGAGTAAGGTTCGATTTTGACTTCTGCATCAGGGACGGATAACAATCCTTCTGGTGGGTTGTCTCCTGGTCCGTCATCTAGGTAATAACCACCACGACCAGAGTTGGCTGGTGGTAATACTGGTACTGATAAATCACGTGGGATGAATGAAGACGTAACGGGTTTTGCTGTTTGGGAGGTAACAATTGGCGCGAGCGAAGAGGGTTGATGCGAAACCGTGCTACAAGCCGTTAGCAATACGCTTATCAATAACGGCGCTGTGACGTTTGTAATCTTTGTCATTCTTATCGCTGTCATGGATTCTGATTCTGGTTTTGCGGTGTAAGAAATCATGATGGTTATAGAGATAAAAAATGTATCAACGTTGTACTTAATTTTGTATATTTAGCTTTGTACTAACTGCCGATGGCGCTGTATGCTCATTAAGATACCTGCACCTAAACCTAGCGTAACCAACGCCGTACCACCGTAACTCATGAGCGGTAGCGGTACGCCTACCACGGGCAAAATGCCGCTAACCATGCCCATATTGACGAAGGCATAGGTAAAAAAGATGAGTGTGATTGCACCCGCCAATAAACGGGTAAAGAAAGTTGGTGCATTAGCAGCAATCATCAAACCTCGTCCAATTAGCAGTAAGTACAACACCATCAACACGATATTGCCTATCAAACCGAATTCTTCAGAAAACACAGCAAAAATAAAATCGGTGGTACGTTCTGGAATGAATTCTAAATGCGTTTGTGTCCCTTTTAACCAGCCTTTCCCCGCCAATCCACCAGAACCTACGGCAATGGTGGATTGAATAATATGAAAACCTTTGCCCAAAGGATCGGATGTGGGATCAATCAAGGTCATCACGCGTTCACGTTGATAGGTATGTAACATTGACCAGGCAAAAGGAAGACTGGCTGCGGCAGCGGTGGCTAAGCCAATGAGTATTTTCCAGGATAATCCTGCTAAAAAAATGACATAAAAACCCGCTGCCGCGACGAGTAACGCTGTGCCTAAATCTGGTTGGCGGGCGATCAATACCACGGGCAGAATGAGCAGCAGGCCAGCGATGATGAAGTTGCGCCAACGCAGCATGGCTTCATGTTTCTGAAAATACCAAGCCAGCATCAAGGGCGCGGCAATTTTCATGATTTCAGAGGGTTGAATAATGATGCCTACATTAATCCAGCGACGGGATCCTTTTTTGATTAAGCCAAATGCCGCTACTGAGAATAATAGTGCGATCCCTATCGTATATACCGGAATAGCAAGACGCATGAGAGTTTGTGGTGGCACGTTGGCGGCAATCCACATCACAAAAAACGCAATCAAAATGTTACGTAATTGATCTTCTACTCGGCCAGGAAAATTGATTCCTGCAGAATAAAGCGTCACGATTCCTAGTGACAAGATGCAAAAAATAATTAAGGAAAGCACGCCATCAAAGACAGTGAAGTAGGGGGTGATTCGATGTAACAAAGAAGGTTGTTCAATCATTTGTATATTTTTAATTTCCTTAATCTTTATTTCCCAATGATTCAGCACCGGCTTTGGGTCCACCGTTAGATTCTGCCGCTGCTTTTATTTCGGCGACTGATTGAAATGAAACGACATCTTCCTTCGGTGCTTTTGGTGTTTTTTCGGTGCTAGGTGGCTTCTTTCCGAGCAAATAGTAATCGAGTGCTTTTCTCACGATCGGAGCAGCGGCTTCGGCACCGAAGCCACCATTTTCGACAATGACAGCGATAGCAATCCGAGGGTTATCAACGGGAGCGAAGGCAGTATAAAGTGAGTGATCGCGCTTGTGTTCTGCGATGAGTTTTGCGTTGTATTTTTCATTTTTCTTGATGCCGATCACCTGTGCTGTCCCTGTTTTTCCTGCGGATATGTATTCAGTATTGGCAAAAACGCGTGCGGATGTACCTTCTTTGGTAACACCGACCATCGCTTGTTTAATGATGTCGATATTTTCTTGTTTTAGTGGGATGCGCCCACTTTCTCTTGGTACTGTGAGTGATCTGGTGCGTGTCACAGGGTCTTCGATCATTTTGACTAGATGCGGGCGCATGATCACACCATTGTTGGCCAGAATGGCGGTAGCATGTGCTAGTTGCAAAGGAGTAAAGGAGTTGTAACCTTGTCCTATGCCCAATGAAATGGTCTCGCCAGCATACCATTTTTGCATAGTGGGATTTTTATATGCTTTGCGTTTCCATGCGGTGGAGGGTAGTAAACCACGCCTTTCGTGTTCCAGGTCAATACCAGTTAATTCGCCGAAATGAAAGGGTTTCATGAAGTCGTGAATTGCATCTACACCGAGGTCGTTTGCCAGGATGTAGTAATAGGTGTCGCAGGATTGAACGATTGATTGATACATGTCCACGTTGCCATGTCCGCCTTCCTTATCATCCCGAAATTTGTGGTTGCCTAAAATATAAAAGCCAGGATCGGAAATACTGTTAGTTGGCGTGCGTTTTCCCAATTCTAGTGCGGCCAGTGCCATAAAGGGTTTGTAAGTTGATCCAGGTGGGTATGTGCCGGTCAGTGGCCTGTTTACTAATGGGCGGTCAGGCGAGTTGTTTAATTCATCCCAATTTTGTTGATCAATGCCGTCGACAAATAGATTTGGGTCAAAGGTGGGTTTTGAGACATACGCCAAAACATCACCAGTCGATGGTTCGATTGCTACCAGCGCACCACGTCGTTCGCCAAAAGCTTGCTCAATGATTTTTTGTAACTCGATATCGATCGATAGAATCAGGTTACTTCCTGGAGTAGCTGACACGCGAGACAAAGTGCGCACAGCTCTACCACTTGCTGAAACTTCGACTTCTTCATAACCTGTCGTGCCATGTAAAAGTTTTTCGTAGCTTTTTTCCAATCCTTCTTTGCCAATGTAATTGGTGCCGTTGTAGTTGGCGCTATCCTCCATTTCATCGATTTTTTGTGCGTCTTTTTGGCTGATGCGGCCTATGTAGCCGACTACGTGCGAGGCGACTTCGCCAAGTGGATATTCGCGAAATAGGCGAGCTTGAATTTCAACACCAGGAAAGCGAAAGCGTTGTACGGTGACGCGTGCAACTTCTTCGTCAGTTAAGCGTGTGCGAAGTGGAATGCTGCCAAAATTTTTGGACTCTTCCATTAATTTTTTAAAGCGTTTACGATCTTTGGCATCAATGTTGACTAAGAGTGCTAAATCATTAATCACCGTTTGTAATTCACCATTGATTTTAGAAGGTGTGATTTCCAGCGTATAGGCAGAATAATTACTTGCCAGCACCACACCATTACGGTCTACGATCAGTCCTCGATTGGGGACGCTGGGTAGGATGGAAATACGATTTTCTTCAGCTTGGGCTGCGTAATGATCATGTTTGATAATTTGCAGCCATACAAAACGTGCTAGCAGTAAAGAAAAACAGATGAGTACAAATACAACTGCAGCGGACAAGCGCAAGCGAAAGAAATGCAGTTCACGTTCAGTATTTTTAAGCGTAGTCATACTCAATAAATTAATACGTGGATAAACGTTTTAAATCGGGCGAGTCATGTCTGTATCTACGCTACGTCTTTGCGGTGCAAGTAATACCCATGTAATACCAGGCCAAAGCAGGATGGAGATAAAACTAATCATAAAATAAGTCCAGCCAGGAAATGTTCCGTTTGCCCACATATGGATCACAACACGTATGGTCTGCATCATGAGTAGCAAGGGCAAGATATGTAATGCCTGCATGCGAGGAGTAAACCACAACACGCGCCGATGAATTGTGGTGGCGACGTACGATAATAATGTGTAGGCCAGCGCGTTTTCCCCCAACAAAACCGCATCATGTACATCCATAAATAAACCCATGATGAAAGCGACCCCCATTCCGACATTGCGTGGTTGATGCATGCTCCAAAATATCAGTACCAACGCAACAAAATCCGGCATAGGCAGCGTGCGCCCCCATGGCAGCAAGTTAAGTAAAAAAGCGACGCTTAAACTTGCTGCAATAAAGAGTCGATTGACGGGCAATAAGATGTGATGCGGTTGATTCATTGAATTTAAATTAATGGAATTTTCTTTACATGAACTTTTGCTTTATTGAGAAGATTTTTGCGACTTCTTATTGACTTGTTCTTGTTGATGACGCTTTTCTTCCTCAATGGGATTGGGCAATACATGCATGTCAGTTAATAAAATTAACAACTGCCGATGACGATTCATGCCAGCTAAAGACTGACACACAATACGACCAAATACACCAGTATTGTTTTCGACTTTCATAACCCTTGCTACCGATAAGCCAGATGGATAAACGCCATCAATACCAGATGTCACTAGAATGTCGCCCACCTGGATATCCGCATTCGCTGCCACAAAGCGTAAATCCAGCAAACCTGCTTGGCCACGTCCGTAGGCGACACTACGCAAACCATTGCGCACGACTTGAATGGGGATAGCTTGATCTTTATCAGTTAATAAGGTTACTTCTGATGTTAGTGGAAAAACACGTGTGATTTGCCCCACTACGCCGACTTCATCAATCACTGGTTGGCCAGGCACAACACCATGTTGCGTGCCACGATCGAGAATGACTTTGTGTGTGAATGCATCTTTTGTATCGTACAAAATTTCGCTCATCAAACTTTTTACTGGAACGCGCGCACGGCTTTCTAGCAATTGGCGTAAATGTGTGTTTTCAGAAGCAAGGTGTTGTGCTTGCTGGAGCAGTTGCGTGTTGGTGATTTGTTGGTGTTTTAACTGCGTAATTTGGTTTTGCAGGTTGACATTTGATGAGAAAAAATTAGCAATTCCGTTGGCCGCATCACGTGGCATTAATGCCAATGTTTGAACAGGATAGAGTACGGTCGCAATCACTTTGCGCATCATGGTTAAGGTGCCGAAACGAGCGTCACCAACTAATAGAGCGAGCGATATCAAAGCAAAAATCGCCAGCTTTACCCGTGCTGGCGCGCCTTGTTTAAAGAGCGGAGGGGGACTGTATTCCATCGTTTGCCCCCATTTTTAAGTAAATAGATTGATCAAATTGATTAGATTGATGAGACGAATAATCAAAAGCATGTATTCAATACTTGATGCGCAATATTATTCGTAAGAGAACATGGAGCCTAGTTTGTCCATTCTCTCTAGTGCCATGCCAGAACCACGTACCACGCAAGTGAGTGGATCTTCTGCCACCAATACTGGCAAGCCAGTTTCTTCCATCAATAAACGATCCAAATCGCGTAATAAAGCGCCGCCGCCAGTCAACATCATGCCTTTTTCAGCGATGTCTGCGCCCAATTCTGGTGGTGTTTGTTCGAGCGCATTTTTGACTGCAGAAACAATATTGTTCAAAGGATCGGTCAATGCTTCCAGAATTTCATTGCTGGAAATGGTAAAGGAGCGTGGAATACCTTCCGATAAATTACGTCCTTTGACTTCCATTTCTTTGACTTCTGAGCCAGGGAAGGCGGAGCCGATGGCTTTTTTGATGGCTTCAGCAGTTTGTTCGCCGATCAACATGCCGTAGTTGCGGCGGATATAGTTGACGATGGCTTCGTCAAATTTGTCGCCACCAACGCGTACTGAACCTTTGTACACCATGCCGCCCAAGGAAATAATTCCGACTTCCGTAGTGCCGCCGCCAATATCCACCACCATGGAACCGGTTGCGTCGGATACTGGCAAACCAGCACCAATCGCTGCTGCCATCGGTTCTTCGATCAAATACACTTGTGATGCGCCAGCGCCGAGCGCAGATTCACGAATCGCGCGTCGTTCTACCTGAGTGGAGCCGCAAGGAACGCAAATGATGATGCGTGGTGATGGACGGAAGAATTTAGAGTCATGCACCATGCGGATGAATTGCTTGAGCATCTGCTCGGTGACGGTGAAGTCAGCAATCACGCCATCTTTCATAGGGCGAATCGCTTCAATATTGCCTGGCACTTTGCCTAACATTTGTTTGGCTTCTTTACCGACTGCTTGTATGGTTTTTTTGCCGTTCGGACCACCTTGTTGGCGTATGGCAACAACAGATGGTTCGTCTAGCACGATGCCCAAACCGCGTACGTAAATAAGTGTGTTGGCTGTACCTAAATCGATTGCTAAATCGTTAGAAAAATAGCTGCGTAAAAATCCAAACATGAAGTGTCCCGATGAGTTTGATCTTGATTTCTAATTTTTGATTTTTTATTTCTGATGCGCAAGAAATTCGGGTGCGAATCTCGTGAATCTTATTATTCCTGCGTGTTGTTTTTTAACGCTGAAGTAACAGCTGGCGCCAAAAAGCATTAACCTATCATTCTACCTTATAATTTGCTGCTAATTGAGGCGCAAAAACTTCAATTAAAGAATTCCATTCGTATCTACATTCGTATCTAATATCCATCTACCTACGATATATCCGACTATGTCTCTTGTTATTTCCGATCTTGAACAAATCGCCGCTTTGGCACAGCTTGAACTGGGCGAAGCTCAGGTATTAAAAAGTATGGAGCAGCTCAACAATATTTTTAATCTGGTTGAGCAAATGCGTACCGTCGATACCAGTGGTCTTGATCCTTTGCATCATCCAATCGCATTGCATATGCCAGAGTTGTCCTTACGTTTGCGCGATGATGCAGTGACGGAAGAAAATCGACGTGAGGATTATCAAGAATGTGCACCCGCAACCAAAGATGGTTTGTATTTAGTCCCCAAAGTTATTGAATAAATAATTCTCTGAGATTGTCCATGAACTTCCGTCGTTCCCGCGGGTTTAGGCGGGAATCCAGCGTCTTTCGTTGTTTACTGCTAAAAGCCACTGGATTCCCGACTAAAGCACTCGGGGGCGACGGTTTTGAGTTTCTCCGTATTGCCATCGTTTCCGCGGGAACGATGATAGATAATAAATAGTCAAATTTTGTATATTCCCCATGCATAACAAAACTCTTAAACAACTCTCCGCTGATCTTCACGATAAAAAGATTTCAGCAACCGAATTGGCCACTTTGTTTTTGGCACGCGTGCAAAAAAGCGACGTCAATGCCTTTTTGCATGTTGATGAAGCATTGACGCTGCAACAAGCCGCCAAAGCTGATGCGCGTATTGCACGTCAAGAGACAACGTCATTGACTGGCATTCCGGTTGCGCACAAAGATATTTTTGTCACGCGCGGCTGGCGTTCGACCGCGGCGTCAAAAATGCTGGAGCATTACATCAGCCCATTTGATGCTAGCGTAGTGGAACGTTTACAAATTGCTGGCATGGTTAACTTGGGAAAATTAAATTGCGATGAATTTGCCATGGGGTCTGGCAACGAAAATTCTTATTTTGGCGCAGTCAAAAATCCTTGGGATAAAACGGCGGTACCTGGTGGTTCTTCTGGTGGTTCTGCCGCCGCTGTGGCGGCGAGTTTGACGCCTGCTGCGACGGCAACGGACACGGGGGGGTCGATACGTCAACCTGCATCCTTGTGTGGCGTGACAGGGATTAAGCCCAGTTACGGCCGGATTTCACGTTATGGCATGATTGCGTTTGCTTCATCTTTGGATCAAGCCGGTCCGATTGCCAAAACAGCGGAAGATTGTGCTTTGTTGTTAAATGCTATGGCGGGGTTTGATGCGCGTGATGCCACGAGTTTGGAATATGGACAAGGCGGTGATAAAGAGGATTATTCCCGTTCTTTGAATGACTCTTTGCAGGGTTTGAAAATCGGCATTCCCCGTGAATATTTCGGTGCCGGTTTGGCACCAGACGTGGAGCAAGCGGTGCGTGCCGCGCTTTCAGAATATGAAAAATTAGGCGC
>CAZCIX010000067.1:1690-8824 GCA_964498835.1 uncultured Burkholderiaceae bacterium | reverse complement strand
CCTAATTATTTGAGTGCGAATGCCACGCCAATTGCGCCTACAGTTACCAAAGCATAAGTAACCAACTTGGATGTGCCGTTATCTTTTGCTTCAGCAAAGGCCGCGCTGGTTTTGTCGATTACGTCATTGGCCAGGCCCAACACTTGGGCACTGTTTGTGAGTGCATTGGCGCTAGCAGATTTGGCCAGATCAAAAGCACCTGCCACTGATTTTTGATTGTTATCGCTGATGTATTTCAGCGCGTCGATTGCGCCATTGACTGAATCGCCCGTTATATCTAGGGCCTTTGTCGTCATCGTTCCTAGCGTTGAAAGCGAACTGCCGACGCTTCCATAATCCGTTACCGTTACTGAACGGTTGCTGTTGTCCAAAAACTCGGTAATGCTGGATGTTGACCGATTGCTGCTATCACTAAAGTTGGTTGTACTCGATGTGCTGCGGTCTACTATGTTGTTGTCACCGGTCAAGCTGACGGCTGCATCGGATGCAACCGATCTCCTATCGACGCTTAGCGCGTTATTGGTTGTGTTGTTGGTCGTTGAGGTGCTGGAATCGCTTTTTGAGTCGCCACCAAAATACATGGGCATGAACCCATAGCATAGCCACTTCTTCCAAATTTTTAATATCATGGCTGTATGCGCTTTCTTAAAAAATACACCTGCTGTTTTTTCTCTGTGATTTCATAACCTGCTTTGATGGCTTTTTTTACTAGCCCTTGGCGTTCGGTTCTGAATCCAACATAAGTAAATTCTTTTGCTTGCAATTCGATTAATTGAAACATCGCATTGCTTAAATCAAATGCCGCCCTGCCCCCTGCTGCCAGTACCCATAAAAGCGCATCATAGGCAACCAAGATATACGCACCGACGGCTTCTCCACTTGATGCAATGACCTTGTAGGTTTGTCCTTGATTGATCATGTCCTCTACGTCAAACAGATTGCTATTGTCCGTTTTGGTTGATTTGATTTCATCCAAAAAATGCCTTACTTCTGACGGGTCGCATGACATGGATTTAACGATCATTTTTTAATCAACAAAAATAAAGCTACTGCGCCCAACAAAAAAATAGGGTCAACGTTTTCCAATCCAAATAAGCCGCTTCCTTTTGCCGGTGATTGTGTAGTTGCATTTGCATCTTTGTTTCCCGATGCATTCAATGTTGAACCAGCGCTATTTTGGTTAATAATCCAGCCCGAATGGTCAAAATTGAACGGGTTAGAAATTGGCGTTTGGATGCCTGCATTTGATGACGACCCAGAAGGGCCACCACCCGCTGCAGAAAATGACGGAAATTCCATGTTTAACTCATTAGAAAGAATGCAAGGATGCAGACCAGCAAAATATTTTTGCTTTGGTCTGAATTGGCCGTCATTTTTGCATTGCTAACCAATTGACCATCCGCGAACTTTTCACCAACACTGGCCGAGATTGCCGCCTGTGCAGCGCCTCGAATACCGTAGGCTAATATAGCGTTCCAGTCTTTTGGGTCGCTGGCATTCGCCGAATTAAGCATGTCGGCTGAAATTGCCGACCTGCATCGCCCAGTACCGAAAATGGCCACATTTTGATAATCATCCATTTTTTACCCTTTTACAGGTTTGTTGGCGTGTCTAACACTTCTGCAATGCAATTGATTGTGCCACCGCCTGAATCTGTCAAAAATGTATTGAATTCAAACGTGTCATACACTTGGCCGGATTGCGTATTGCGAATAGTGGCGACATGGGCATCATGATTATCATCAATGATGAAATCGACTACAAACAAATTGGCTTGCGGTACTTTTTTAAATTGTGACTGATCAAAACGGTTGTCTAAGTCCGTTTGATCGAACATGACTAGGCCATTTTTTTTGACCTCTACCCTATTGACATTGCCGTTAGTTGTAGATGTGTAGTTTGTGCCGGTGTAAAACAACCATGCCCGTTTGACTAATGCGCCACGGAATGACAAGGGCAAAGTAAATTTGCCTGCCGATGCCTGCGCAAAGCTGTACGACATGTACTTAAGTACCCATGGATTTCCTTGGCGTTGCTCAAAGTAACCGATACCGGAAATTGCTGGCGCTACTGCGCTGGAATTGATGTACAACTCAATGAACACTTCGCCAACTGGCAAGAGTGTCATCAAATCCAAACCGCCTACCTCTTTAACTGGGAAAATCGCTTGCGTGCGTTCTGTGAAATCAAGCAACAAATATTTGAGATTGTCCGCGCCATTTTTGTAATTGTTGATCGCGTTCAATTGCGCATAGGTCAAATCCCAAATGACGCGCGGGCCAACTTTGACTCGAACACGATCAATTTTTGTTTTATCAAATGTGGTGCCAGAAAGCGCCAGCTTTACGCCAACGAGTGTAAATTCTTCTGCTGGAATACGAATAGTTGCGATTGATCCAGCTGCGACTCCAACGGGTTGTTGTAATGGTTTGTTATACATGTTCTTATTGTCCGTTCAATGCTGTTTGCACTAAATTGCGCGTAATTGAGATTTGATTTAATCCCCAAATTGCGGCCAGTGTTAATACTGTTGTTTTCAATATTGTTTTTACATCGCCCATTTGCTGCCCCTTAGGATGGTAAGAAATTGTCCAGCGGGTTAGCTGGCAATTGGTTGTTGATAAACTTCGCTACGGCTACTACTGCCAAAATAAAGATTGCTTGTTTCACATAAGCATTCATTTGCTTTTCCTTAAGTGTTGGATTCTTTGACTAATTTCTTCAACTCTGGAATGCGCGAAATAATGAACGCCGAAATGATGATTGCGCACAAAGTGGCGATCGTTTCTTGGCTCAGCTTTTCGAGAGATGGAAGATATTTCATGCCGTCAATTTAACCGTTGACACTGCTAAAAAATAGAGTCCGTGCTGCCCGTACATCTACGCCTACCCGTACGGGCGAATTAATAGATTTTTGTGGTCTTTTTGCTTCTGATTTCTGTGGTTTTTTCATCGCGTGAGGCCATTTCATGCTGGCGCACCCGTCCAGTAATTGCCACTTCCCCCTTAAAAAGCTTACGGCCATCCCTTTGCCATTCGATGAAATGCAGGTCTGGCAAGTCGCGAATCATGTTTTGGTTAATGTCCATTTTTCTGGCTACTGCCTTGCGGTGTGGTTCTTCGCCTAAAAATCCGCAATGCACCAGCGTGGCATTCGATAGAAATGATTTATCTATTTGCGCTGGGAATTGCGAGCAACCAATCACATGTACGCCTTCATGTCGGCCAGAATTGCACATGCGCCGCCAAAGCGGTGGCGCATAGCTGGCGGTGGTGAAGTTGCTTAGTTCTTCGACCAAAAACACGCAATTACGTGATGCATAGGCGAGTTGGCACGCTAAATCAAAGACCTTGGCAAAATGATCAACAGTGCATGACTTCGGGAACACGTAGCGCACTTTGTATGAACCATGCGCCCCTGCTTGCGCCACAATTTGCGCCATGGCCTTGGCGCTCGTGACTGGCTGTGCAAAAGCTCCATATTCGTCTTGCGGGTCGAGTATCAAAATGCGGGTAGGCTTGAGGCTTTTAAGCCTGGCTTTTGTCCACAATCCCTTACCTGTACCAGACTGTCCAAGTACTGCCTCAATCCTGGCTTTATTCTCAACTGCCATTTTTTTCTGACTTTTCTTGTTCTGCTTTTTCTACTTTGGCAGCTTCTTTTCTTGCTCGATATGCCAAGATAGCCGGGGCGGCAAATCCGAAACCAGCGACCGCCAGCCCGATTTCTGGCGCTAGCGTATTGCCAGACCAGCCGTATTTTTCAGCCACCGGCACGAATGCCCGCGCCAATTCCATGCATCGGCTATCTGTATAGCTGTCTGCTGTTTCAGGCATGATGGTTTTGGCGACCATGGCAATAATCGCCGGAATGAATAACCATTCCATGGCTGCCGCGTCTGGGTCGACCTGTACTATTTGCCCGCGTTGGTCTAGTTGCCCATTAGCTGCCGCTTCTGCATGCGCGGCTTCGCTGCTGTCTATACCGGCCCCGGCATTGATCAACGCTACCATTTCCTTTTCATCCATTGGCACCCCCGAATAGTCCAAATATGCCTAGCGATTCCTTAGCTTTAGGCGTTGGTGTATCCGTAGGCGTATGGGTAGCTTCTCCCGTATGCGTGCCTACGGGGGAAGCGTCGATTTTTTCAGGTCTTGTGATGGCTGCCAGTGCTTTTGCCTGCGCCTCTGTTTTTGTGTGGCCCATGTAGGTACAGGCTGGGCAATACACGTATGGATAAGCGGTTTTCCCCGCTTCTTTGTCAGTTTTGATTTTGACGTGCGCGGCATCGTGTCCGCATCGAATCGGGCAAACTGTGCGCCCTAAAATTTTACTTGCCATTTAATGCCCCTATTGCCGCGCTCGGTAAAGCGCGGCTAGTTGGTGGATTACGCCGCTTTGTGGGCGGTGCTTGCCTGATACTTTTTTAAGCTGCTATTGCTTCCTCATGCGCAGCAATCACGGCTTTTGCTTCTTGTACTTGTTCGGCTGTTGGCGCTGTTGATTGTGTGCCAGATAAGCTGGCAATTGCTTGCAACACAATCAAATCCGACTGCTCTACTTCATGCGTGACTTTATTTAATACACTGTCTAGCAATTCGTTTAAGTCTTCTTTTTTGACCATCTCTTGCACGATGGGCGCGACTGGCTCGACTTGTAATTGATAGGTTTCTATTACGTCAATCAATTCGTTTTTTGCATTAAAAAATACCGCCTGACCTTCCCCTCTGATACGTTCCTCATCCTGCAATTTTTGCAGCTGTTCCAAAATCCACTTTAAACGCTCTAACATTTTCACTTCCTTTCTTTTAATTGATTAATCTCAGCCCGTAAGCTGTCTATTTCCTGCGCCATGTCCAAAAGAACATTCTTAAAGCCAGGCGGCAAATATGCCGCTGCCAACGCTCCCAATTGCGAAAGCGATCTTTTCATTTTTTCAAGCATGTAAATTTCCTTTTTCCCAGTCCTGATACTCTTTTGATCGTAAATAACTGTCGTCAAACGTTGACCAATATTCATCATCATTAAATTTTTGCATTGGTTCCTGCTCTTTTATGTATTCCGTCCATGCCGGTGGCGTACAGTTATTTACACCAGTCCAAGAAAAGCGAAAACCAACTGCAACAACAACCCCCGAGCGCTTCCAACGGTAGCGGGTTGATTCATAAATAGCATTGGGTTGATTTTTGGCATAGATGCCTACATTCACGGCACGTTCTGATAAGCCGTAGCGCCCTTCCACTTCAGCTTGGCGCGTGGCTACGCCTATACGGTAATTGCGGCCCATGTTAATGCCGCCTTGAGCGCGGATATAAGGCGCAAAGTTAGCCGCCTTTTGCCCTTCTATTTTCTGGCATGCTTCCCACGCTTCCCTTATGTAGCTTGGTGCTTTGCGTATGCGTTCATTTTCTACACGGCGCAATTCACGCCACACGATAACCGGTGGCATGCCTATGGGCTGAAATTGCCTAATACCCCATACTGCCGCCCATGCTTCCACTCGTTGGCTGGGCTTGATGATTTGATCACCAACCAAATCGGTATTGATCACCCCATCTTCATCAATATGCTCATCCACATGCTCATCATCAATGTTTTTTCCGATGTACTTTGCTATGTATCCCGCCGCTGTGCCTTTTGCTGGGTCGATACTCACAAACTTGATGCGGTTGGTTTTTGCGCCTGGCTCGTCGCCGTCCTCTTCCAATGCGTAGCGGGTTAAATTGTCTTGAAATTGCGCCACTTTATCTGGCGCCATAAACACCAGCATATGCCAATGCGGGCATCCATCATGGTGCGGCTCTGCTATGCGAAAACCATACGGGCGGACGCCGTCTCGTCCATTTTTTGCCCTGGTTCTTTTCCAAACATCTTGCAAATGTTCTTGCGCTTGGTTTGGTGTGCTGTTGTTGTAGTTCGGGTTAACCGTGCCAGATTTTGCAAGTATGGCGTGATATTTTGATGGGCAAGTCAGCGTCACAAATACGCCTACGTGGTTCGACTCAATCGCTACCTCTTCACACCCTGCTATGCGCAACATGAGTTCGCCGCGCCTTATTGTTTTGTTTCCTGTACCTTTTGCAGCAAGTTCAGACAATAAAAAACTTTGTCCGTCTTCGTTTTCCATCGTGATGGATTGCAGCGATTTAGCATTACGCCTATTTTGCGCAATGCGCCGCAATACTGTTTCATCACTGGCATAAGCACCAGCGCGAATTGAGACAAAGCCCAAACGAATTGCCGCATGTTCAAATTTACGACCATGCACTTTGCGTAAATTCCTACGCCACCATGCTGGGTCACTGCAACGATAAATAAATTGCTTATCTTCGTTAACATCTGGCGCATCAATACCGCGCATTGCGCAGATTGAAGCCATGCGCTGCCTCAGCGCACCAACATCATGAATTCTTGCCGCTTGTCTCTCGCATTCTTGTGCATAACGTTCTGCAATAACGCACAAATGCGCATCGGTTGCATCAATAGGAATTGGGGCATCAATCACCTCATCCAGAATTTTAGAAAGCTCTTTATAGCGTTCAGGCATACCACTTACCTTGCCGCTTTGAGCGTTATTTAATTCTTGGTATGCACGCACGCCCCAACGTGGTGGCAAACCTGCCACGCTTTTGCGCCCGTTTTCTTGCTGAATGGTTGGCATATCAGTGCAGGGATGCGATGCCGTTTTTCTCGTGGTGATAATCCGGCTTTGTTATATCAGCCAACTCACCACCAACCATGGCACGTGCCACAATTTCCAATTGCTTATGCAATCGCGCCACCGAGCGTCTTATTTGTGCGCGTTCAGTAACGTTAAATTTTTTAAGGCTGTCATCCGCCCGCTCTTTTGGCATGTTTGCGCACATTACAGCTACCCGACGCACGGCCATCGGCAAGATTGCCCAATGTGCAGCTTGCACCGCCTCACGGTCTGTGTTGAGCAATTCAAACGCTTTATCTAAGGCCGCTTTTCCTATTTCATGATCATTGATGTTTTTCATGATCACCCCTTCACAATGCCGAATGCTGGAAAGACCAAAGGAGCCATAAAGCAAGCCAAGCAAATTAGTAAAAACACCAATTCTTTTATGGTTTCACGCATGATTTGCCCCAATCCATCCGAGCGCGTAGCA
>CAZCIX010000067.1:0-1590 GCA_964498835.1 uncultured Burkholderiaceae bacterium | reverse complement strand
GCGACCCCCTAGGTCATTTCGTCCCCGGCAAGAAGTCATGCGGCCCGGTTGCAGCCGGTATTTGCCTAGGGAGCGATTGAGAGTTACCGCATGACAAGGCGAAATATACGTTAGGCATCGCCTAACCGTCAAGCGTTGCCTACGGTTGCATGTCAGGTGACTATTGACTATCCTTGCGATATTCCTTCTACATCAAGAAGGGTAGCCCTAGGAGAGCTTATGAAATCATTTGAATATTTAGACTCTGTAAAGAGAAAACTTGATTTGCCTTCTGATTACGCGCTTGCCAAAACGCTAGGCATTACACGTGAATCGGTAAGCCAATTGCGTAGTGGCCGCTCGTCACTCGGATTAGAAACATCTTTAAAAATTTCTGAAATTTTAGATATTGATGAGCATGTTATTTACTCACATGCTCAAATTGAAAAAGCAAAAACGCCAGAATTAAGACATTTTTGGGAGTCTATTTCGGAAAGATTTTCCGAGTCTTTTAAATTACTGATATTGGGCTCCAGCCCGCGCCAAACCTTGATTTAGGCGTGTCAATATCAGCTTAAGCGCTGGATTTACAGTTTATACATTATGCGAAATTATATATTCAAAGGTCAGTATCATGATTTTTAGTGTATTGACAATGGCTACACATATAACGATAATTTGTATATTCATTGTGTATATGCAAATAGGAGAATCCCATGCGTGACGCCGCCATCAATTTGCGGGCCTTGCCCGAACAACGTGATCTGATCGATCACGCTGCCAGCCTGCTGGGCAAAAACCGTTCGGACTTCATGCTCGAAGCCGCCTGCGACCGTGCCCAATCCGTTGTGCTGGATCAGGTTTTCTTCGCTCTGGACGACGATAAATTCAAACAGTTCACCGCGATGCTCGATGCGCCTTCCAGCCCCAATCCCGGACTTGAGCGTCTGATAGCCGTCAAGGCACCCTGGAATACTGACGCAGCATGAATTTGAATCTGAGCGCACCACAGCCATTGGTAGCCACTCACATTTTGGATGGATTCACCTGCGGTGAAGCGAGTCTCGACGACTGGCTTAAACGCCGAGCAATGACAAACCAACTCAGTGGCGTCAGCCGCACTTTCGTCGTTGCAGATCAGAATGGCCGTGTTTATGGCTATTACGCGATGGCAGCCGGCGCCGTTTCGCATCAGATTGCCACGAGCGGCGTGCGACGAAACATGCCGGACCCAGTTCCGGTGATGGTGTTAGCTCGACTCGCCGTTGACCATCGTGCCCAAGGCATCAAACTCGGCGCCGCAATGCTTCAAGACGCACTCAATCGAGCAGTGACCGTGTCACAAAATGCTGGCGTGCGAGCCTTACTCGTTCACGCCCTACACGACCGCGCAAAGCAGTTCTACGAACACTACGGCTTCCAAGAATCGCCACAGCACCCGATGACGCTGATGTTGAGGCTGAATGTGGTTAAAGGATAGGGTCAAGAGTTAGTCATAATCATGCCGGACTTCATCCAAGATGCTTTTTCCTGTTTCTTTTGCCGGATCATATTTTCGAGCATTCATGTCCGCAATCATTTCACGCAGTGCCGCACGATGCAGCTCACGAT
>CAZCIX010000066.1:0-8988 GCA_964498835.1 uncultured Burkholderiaceae bacterium | reverse complement strand
TCTAATTTGCAATCTGCCATTGATATTCATAACTTCTGAACGCTTCTTCCAGGGTAGCAAGCAATGTCGGTTCGTCCCACGGTTTACGCAGCGATTGATACACTGCCCCGCGCTTCAGAGCATCGTTTAACGCTGGATTGATATTGGCCTCATCCGTCAACAAAATACGCACCACGGCTGGGTGCATGCGTTTGATTTTGCGGAAGAACTCGATGCCAGTCATATTTGGCATTGAATCATCACACAACACCACGCCGATTTCATTGGTGGCTAATAAATTAAACGCTTCCATCGCATTATGTGCGGTCAGTATGTTGTAGCCCTTGGACTGCAACATATGCTCCAGAGCAATCAACACCTGTGGCTCATCATCCACCAACAACAATGAGCGCATGGCATGGCGACGGCCCAATTTGTTAGCAGGCACTGCACGATCTTCCATTAATAAATGCGTACATTCCTTAGCGGGTAATGGCCTACTAAAATAGTACCCCTGCATTTCATTGCAACCGTGATCGGCCAATAAGGCAAGTTGTCCTTCGCTTTCCACTCCTTCGGCAATCACTTTCAAATGCAGGCTATGCGCCATGGAAATCACCGCATCCGAAACGGCCAAATCTTCATCGTTAGAAACAATATCGCGCACAAAGCTCAGATCTAACTTAATTTTATCGACAGGGAAACGTTTCAAATAGCCCAAATTCGAATAACCAGTACCAAAATTATCAATCGATAAGCGAATACCCAACCTCTTCAATTCATGCATAACACGTATGGTGGCTTCGGGGTCTTGCATAGAAAACGATTCGGTAATTTCCAGCTCAAAATAAGCCGGATCTATTTGGGTTTCATGTAACACTCTGGCGACAGCATTAGAAAATCCTTGCTGCAAAAACTGCACAGCAGAAACATTCACCGCCACTGGAAGATTTGCCACACCAGTCTTTTTCCATTCAATTTGTTGCAGACAAGCGGTACGCATCACCCAATCACCAATCAAATGCATGATGCCTAACTCTTCCGCCAAAGGAATAAAACGCAAGGGTGCGACGGCTCCCAACTCTGCCTGATTCCAGCGCAACAAAACTTCCAGACCGGATATTTTTCCCTTCTTCAATTCAACACGCGGTTGATAATGCAAAGAAAATTCGTTCTGCGCCAAAGCAGATTGCAACCCTAACTCCAACGCAGCGCGTTCGTTGATACGACTAGGTAAAGCCGCCGTATAAAACTGAAAATTCTCACGTCCACTTTCTTTGGCCCGATACATTGCCGTATCTGCATTTTTCAGCAAGGTGTCGGCATCTTCCCCATTTTGAGGATACACAGCAAAACCGATACTGCTCGTGATGGTATATTCGCGCCCGTTCAAGGAAATGGGTTGATTCATGCCAGAAAAAACCTGTCGCATGGTGTAGTGACTAATCTCTTCGCCAGCACGATAATGCAAAATTAACGCGAATTCATCAGCACCCAAACGCGCCACTGTATCTGCCTTGCGTACGCATGAACGCAAGCGCTCAGCCATTATCAACAATAATTGGTCACCAAATTCTCGTCCCAAACTATCATTGAATGACTTAAATTTATTCAAATTCAGAAACGCCACCACCACAACTCGTTGATGACGTTGTGCGTACAGCAGTGCTTGATGCAAACGATCAACAAACAAACTACGATTCGGCAAGCCAGTCAAAATATCGTGGTTGGCTTGATATTCCAGCTGAATCGCTTTACCTTCTAAATTAGCTTGAAAGTTCATCAGCGATTGCGCCATTTGATTCATTTCATGGCCCAGCGTATCAATTTCATATTCACCTATCGCAGCCACTCTGGCATTGAAATCACCGGCAGTAATACGCTTGGCAAATGCAATGATTTGTGTGATGGAACTAGTGATCCGCCATGAGATCAACACCGCAATAAAAATAGCCAACAGCAAAGCCACCACCACCGTCAACAAGATTGACCACTGGGCAACTTCTAATGCATGTTGTGCTTTATTTAATCGTGCCGAAGTTTGAACATGCAACTCTTCCAACAAAGGTTCAATAGTCAGCGCAACAGCCACATAATCATCCTTGGCCATGATGGCTGCATCAGCCACTTGGGTATAACGTAAAAAATCTTGGGAATATTCCGTCAACAAAGTGCTAATACGTTGTTTCTTTAACATAGGCAAATGGCTTTTTCCTATATTAGCGCGCAACGTTTTCATGCTATCCAAAAATTTTCTGAGATAAGCATCATGTCCCAAGCGAATATAGTCTTTTTCATACCGACGTAAAGCTTGCAACTCAAACATCATCGCCTGATATTCAGAATTACCACTATCCTTGGAGTTTTTGGCATCTTTACCATCTTGATAATCTGGATCGTTACTACCATCTTCCGCCGTAATTAAGGCTTCGATTTCATGTGTTTTAAGACGAAATCGATCCTGCCAACCGATATCGAAGTAACCCAAATGCTGGTACAAATCGGTTAAAGCCACAAACTTTTTTTCGTATTCCTGAATTTTTTGCAGAATCTGATTGGCTTTTTCAACCACACCCGCATCGCTCGATAACGAGCGTATTTTTTCAACTTGACTACTTAAATCAGCCAAATGTGTATGTAACAAAGGGAGATAACGTGTCTTGGTTTTGGCTAAACCAATCTCGGTGATTTCTTGCAAAAACTCTCGTTCTACACGTCGTGCTTTCAGCAAAGTTTGCAAACCACGTAAACCTAATTCCGTCACCTGGCCTTCTACAGTATCTGGCTTGCTGGCTTCTGAAACCAAGTATTGTTGACTGACAACAAACACCACACTCACTACGAGCATCAGAACAAGAACGGACACAAATCCCAAAATAAGCTGCGCCTTGACGCTACATACACGCCGCCATAATGGAATTTTTCCTAAAAAATGCTCTACTTCCAACTTATGCTCCAAATACAGAATACATTTTTCATAAGAGATGAACCTCTTTTGCAAGGGACAGAATGATACACGTCAACGGTATATTTTGTTATTGTGACTACAGCCACTAAAATCGAGGATAAGACTTGTTTTCTGACGATTTATATCGCTCAACAAATCAAAGTCCAATCATTTACCACCAGAAATAATTATATAAAACGCAATAATACAATACAGTACAGATCATATGACCACATTACCCCCATGCCCCCAATGCAAATCAACTTACACCTATGAGGATCAAGACCTTCTAATATGTCCAGAATGTGCCCATGAATGGCCCAAAAATGCCACTAGTACGATAGAAAATGGCGAAGATGAAGGTTTAATTATCCGAGATGCAAACGGCACAGTGCTAAAAGACGGCGATACCGTCACACTAATCAAAGATCTCAAGCTAAAAAATTCATCGGATGTGATAAAAGTCGGCACCAAAGTCAAAAACATCCGCCTGGTCGATAGCGACCACAATATCGATTGCAAAGTACCGGGTATTGGTCAAATGGGATTGAAATCGGAGTTTGTGAAGAAAATTGTGGAATAAAAGATGCAAGATTAAAGGTCAGTTTCTGAGCGAAAACAACATTCCAATCCTTGCTGATTGCGAAAAATAGAGCAAGTTAAGCCTCTAAAAACAAAAAACCTACGGTATCACAGGAGTATCGTGGGTTTTTATATTTTTGGCGGACTATGTAAAATCATCCGCACGACATCCGCCAAAGTTTACGCCAAACATTGGATATATTTCTGCACATTTTTTATTTTTTTATCTTATAAAACAATAAGTTATCAATTATTTTTCTTCGCAATACTTTTCGCCAAAAGTAACAATTAACAGCATCATGTTCATGCATACTGATCCCTACTCGATGAGCCCACTATTGCCTCGGCAGGATTCGCCCGCCATGAAGGCACTGCTCGACAAGGCTTCCTCCTTAATCCCGCAATCGTACCGGCAGCAGTGTCCCGCTGGCGTTTCCGGCACATTACGCGAAGCGCTGCGGCCGATGAATTCGTATTACACGAACAAAATCGAAGGTCAGCACACCAGCCCGTTACTGAGCAAGGATGTGCTGGGCAACTTCTTGCATGCTTTCTGGGATGATTACCGTTTTGAACTGAAGGGCGAACGTGCCGTCATTGCTATTCTGGCCGCACACCATCGGCTGGCGTTCCCGATCAAATTGTTCCGCTACCTGTTTCCAGGGTTGTGGATTGAGGCGAAAAATCCATACACAATCACGAACTAACCACTTGGGGAGTTTAAATCATCGTTCAGGGTCTACTTTTGACCTTTAACTGACTATTTGCTTTTCTTGGAATTTATCCCTTTGACAGGAACATTAGTGTGGCAGGGGATCAGCCAGATTTACTGGCTGCCCCTATGCAGATTCCAAAATTACTCCTGCTTTTCTTCCACCCAATTATTAATTTTTCGCATAAACAATCCACAGCCATACAGCACCGCCCCCGTTAGCAATAAACAAACAATACGCAAACCAGTAGGTGCCGCAGCTGCGTCGTAGAGCAGCGCTTTTCCAGCTGCAAATGCCAGAACGAATAAAGCCGACTTCGCAATGACGCGATCTTTAAATTCAAAGGCAGCAACAATTACCAAGGCGCCATAAAAAAGCCAGACTGTGGAAACGGCTAATGAACCAAACTCGCTGATTAATCGATACAACCCTAATACAGCCAACAAATGCGCGGCGATCAGCAATGTATAACCATTGCTATTGCTTGATTTTTTTCCGTACATCAAAGCAATCCATAAACTGACAAACGCAGCAAATGCGACCGGTAAAGAAAGCAGATTGTTTTTATCGATTAAATGAAAAACAATCCTGAGATATTCAATCGCAATGATGGCAAGAACCAGCAATTTCGGAATAAGAAAAGAACGATCTTTACCGTTACCTTTATCGCCACCTTTAATTTCAGCCAATACGGTACGAGGTAAAAAAGCCGCAGCTAACATGATGCAAACAAACAACCAGGGACGCAGCGTCTCGGGTAGTAGCTGCAAATACACCGAGTGAAAAAACACAATACTGACAAATGTCAGAATCAAATTCTGGCTACCCAAATGATCAGGAAAATAACGTCTAGCAGACACATATAAACCGATCAACAACCCAGCAAACAACAACGACAACCACGGCGCCAAACCAGGTTGAATACGCCCGATAAAACAATATTCCAAGGAATAAAACAACAACAAAATCGGCAAGAAACTCCACGCCTCCTTCTCGCTCAACGGCGCACTATTTTGCAGGCTATACAGATAAGTACCGATTGAAAAAACCAGAAAATGCAAAGCCAGCAAAGAAGCAACTAACGCATATTCCGTCACGCCCAATGTCAAGCCAATCAAACCCGTCATCAAAATAGCAAAATAAGAAGAAAGCAGCGTAAACGTACGCGACTTCACCCATATCGAAATCGTGGCAAACGTGATTGAACACAGCAGAAAGTAATAGAGAGAAAACACACTATTTTCCTGCATCCCCACAATCACAGGCGCAATATACGCCCCCACCGCCGCAGTAAACGCATACACGTCATGCTTAAGTCGCGTGTAAAGCCCAATACACAAACAAGAAATCAAGCCCGCAGCAGCAATCGTGAATTCAAATGAAATCAGTGAGTAATAAGAATGCGCGGCATAACTAGCAAGATACAGCACCACAATGCCCGCAGCTGGCAGAAAACTGGCATAAGGACGATCGGATTTTAAGAGCTTCAATCCCGCACCAATCAACGCAATCCCAAGCAATATCGCCAACCCAATCCGCTTGCCAGGCGTGAGCCATCCAGAATTGATAGAAAGCTGGATGATAAATCCCGCCGCCAACACAAAGCACAACACCGCACTGACACCCAACCAGTTTCCTGTCGCTTTTTCTTTAGTTTGGGTTGCCGGCAAAGACGACACAAGCGGTTCTACTGATTCCACCGACTCCACTGACTCCACTGACTTGGATGGTGCGGATAAGGCTAAATGCGCCTCTATCCTTTCAAGGCGTGCATTGATGGTGGCAAATTGTTCGTCTAGGGTTTGGAATGGCATGGGAGTCCTTTCGTCGTTTTTACAATTTCTGCAAAGATCAATGCATTCAATCATAATTAACGAATGAAAACCACTGCCGACATTGCCAACGCTACCGATACTGCCAACGCTGCCAATACCTTCGTCATTGGAGACTTCCCCCAACTCCAACTGATCGCATGGAACCGCAACCCGCAAGATGCAATCACCGGCGAAGAAGCACTAGCCCTCTACGAACGCAATTGGCGCTTTGTTGACGAAAACGCCATGCAAGCGCATGAGCGTGCCATGTTGGATGGACTGATTCGGGATTATGGGAATGGGGTTTTGCATGTTTAGGCGATTGCATCATCAACGCATCGCGAAATTGCTCGCCACCCTGAACGCGGATTTTCTTTTTCGCGCAGGATGTTATTTTGGCGGTGGAACAGCGATTGTTTTAGCGCTGAATGAATACCGTGAGTCGATTGATGTAGATTTTTTATGCAGTTCAACAGACGGCTATCGAGCCTTACGTAACACCATCACCAGTGCATCGCTCGGCAACATTTTCGCCCAACCCATCGAACTAGCCCGCGAAGTACGCGCAGACCGCTACGGCATCCGTACTTTCGTGCAAGTAGACGGTATCCCCATCAAATTCGAAATCGTCAGCGAAGGACGCATCGACATCACTGGCACGATAGATCCAGTTTTAGGCATCCCGACACTATCACGCCAAGACATGTACGCCGAAAAACTACTCGCCAACGCAGACCGACACAACGACGCATCCGTCGCCAGCCGCGACGCCATCGATTTAGCCATGCTCATCAAACACTGGGGCCCCATACCACAAGAAGCATGGACCAAAGCCCGCCAAGCATACGGACAAAGCATTGACACCTCATATGCGAAAGCGATTGAGCTAACCAGCAATCAGGCTTATTTGGCATCTTGTTTGGAAAAGATGCAGATGGAGGCTAGCTTGGTTGGGTGTGTTTCGGAGTTGTTGCGGCGTGGGTGAGTCGTTGATCTTAATCCAGCTCAATTCGGAACGCACTGAGTCCCAAATTGGAACAGTCAGGAAAATTCATATCTAGTATGGTGAAAAGATAATTATTGAGCCTGTAAAAGTTTCTTCTTAAAGTTACTCTCGCTCTAAAACTACTGCACGTCCATTTTGAGTTAACTCAAGAACAATCTCTCTGTTCGACCTATAACGAGTAATCAATCCACGCTCAGATAACGCATGAATGTCATATTCAAATTCGACTTTACTTAAATCCACCATGTTTTGAATATTATTTTCTTTTGCATTAGAGCTATCAGCTATGGCCATCAAAATAGCTCGCTGTGATTCTGAAACAAGCACCGTTTTAGGTTTCGACGATTGCTTTGCTGGTGCGACATTTGATACGACAACTTCATTATTCTTTTTTGAGGCAGATGGGGCTGGTACGTTGATGCTTTTATTTAGAGCATCAATTTCCTCTAATAATTGTTGTTCGCGTTTTGCAAAATAGCTTCTTAGTTGCCTCGCCTCCTCAATTGACATTAACACATCTTCAGCTATTTTTTTCTGCTGGTTATCTAACTCTTGATACCGGCGCTGCGTAAAAGCAGCAACAAATTTAGCCGGATAAGGATAGAAGAATATGTATGCAGCAGCTGAAAGTGCGGGATAAAAAATTGCTCGCGAAAGAAAAGTCCATTGATCAGGATAAATCAATGTATCGATTAATTGAAAAGTACGAGAAATTGTCGCATCTGAAAATAGTACGACAATGAAGCGATAGTTCCAAACAACCCAAGCAACAGCAAAACTCCCAGCTAATGGGCTGGTCAATCGATCCAAAATAGTGGATTGAACAGATTTCAGAGTATTTGAAAGCATGGTTCCCTTGTTGTTATTTGTATTACTTGATCACTACATCATTCATATTATTTTTTAGCCAAGTAGGGTGCAATAAGCACAGCGCATTGCACCTTCATCGAAGGCCACCATACGGCGCAATGCGCTTCGCTTATTGACGCCCTACAAAATCATATAAATATCTGCCAAACCCATTTACTTGCTAGGTAAAGAACAAGTACAAAATTGCCTATTTATTTTTTACATATTGCACCACCGGTGCTTCCCTAATTAATTTACCGTCACGCACAACAATAATGTTGGTCTGCGTTTGCGCCGCAATGACACGGGCGCGTTGGCCGGCGCGTTGTAATGCCGCAGTGACATTCCGCGCATCTTCATCGCGTGCTTGGCTTAACGGCTTGGGATTCATTGTTCGCTCCAATCTAATAGTAAGGGTGCATCGCTAGCGTTATCAAAATGCAACCAAATGTTTACTAGGGGTTTATAACGTTGATGGAAATTTTTTAGGCCAGTATCAAAACGGCGACGGATGGTCGCTTCAGGGATATCATGCCCACCTTGATCCACTCGCTCTGCAACACGGGCTATGGCTGTTTCCACATTCGGCAATTGCAAAAAAATTAATTTGACGTGATAGCCTAATGCACGCCATTCTAAAATCCTTTTGGCATAACAGCCTCCACTAAGAGTCGTTTCAAAAGCAAAACTCTCATTTTTAGAAATCAATTCATCAATCGTTTGTAGCATCAACTTACCGGCTTTAATTGCCGCAAGCTCGGGCTCAAATGGAGATAGACCAGCAGCGATCAGATCCGCGTTAATGAAAGTTGGGCAATGCGCCTCATTGGGTAAAAACTCACGAGCAAAAGTAGTTTTCCCCGCACCATTTGGCCCTGCAATGATGACGATTTTTTTATACATATCAAAGTTAGATATTTGAAAATGCTTTCAACAACATGCGACATTGTAATCTAGCCCGGCAGAGGCTGAAATTGCCTGTTACATCAACATTAGGCCAATATAGAAAAACAAAAACCCCCGTAAGAATTCAATCAACTTACGGGGGTTTTTTATATCCTTGGCGGAGAGAGGGGGATTCGAACCCCCGATAGGCTA
>CAZCIX010000065.1:6641-9904 GCA_964498835.1 uncultured Burkholderiaceae bacterium | reverse complement strand
ACTGATTAAAGATTTGTGTGAGTTTGTTGGTATTGAAAACTGGAACGAAATTCTCCGTAGTCAACACATTATGGTGGGCGATTATGTTGTTGGATTAATCAATGAAGACAACGATGTTTATGCCAATGAATTGTCGGTGTATGTCGAATTAGGCCCTATCTTCCCTGAGAGAGAGCCAGATTTATACCGACGCATGCTGGTTGCTAATCTTGAACGAAATTCCGCATTGACAGGTCGTTTTGGTGTCCACCCTGATACGGGCAGTGCTGTTTATTACATCCGCTTAGACATGAGTCAGCATATGGATGCGAATGCTTTTGTTGAGATTTTAAACACGCAGGTTAATGCAGCGGTGGCGTTGTTTAACAATTTAAAAATCTAAATTTTTTGATATAAATGTTTTGTTTTTGATAATTGTAAGTGTGTGAGAAATACAAAAATTATTTGTGTTTTTTGTTGTGTTTCTGTTTTTTGCTTAGCGTCATTAACTAGTTTATCGTGAGTAATATTTACTCGGCATCAGTTTTTTAAAAAGGATGATTATGTCGAAAGTACCAGGTTTTGGAGGAGATCCAGCAAATCTTCCCGTAAATAAGCAAGCAAGTGTGATGCATCCGTTGCAGAAAGCGATTAGTGAGCAAAATTTTGATCATCTAGTACAGTTTTTAGCGACGACTCATTCAACAGGAGCAGAGTCTGAACCAAAGTATTGGGAGGATGTGCCTAAAGATGTTAGGGAGATAATACAAAATGCCCTTTTGATGGAACCCGGTAAGCTTGATTTTGCAATAAAACAAGAGCTGGTGAAGTACATGGCAAAAAATGGCTACGATTTTGATCAGCGTTTTGATGGAACAAGAACATGGTTTGATGTGGCTTCTATAGAAAATGATCTTGAACTTGCGAAAATTTTGGTAGCGCAAGTTGGGCGTCCGAAACATTTTACTTCGCACCATGCGAATCTGGAAATACAGGAAATCTTAGGCGCTGGTAGCGCAATTATTGTAAAAAAAGACTCGACCCCACCAAAGTTTGATAATTTGTTGGGATCTAATTTCCAGATTTCACGTAGTCTCAAAGATCAAATTTTAACAATTGCGAATAATACTGCTGCTTGGTCTTTGTATGCTGGATTTATTGGTTCTGCTACACAAGGAGTAGCGAGATTATTTTTCGAAGGAAAGGACGTTTTAATATTGCGTTCTATGATGTTTGCCCGGCTCTGTTATGCATTCGGTTCATCCGTGCGTTCTGGTGGACGTATTTTGGGAAGTGATGTGGGGGCATGTGAAAATTTGGAGGCTAAAGAATATGCAAGGACAAGTATTGGATGGAGTACGTTATCCTTGCTATCTGGTATAGGCGTTTTTGCTGGGCATGTTATTGGCCCAAAAGGATTTCAGTTATTTATGAAAGGTCCTGCCTTTAATGTCGCTGGTGGGTGCGGCACTGTTGCAGCTTATAAAAATAATGAAAGTGAAAAAAAAGAAAATGAACATACTTTTGCTCTTGCTTCTGCCGAGCTTGCTGCGCAACACGATATTCCAGTAGGCAAAGCGCTTGAATTCATTAAAGAAACTGTGCCACATATTACAGATGGGGAGTATCGCGCTAAAAAAACCGTTTATACAGCAGGTATTCTTGCTGCTGCTGGTGGATTGTTAGGTGGTATACCACTTGTTGAACAACATTATCCAACTACGTATTCAAAATTTGCAGGGAAGTTTGGTGGTAAGTTGGGTAGTTTGATGAAATTTGCAGGAAAATGGGGCGGAGTAGTGAATGGGGTAGGGTATGCCGGCTGGGTATTTTATCCATTGCTTGTGCCGAATCATGTTTTTTTCAGTAAAGATTTACGATTACCAAAAGATCGAGCTGGTACTTGGCAGACTTTGCGGACTAATGCTATTCCTGAAGCTCTTTTTGTTGGAATCGCAGTAACTGGCGCAAGCTTGGCTATGAGAAAGATGGATTCTTCTTTGATCAAAAAGGCTGGTGAAATAGTTTTGAACAAAATGGATGTGGCAACCGGTGTATTTTGGGGTACTGCCGCGCTAGGAAAAGAGTTATTGCATTCTGGTGGTGTATCTGGAGACTCTTTACTTTCAAGTCCATTTTATTCCCGATCATTTTATGCAGGGCTGCGTGAACCAACCGCAAAAGATTTTTTACGTTATATAAGAGGCACTAATCCTAAGTTGCCTCAGGCTCAAATCAGTGATTTTGTACGTACTTTAGTCGAAGAAAAATCATTGCGATCAAAGTTAACGTTGGATCAATTAAAGGATGTCAGAGCTAGTCTTGAAACGGATCACTATATCGAAGAAAGAGTGGATGGCAATTTAATAAGACATATAGTAGATCCAAACCATGCTGGTGATGAGTGTAAGCCATATTTCCGAGCAGCATTTTATGCAGCCCAAGTGCGTCAAAAAATTGAGACGTATAAGGCAAATTTGTCAGGTAAATAACAGTGGGCTCTTTTGCAACAAATTCATAGCCCCAAATAACGCCTGCATATCAGTATTGTTAATGAAAGAAAGATTGTAAGGATGTTCGGATATCGCCTGCGGGAAACATGTTGTGCTAGGCAAAGCACGCAGGCGTTCAGCAATTTTTCCCCATAAAATTAATATTGGCAGTGCGTGTGTTTGCTTTGCATATTCCAGCATGGTTTTCAGCACGACTTCCAAAAATGGGTGCCAGGCGCGTGCTTCTTGTGTGGGTGGCACGTGAGGCCGATAAACCAGCGTTGCATTAAGTAATAAAAAACCATGCTGGGTTAAATTTTCTTGCAAATCCGCCAATGTTTGTATCATGGATGAGTTCGCTGCTTGTGCTTTGGATGCGACCGATGCCATGGTGTCGCCAGTCGTATGATCAGGCGACAATTGTCCATCTGCCACCAATAGCATTTTCATGAAATTGCGCAATGAGGTAGCGCGGTTGACAGGTTTTGATAAACCCGTTGGTGACCATAGTTCATCTACTGCGCCATCCATGAAGCAAAAACCAGTCGCACTTGCTGGGCGCGGATAGGGGCCTTCTCCGACTAGTACGTAGCACACAGCATTAAGCGGTTGGCGAAATGCGGCAAATAACCTTCCTTGGGTGGGTAAATATTCATCTTTGGCTAATGCTGCCAAGTAATTTGGATCATTACGTAGCATGGCTTCCAAGCCTGCGGTCAAGCTGGCATGCCAAGAGGGATGCGCCAATTTCACTGCATCAAGAATGGTGTTAGGAATAGCGGAATGCATGAG
>CAZCIX010000065.1:0-6541 GCA_964498835.1 uncultured Burkholderiaceae bacterium | reverse complement strand
GGAGTGTTGGCTTTTTCTACTTTGTTTTGCGTTTGCGCCTGATAAGCAGCGATCAATTGGGCCCGGCTTTCTGGTGTTTCTAGACTGATACGTCCAATGCTGCCGCTGCGATAGTCTTGCAATAGGACATGGGATGCTTTTTCAAAATCCCAATCACCGCCTTTTAAACGGAATTGACGTTTGGCGGCAATTCCTTCGACGACGGCGATGCCGTCCATGATTTCTGTATTGGAGAAACCGTAGCGAGCACGCAATAAAGCGGGGTAGCGCTGTAATAACACTTCGGCCAAAAAGCTGGCTACTTCTTCCTCAATCAAGGCATTGACCCCAATCGCATGACTGGCAGCTAACATCAATCCATCGCTTGGGTGTTGTATTTTTGGCCACAACATGCCTGGTGTATCGATTAACACCATGTTTTTATTGAGATACAAGCGTTGCTGCACTTTGGTGACGGCTGGCTCGTCCCCCACGGCTGCCACGCGTTTTTTTAACAGCGCATTCATCAAAGTGGATTTGCCAACATTGGGAATGCCCATAATCATCATGCGCAGCGGTTTGGTAGGGACTCCACGATGAGGCGCTATTTTTAGGCATAAAGAGGGCACTTTTGCTGGATCGCTGGCTTGTTTGCAGCTGAGAGCGACTGCGTGCACATTTTCTTGATTGTTGTAGTACGCAATCCAGGCGGCGGTGGCGGCTGGATCGGCTAAATCGCTTTTGTTCAGTATTTTTAAACAAGGGCGCTGGCGATGCAGACGCAGTTGTTCGACCATAGGATTGCAGCTTGCTTGCGGTAGGCGAGCATCTAAGACCTCAATCACGATGTCGGTGTTTTCCATGCTTTCTGCCGCTTTTTTGCGGGCAGCGTTCATATGGCCGGGGAACCATTGTATGGACATGTTGTCTATTTCCATGGGGAATCAATAAAGGCGACATTTTAGCTGCCTTTGTAGGTTTTCATGATTGTCTTGTCGTTAACTGGATTTTTCCTCTTGCTTGCGCTACATTTTAATTCCTTCTCCAATCCCCCCTATAAGGAAGCGCTATGAAAGTCTCTGAAATTTTGCGGGTCAAAGGAAATATTTTGTATACGCTCACGCCAGATACTTTGATGGTGGATGCGATCAATCTCATGGCAGAGAAAGACATTGGTTCTGTCATCGTGATGGAAAAAGGGGATTTGGTGGGGATATTGACCTTTCGTGAGGTTATTAATACTTTTCATCTCAATAAAGGTTTCAGCGTTGAAGGTCGTGTACGTGCGCATATGAACGATCGTTTGGTGACGGTGACGTCAGAAATGGACGTTAAGGAAGCCTCTCAAATTATGTTGGAAAAACATGCGCGTTATTTGCCAGTCATGGATGCCAAGGTATTATCTGGCGTCATTTCATTTTATGATGTCGCCAAAGCCATGTTAGAAGCACAACATTACGAAAATAAAATGCTGAAAGCTTATATTCAGGACTGGCCAGTAGCGGTTGATGAATAAATGGCCGTCCAAAAAAACACCTAATTACGTATTAAATAAGTATCGAAATACGTATAAAAATTTAATTAATCATTATAAAAAGAGTTATTTTGACTGCATTACCTCCCTCCAAATTAATCATTGCCTCGCGTGAAAGCCAACTTGCTATGTGGCAGGCTGAGCAAGTGCGTGCGCAATTATCCCAACTCTATCCACAATGCCAGATAGAAATTCTTGGCATGACAACCCGTGGTGATCAAATTCTTGATCGAACTTTGTCCAAAGTGGGCGGAAAAGGCTTGTTTGTCAAAGAGCTGGAAGTGGCGATGGCAGAAGGGCGTGCTGATCTTGCCGTGCATTCATTGAAAGATGTGCCGATGACGTTGCCAGAAGGTTTTTCTCTGGCTGCCGTACTGGAGCGCGAAGATGCACGCGACGCCTTTGTTTCTAATCAATACGATAGCCTGGATGCTTTGCCGCCGGGAGCAGTATTGGGTACTAGCAGTTTGCGACGCCAAGCATTGATTGCGGCACGTTATCCACATTTAAACATTCAACCTCTGCGTGGTAATGTGCAGACACGCTTGGCCAAGCTGGATAAAGGTGAGTACGACGCTATTATTTTGGCAGTCGCAGGTTTGAAACGTTTGGGATTGTCAGATCGCATTCGTATGCCATTAGCGCCAGAACAAAGCTTGCCAGCGGCTGGCCAGGGTGCGATGGCGATTGAAATTTTGTCTCAACGTGAAGAGATGCGCCAATGGTTAGCACCCTTACATCATGAGCAAACTGGACAAGCGGTGACGGCTGAACGCACGCTTTCCAAAATATTCGGCGGCAGTTGCCAAATTCCATTAGCCGCCTACGCCATCATTCAGGATGATGGGACGATGCGCTTGCGTGCGATGGTGGCAACACCAGATGGGACGCGTATGGCCAGTGCGGATGTGCAAGGACCAGTCAATACGCCAGAAGTGTTGGGTGCATTAGCCGCAGATAGTCTGAAAGCGCAGGATGCTGCTGCCATTTTGGCGGCTTCTTAAGCATGTTGAATCCCGTTGTCATCACGCGCCCAATCACGCAGGCTGTGCCTTTGGCTGCACAAGTGCAAGCGTTGGGGCGTGAGGTAGTTGTTTTCCCTTTGTTGGAAATCCATCCTTTGCCTAATTCTCAGTTATTGCAAGCTGCGTTGGCGGATTTGAGTGCTTACGCCATGGTGGTGTTTGTGAGTCCGAATGCGATTCATGCTGGTTTTGCTGAATTAAAGCGCGAGCATAAGAATGTTATTTGGCCCAAAACAGTGGCTATTGGTGTGATGGGTGAGGGCAGTCGGGCGGCGTTGGCAGAGCATGGCATTGATGATGGCAATGCAACCATCCTCAGCCCACATGACCTGGAGCGTACGGATTCAGAAACTTTGTTGGCATCCTTAGAGCCAGCAGCATGGCGTGGCAAAAAGATATTGATCGTGCGCGGAGAGAGTGGCCGTGAATTTCTATCACAAGCGTTGCAATCCATGGGCGCAGAAGTGCAACAAGTTGCTGCTTATTGTCGTACTGCACCGGCTTTTGATGCCGATTTTTGCCGTCGATTGCAGCATGTATTGGCGACACCACATGATTGGATTGTGACTAGCTCAGAAGCCTTGCGTGTTTTGATGCAAAGATTGGTTGAAATTGGTAATATGCAAGACGTTGCAAAAATGCAACGGCAAAACGTGATTGTTCCACACCGCCGCATTGCAGAAACTGCGCAAGAATTAGGATTTTTCAATATCACACTCACTGGATCAGGCGACGAAAGACTACTCGCCGCGTTACAATCTCGCCCATGAACGAATCATCAAACTCCCCAGAACCTAGCGCCTCAACAGGCCCACAGCCCGTCAATCCGGAAAACACGCAAGCTCCTGCTAATAACAGCAATCAGGCCAATTCCAACATTACCGAATTGGCATTGACGCATAGATTGCAACTTGCCGTTGCTGCGTTGGCTTTGTTACTAATTGCTCAGTGGTGGAATGCGCGTAGCGACATCACGCATTTAAGAGAAGAAATGGCACGCCGCTTGCAAAGCAGCGATAGCACGAATACCGCCACCAATTTGCTGGCTAAATCGGTGCAGGAAAGCATGCAAACTTTGCAAACCAAAGTGAATCAGGTCGAAAGCAAACAAACGGAAGCGCAAAGCCAGCAATTGGCGCTGGAGCAGTTGTATCAGGATTTATCCAAAAACCGCGATGAATGGACGTTGTCTGAAATTGAGCAAGTCTTGTCCACTGCCAGCCAGCAACTGCAACTTTCTGGCAACGTGCCAGGTGCATTGATTGCGCTGCAAAATGCCGATAAAACTTTGTCTCGTTCGGACAAGCCGCAATTTATTACGATTCGTCGTGCTATTAGCAAAGATATTGAAGTCTTGAAATCCTTGCCTAACGTTGATTTGGCTGGAATGACTTTGCGTTTAGATAGCGTGATTAATCAAATCGATGACTTGCCCTTGCTGTCCGATGAAAAGCCTACCTTGCCAGCAATGCCTCCTAAAAAAGTGCATAAAGAAATTGGTAAAAGTACAAAAAACGTTGTTGCTAAAGCAAATGACACCTGGATGGCTTTAAAAGACCAATGGCAAAGCGTAGTGTATGACATGGGAAATGAAATCAGACAACTGATACGTGTGCGCCGTGTGGATACAGCGGATGCATTGCTGATGTCGCCAACCCAAGCTTATTTTGTTCGTGAAAATGTGAAGTTACGGTTGTTGAACGCCCGTTTATCTTTGTTGTCGCGTAACGAATCGGCTTTTCATGGCGATATGGTCGTTGTCCAGGATGCAATCGCTCAGTATTTTGATGTACACGCCAAGCCAACGCAGGTCGTGCGAACCTTGTTGAAGCAAATGCAGAACAGCAATTTGTCGATTGAGATGCCGACTTTGTCCGACAGTTTGAATGCTGTGCGGAGTTACAAAACCAAGCCTTGATACCCCTCTATCTGCTTTATCTATTTAAGTAATTATTATCATGCGCATATTTCTTTGGATCTTGGCATTGTTGACGACCGCTGTAGGCTTGGCTGTCACCGCGCGCTTTAATCCTGCCAACGTTGTTTTATTTTATCCGCCATATCGGATTGATTTATCGCTCAATTTCTTTCTGTTATTGCTAGTTTTATTGTTTGTATTGATCCATGTAATCCTACGTGGGATTAACACCACTAAAGAATTGCCTGCCCGTGTAGCAGCTTATCGCCAACAAAAACAGGAACGCGAAAGTCATAAATCCTTGCGTGAAGCGCTCAAAGCATTTTTTGAGGGTCGCTTTGGGCATGCAGAAAAAGCCGCATTGCGAGCTGAAGAATTGCCAGAAAATGCCGGCTTAGCCGCTTTAATCGGTGCCCGTGCAGCACACCGCTTGCGTCAGCCAGAACGCAGAGATGGCTGGTTGGCAAAGATAGCGCAAGACAAAAACCTCAAGATCGCTCGCCTGATGAGCATGACGGAATTGCTAGTTGATGATCATCAAGCAAATGCCGCATTAGAAGCTGTGAAAGAGCTCAATGCCAATGGTGCGCGCCACATCCATGCGCTGCAATGGGCTTTGAAAGCCAATCAGCAGGCGAAAAATTGGCCTGAAGTATTACGTTTGGTGAAAATCTTGGATAAGCATCATGCTATTCATCCAGGCTTGTCCAGCCGTTTGCGTGAATTGGCGTATGAGGATTTATTCTCTAATCCAGCGCAAGATGACGCTGCGATACGTCAGTTGTGGCAGAGCATGCCAAGCGAAGATCGGAAACAAGCCTTTATTGCCGTACGTGTCGCCAAAGCATTCAACGACAGAAATTTACATAACGAAGCGCGCATGATTGTCGAACAAGCGTTGCAAGATGCTTGGGATGAAAGACTAGTGCGTGCCTATCGTGCATCCGCTGCAGAAGAGGGCTCACCAGCATTGTTGGCTCAAATCAATTGTTGCGAAGCATGGTTGGCAAGTCGGCCTAGTGATGATGAACTAACTTTGACTTTGGGCACTTTGTGTCTGAAGCAAAAATTGTGGGGAAAAGCACAACATTATCTGGAACAAGCTTTATCCACTGCAACAGAACCTAAGCTGCTGCGCGAGATACATCTAAATCTGGCGCAACTGCATGAGGCCTTGGACAATAACGAAGAGGCCAAAAACCATTACAAGCAATGCGCCTTAATCGCCGTAGCATAAAACCCCAGTATCTTAAGTATCACATTTAATATTTAATTATTTTTTACGATAAGAAAGCACCATGAGCCTAAATAATGTTCCCGCCGGGCGTGATTTGCCCAACGATTTTAACGTCATCATCGAAATCCCCATGCATGGCGACCCAATCAAATATGAAGTAGATAAAGAATCCGGCGCCATTTTCGTCGATCGCTTCATGGGCACCGCCATGCGCTATCCCTGCAACTATGGCTATATCCCTAACACCATCGCCGACGATGGCGACCCAGTTGATGTATTAGTCATCACACCATTCCCATTATTGCCAGGCGTGGTTGTCCGTTGTCGCACTATCGGCGTACTAAAAATGAGTGATGAGGCCGGCAATGATGCTAAGTTGTTGGCAGTACCCGCCGATAAGATTCTTCCAATCTACAGCCACTTGCAAAAACCAGAAGACCTCAACGAATTGCAATTAAAACAAATTCAGCATTTCTTTGAGCATTACAAAGACCTGGAAAAAGGCAAATGGGTCAAAGTTGAAGGCTGGTTCGGCGCTGAAGACGCAAAAGCTGAAATCATGTCTGGGATTGCGGCTTATCAAAAAGCGAATTCGTAATTTTTTAGCCTCGATCCGAAATCGAAAAACAAAAAACGCAAAAAAGCACACTTCGGTGTGCTTTTTTGTTGGACTAAATAAATGTTAAAAGATAAAGAAAAATATTGAGTTAAAGATAACGGTAAAGGTAAATATTGATGGAAAAGCCCCTCGTCGCATTACGTCATCGTTTTATTGAGCTCATTGCCTATTGGGAAGGGCGCATCAATACAAGTGATTTGGTGAATCAATTTGGCTTATCGCGCCCGCA
>CAZCIX010000064.1:0-10145 GCA_964498835.1 uncultured Burkholderiaceae bacterium | reverse complement strand
GCTTAATCAATGATGTTGGGTTGGCATGATGAGTTTTAGTTTGTTGTTCATATGCGCTTTGTGATTTTTGATGTTTTGTGTTTTGGGGACATGCAATTGTAAGCTTTCCCGGGTTGTGTTTTTTGGAATTGGTTTTGCTCAACAATTAATCGACTTAATTTGACGCATTTTTCGTCTGACTGCTCATGTCTATTTCTGCCTGCAGAGTTACATGATCAATTTCGTAATGTTGCAATAGCATTGTCTTAAGCGAGCGTAGAATATGTGGCCATTCTTGCAATTGATTGATTTCAATATGGCCAATTAGGGCACTGTGTCCGGGTGACATTTCCCATACATGCAAATCATGTACTGATAACACTCCCTCTATCTTCATCATGTCGTCCCCTACTTGTAGATAATTAATATGCTCTGGTACGCCTTGCATCAAAAAATGATAAGAATGCCGCAAAATATCAATCGTAGATTTTAAGATCAGCAGAGAAACCACAATGGATAACAAAGGATCGATTTGCATCCAGTCAGTGAAATAGATGACTATCCCGGCGACAATAGCAGCGATTGAGCCCAGCAAATCTCCTATCACATGCACCATAGCAGCTTTGGTATTCAAACTTTTTTGATCATGGGATAGCACCCGAAATACTAAAAGGTTAATTAGTAATCCTATGCTGGCAACAATAAAAACAGTGCTGCCTTCTACAGCTTCTGGTTTGACAAAGCGTTGGATTGCTTCCCATATAATCCATCCCACCAATCCCAACATGGCAAGACTATTAACAAAGGCGGCCAATGCTTCGGCTCTGCCAAAGCCAAATGAATGTTTGGCAGAAGGAGGGCGTTTTGCAATCATTTGCGCCAGTAACGCCAAGCCAAGCGCTGCGGCATCCGTCACCATATGACCCGCATCAGAAATCAATGCTAGTGAATTGCATAAGAATCCACCAATCATTTCAATCACGGCAAAGCAAAGGGTAAGACCCAAAGCCCACTTGAGTGCTTGTTGAGAACGCTGCTTAAAAGAATGGTTGTGTTGCGCATCGTCTGGACGATGTGCGTGCAAATGTGCTGAAGAGTGGTTGTCCATTAGTGTTATAAAAGAAAAAGCGGGAGGGGTGGGACTTGTTTTATATGTAAGGCTTCATTATAATCTTGTTCTTCGGGTGGTTAGTTCAGCTGGTTAGAATACTTGGTCGACATCCAAGGGGTCGGGGATTCGAATTCCTCACCACCCACCAGTTTAAGAAAACGCGGCTAGCCGCGTTTTTTTTGTCTCTGTGTTTTTGCATGGGATGAAAAAATATCAAAATAAAAAAGAAAAGTGGAGATGGACATGCTTACAGTGCGACTTCCTGATGGTTCTCAGCGACAATTTGATACTCCGGTGACAGTAGCGCAGGTCGCCACCAGCATCAGCACTAGCCTTGCCAAGGCTGCTTTGGCCGGCAAGGTGGATGGAAAATTAGTTGATACCTCTTTCTTGATTGAGCAGGATGTTGATTTATCCATCGTGACTGATAAAGATACTGATGGCCTGGAAGTCATCCGCCATTCCACGGCGCACTTATTGGCTTATGCCGTCAAGGAGTTATTTCCTGAAGCGCAGGTAACGATAGGCCCTGTAATTGAGCACGGTTTTTACTATGATTTTTCCTATAAGCGTCCTTTTACGCCAGAAGATTTAACCGCTATAGAAAAAAAGATGGTCGAATTGGCCAAAAAGGATGAAGCCGTAGAGCGTAAAGTGTTGCCACGCGATGAAGCTGTGGCTTATTTCAAATCCATCGGTGAATTTTATAAAGCTGAAATCATTGCATCTATCCCGCAAGATCAAGCAGTTTCTTTGTATAGCGAAGGTAAATTTACCGATCTTTGCCGTGGCCCACATGTGCCATCAACCGGCAAATTAAAAGTCTTCAAGTTAATGAAGCTAGCCGGCGCTTACTGGCGTGGCGATGCCAAGAATGAAATGTTGCAACGTATTTACGGCACTGCCTGGGCGAAAAAAGAAGATCAAGACGCGTATTTGACTATGTTGGAAGAAGCCGAAAAGCGTGACCATCGCAAATTGGGACGCGCTTTGGATTTATTTCATTTCCAAGAAGAAGCACCAGGATTGATTTTTTGGCATCCAAAAGGTTGGATTGTTTGGCAGCAAGTTGAGCAATACATGCGCAAGGTGTATCAGGATAATGGCTACCAAGAAGTCAAAGCACCACAGATTTTGGATGTTAGCTTGTGGGAAAAATCCGGTCATTGGGAAAACTATAAAGAAAATATGTTTACCACTGAATCGGAAAATCGTTCCTATGCTTTAAAGCCTATGAATTGCCCCGGGCATGTGCAAATTTTCCGTTCCAATATGCATTCCTATCGCGAATTGCCTTTGCGTTATGGTGAGTTTGGCCAATGTCATCGCAATGAACCATCGGGTTCCCTGCACGGTATGATGCGGGTGCGTGGATTTACGCAGGATGATGGACACATTTTCTGTACCGAAGACCAAATTTTGGACGAGTGCGCTGCGTTCACTGCCTTGCTGCAAAAAGTGTATGCGCACTTTGGTTTTACTGACGTGATTTATAAAGTGGCAACGCGTCCTGAAAAACGCGTTGGGTCTGACATGGCTTGGGATAAGGCTGAAAATGCCTTGATTGAGTCGCTCAAGCGTTCTGGCTGCCATTATGAAATTTCTCCGGGCGAGGGAGCGTTTTATGGTCCTAAAATTGAGTACACCTTAAAAGATGCCATCGGTCGCATGTGGCAATGCGGCACTATGCAAGTGGATTTTTCGATGCCAGTGCGTTTAGGTGCTGAATATGTGGCAGAAGACAATACACGCCAAGTCCCCGTTATGCTGCATCGCGCCATTTTGGGGTCTTTGGAGCGTTTTATTGGCATGCTGGTGGAAAATTATGCTGGTGCGTTACCTCTTTGGTTGGCGCCGGTGCAAGTGGTGGTGCTGAATATTTCGGATGCGCAAGCCAATTATGCAGAACAGGTAGCAGAAAATTTGAAAAAGCATGGATGGAGAGCGCATGCTGATTTGCGTAACGAGAAAATTACCTATAAAATACGCGATCACTCAATGCAAAAGCTTCCTTATATCGTTGTCGTTGGTGATAAGGAAAGAGATGCAAACATGGTGGCTGTGCGAGCACGTGGCAATACGGATCTTGGTGTGATGACATTAGATGACTTGCTACAACGCTTACAAAATGAGACTGAATGATTAATTAAATAATTAAATAATTAATCGTTTAAATTCTCAAAAAATCTTAAAAGCATAGCCTAACTCATTAATTTTAAAAGGAAACTGCAATAGCTACCGACAAGTCGCATCGTATTAACGGTGAAATAACTACCCAGGAATTACGCTTAACTGGGGTCGAAAACGAAGCGCTTGGCATCGTAAGTTTGGCTGAAGCTTTCCGCTTAGCGGAAGAGGCGAACGTCGATCTGGTCGAAATCGCGCCAAACGCGCAGCCTCCAGTATGTCGCTTGATGGATTATGGCAAATTCAAATATCAAGAGCAGAAAAAAGCGCATGAAGCCAAATTAAAGCAAAAAGTGATTCTGGTGAAAGAAATCAAATTTCGGCCAGGCACTGACGATGGTGATTACAACATCAAGTTGCGTAATTTAATTAAGTTTTTAGAAGATGGCGATAAAACAAAGATTACTTTACGTTTCCGCGGTCGTGAAATGGCGCATCAAGAAATAGGAATGCGTATGTTAGAGCGCTTGAAACTTGACTTGGAGCCATTTGGCCAAGTTGAACAATTTCCAAAAATGGAAGGTCGCCAAATGGTCATGGTATTGGCACCTAAGAAGAAAAAATAAGAAATTTGTCTATCCTGCCCTTATGTCGATGTAAGTTGGCTTGAAGTGTAGGATGGATACGTCGCAGTGGACTATTTCCTCTGCTCAATAAGTGAGAGTAGGCATCTAAGTGTCATTGTCGGTTCAATGACCACCTGCAATCATATAAAAAGGAGCTGTCTTAAGACAGAAATGTTATGCCAAAAATGAAGACGAAAAGTTCTGCCAAAAAGCGCTTTCGCGTACGTCCAGGTGGAACAGTAAAGTGTGGTCAAGCGTTCAAGCGCCACATTTTGACCAAGAAAACCACCAAAAATAAACGTCAGTTGCGTGGTACCGTCAATGTGCATGCACATGATGTGGTTTCCGTTAAACGCATGTTGCCACATGCTTAATTGCTAACTCACACGATCAAATTATCAAGGAGATATTATGCCTAGAGTAAAACGTGGGGTCACAGCACGGGCCCGTCATAAAAAGATTTTAGTTCAAGCCAAAGGTTATCGCGGTCGTCGCAGTAAGGTTTTCCGTATCGCCAAGCAAGCTGTTATGCGCGCTGGTCAATATGCTTACCGTGATCGTCGTAATAAGAAACGCGTATTCCGCGCCTTGTGGATTACCCGTATCAATGCTGCATCGCGTTCACACGGCATGACTTACAGCGTGTTCATGAATGGCTTGAAAAAAGCATCCATCGAATTGGATCGCAAAGTTTTGGCCGATATGGCTGTGACGGATAAGCCAGCTTTTGCTGCTATCGTTAATCAAGTCAAAGCCAATCTCGCTGCTTAATTACTACTTAAATATTTAAATACTTAAATTAAGTAAGTTTCGCAGTCACAAAAATTGGGCGGGGCATAGGTCATTACCTCTGCCCCGTTTTAATTTGAAACAAAATTCTATGAATTCTCTACAACATTTAGTTACTCAAGCACGGGTGGATTTTCTTGCTGCTCAGGATGTTGCTGCACTTGAAAATGCGAAAGCCCAATATTTAGGTAAAACCGGACAAATTTCTGAGCAAATGAAAGGCTTAGGAAAATTGCCACCGGAAGAGCGCAAAGTACAAGGTGCGCTGATTAATGCTGTCAAAGAACAAATTGAAACGGCCTTAAATGCGCGGCGCGATGCTTTAGCGGATGCGCAGATGCAAGCGCGTTTGAATGCTGAAGCAATTGATGTCACCTTGCCTGGGCGTGGAAGAAGTAAGGGTGGAATACATCCGGTCATGCGTTCATGGGAAAGAATAGAAGCTATTTTTCGATCCATCGGTTTTGATGTGGCAGATGGCCCAGAAATTGAAAATGATTGGACCAATTTTACGGCTTTAAATAGTCCAGAAAATCATCCTGCACGTTCGATGCAGGATACTTTTTATGTTGAAGGAAGAGACACGCAAGGCAAGCCTTTGTTGTTGCGTACACATACCAGCCCGATGCAAGTACGTTATGCGCGCCATCATCAAACACCTATTAAGGTCATTGCGCCTGGTCGTACTTATCGTGTCGATAGCGATGCAACGCATTCACCGATGTTCCATCAAGTTGAAGGTTTATGGATTGCGGAAGACATCAGTTTTGCTGATTTAAAAGGTGTGTATTTGGATTTCGTCAAAACGTTTTTTGAAACAGATGATTTACAAGTCCGTTTTCGTCCTTCGTATTTTCCTTTTACCGAGCCTTCTGCTGAAATCGATATTGCTTTTGGTAGCGGCCCATTGAAAGGGCGCTGGTTGGAAGTGTCGGGCGCTGGTCAAATTCATCCAACTGTGTTGCGCAATATGAATCTTGATCCAGAGAAATATATTGGTTTCGCTTTTGGTTCCGGCATTGAGCGTTTGACTATGTTGCGTTACGGCATCAACGATTTGCGCTTGTTTTACGAGGGCGATTTGCGTTTCTTGAAGCAATTTAATTAAAAATTTAGGTAGTTATTTAGAGAGTTTTATCTATGCAATTTTCTGAAAATTGGTTGCGTACCATGGTTGATCCGAAAATGACTTCGGATGAGTTGGCACATTTGTTGACCATGTCGGGGTTGGAAGTCGAAGAAATTGAGCCCGTGGCACCACCTTTTTCTCATGTTGTAGTCGCGCAAGTGAAAGAAGTGAGCAAGCATCCCAACGCGGATCGTTTAAACGTCTGCCAAGTCGATGTGGGAAATGGCACGATTTTGAACATCGTTTGCGGTGCGCCTAATGTACGAGCCGGGATGAAAGTTGCATGTGCCATGGTAGGTGCGTCGTTACCACCTAGCGAAGAAGGCGGACCAGCGTTTGTCATCAAGCTGGGCCAATTGCGTGGCGTTGAGTCGCAAGGGATGTTGTGCTCCGCGCGTGAATTGAAATTATCGCCATTGTCCGAAGTACAAGAAGGCTTGCTTGATTTGCCTGCGGATGCGCCGGTGGGCCAGAATTTCCGTGATTATTACGCCTTAAATGATTTTAAATTCACCATCAAGTTGACGCCGAATAGGGCGGATTGTTTGTCCTTGTTGGGCGTGGCGCGTGAAGTTTCTGCTTTGACAGGTTTGCCGATTAATACGCCGATGACAATCAATGCGGTTAATACGCTTAATACTGTTAAGAATATTGATGAGCGTTTACCGGTCAAAATCTCAGCGCCAGATTTATGTGCGCGTTTTTGCGGACGCGTTATTCGCGGCGTCAATGCCAAAGCGCCAACGCCAGAATGGATGAAACAGCGTTTAGAGCGCAGTGGTCAGCGTTCTATTTCTGCGTTGGTGGATATTTCAAATTATGTGATGCTGGAATTAGGTCGCCCAAGTCATGTATTTGACCTGGATAAAATTCAGGGCGGCTTGGATGTACGTTGGGCCAAAGCGGGTGAAACGGTCAAGTTGTTGAATGGCAATACCGTTGAGCTGGATGATTGGATTGGCGTGATTGCTGATGAGAGCGGTAGCATTGGTTCTTTGGCCGGCATTATGGGTGCAGACGCTAGTGCGGTGTCTTTAGAGACACAGAATATTTATCTAGAAGCTGCATTTTGGTGGCCGCATGCAATACAAGGTCGCGCTCGCCGTTTTAACTTCACAACCGATGCAGCGCATCGCTTTGAACGTGGTGTGGATTATGCGAACATCGCAGAGCACATGGAGCGTATCACTGCATTGATCGTGGAAATTTGCGGTGGAAATGGTCAAATTGCCGTTGGCCCATTGGATGATCATGCGCTGGATTTGCCACAACGCAAAGCTGTTAACTTACGTACAGCGCGTGCTAGCAAAGTCATCGGCGTGCCGTTTTCTGATGAGCAAATCGCGGTTATTTTTACCCGTTTAGGTTTGATGTTTACGCAGCAAGCAGGGGTGTTTTCGGTGACGCCGCCTTCTTATCGTTTCGATATTGAAATTGAAGAAGATTTGATTGAAGAAATAGCACGTTTGCATGGTTATCACAACATTCCTGCTTTGCCACCGCAAGCAGCTAATAAAATGCTGCTTGCGCCGGAAAATACACGCTCCATTTTTGCTTTGCGTCATCAATTGGCGGATCTCGATTATCAGGAAGTGATCAATTTCAGCTTTGTGGAAGAAGCATGGGAAAGTGATTTTGCTGGGAATACTGATCCGATCAAGTTATTGAATCCGATTGCCAGTCAAATGAACGTGATGCGTTCTTCCTTGGTAGGTAGTTTGATTGCGAATGTCCGTTATAACTTGAACCGCAAAGTGAATCGTATTCGCTTATTTGAAGTGGCGGCTTGTTATCAGCGTGATATCGATATTCAGGACGGTGCTTTGTCCGTTGCTGGATACGCACAACCTAAACGTTTAGCAGGGATTGCGTATGGTCCTATGGCGGAAGAGCAATGGGGACTAGCGACGCGTAATGTGGATTTTTTTGATGTGAAGGCTGATTTGGAGGCGTTGTTTGCGCCTAAAAAAATCCGTTATGTGCCAGCTGTTTCTCCCCATCCTGCTTTGCATCCAGGACGTTCAGCTTCCATCGAATGTGATGGAAAGGTGATTGGATGGAGTGGTGAATTGCACCCACGCTGGCAAAAAAAATATGATTTGCCACTGGCGCCGATTTTGTTTGAATTGGATGCGGATGTATTGCAGCAACGTGATGTTCCTGCGTATCAAGAAATTTCGAAGTTTCCAGCAGTAACCCGCGATATTGCTTTAGTGGTCAAACAATCGATTTCGGCACAAGAATTAATCGATACTTTTTTTGTTGAACAGCAATCCAATCCCGCTTGTAAAATTCTGCAAGCCATTGTTTTATTTGATGAATATCGCGGCCAAGGTTTGGAGAACAATGAGAAAAGCCTTGCCTTCCGTTGTACCTTGCAAGATACTCACAACACGCTGAAGGATCAAGTTGTCGATGCTGTCATGGCAGCTTTGATCGCTGCTGCAGTTGATAAACATGCGGCAAGGTTGCGTAATTAAACGTGATAAATATGACTAAGTGAATTGAGTACTCAGGGATACGATGAATAAGGAATCGCTCCGATTGGCAGATGGTGATGAGGTACAACGCACCACCTTGACCAAGGCAGAATTGGCTGAACTCTTGTTTGAGCAAGTCGGGTTAAACAAGCGTGAAGCCAAAGAAATGGTTGAAACATTTTTTGATGAAATTAGTAATGCTTTGGAGCGAGGTGAAGCGGTACGTTTATCTGGATTTGGCAATTTTCAGCTGCGTGACAAGCCACAACGTCCTGGCCGTAATCCAAAAACTGGAGAGGCTGTGCCGATTGTTGCGCGTCGTGTGGTGACTTTTCATGCTAGTCAAAAGCTCAAGGGCATGATTGATAATAGCAGTGCAAAATTGGATCAATCCCCCGGATTGACTGCTTAAATAATCACAACATGAATGATGACGTGAATAACGAAGAGGAGCGTAAAACTGAAGTCGCGAAAGAGGCGCATTCAGGGTTACCTCCTATTCCAGCCAAGCGCTATTTTACGATTGGTGAGGTGAGTGAACTTTGTGGCGTCAAGACGCATGTATTGCGGTATTGGGAGCAAGAATTCACGCAGTTAAAGCCTGTTAAGCGTCGTGGTAATCGTCGTTATTACCAACATCATGAAGTGCTTCTGGTGCGTCGTATTCGTTCTTTGTTGTATGAAGAGGGCTTTACGATTAATGGTGCGCGTAACAAATTGGATAATCGCATCCCGGATAGTGTGAATGATGTTGGTGAGAAAGCAGTGCTTGCTGTATCGCCTACTTCCACTTCTTCTCCAACTTCTGTGCCTTCGTCATTTTTGCCATCTAATATTGATGCCAACAGAGTGCGTGATGAGCTGTCGCAGATTCTCAAATTGCTGAATCCATAACGATCATTTTCCTTTTTCTAAAATATATTTTTTAATCTTTGTTGCTCCCGTGGTCTTAACCGGGAGCCCAGTCGCGTTTTTTGTTACAACGATACTGGCTTTCCACCTAAACTCATAGGAATGACGGGAATTAAGTGAAGCATGAAGTTATCTCTAAAATCCTTTTCGCTTTCTGTATTCTCCATACTTCCCATCGTTGCATTGATATTTAATGCTTTGGTTTGGGGAATTTCATGGTGGCCTTTTAGACAATTAGAGGCGCAAGGTTTGCATCCACTGTGGACTACTTTGGGGATGTATGTGTTGTCTGCTAGCACCGTTATGTTGAGCAAGCCACATGCGCTTGGGCAAGTACTACGCACGCCAGGCTTATGGGTGTTGATGTTGGCGTTTGGTACCACTAATGCGGCTTTCAATTGGGGTGTGGTGGTGGGTGATGTAGTACGAGTAGTGTTTTTATTTTATTTAATGCCATTGTGGGTCGCTTTGTTGGCGCGTTTTGTTCTTGGTGAGCGCTTTACCATGCTAACACTGCTGCGTTTGTGGATTGCTTTGTTGGGGGCGGCATTTGTACTCTGGCCAGATCATGGTGTACCAAAAACGGGCTGGTATCTGCATTTTTCTGATGTGTTGGGCTTAATCGGCGGATTTTCGTTTGCACTCACTAATGTGATGCTGCGCCATCAAGCGTGTCGCTCTGAGGAAGGTAAAGCACTATCCATGTTTATCGGCGGGATCTTGGTACCAGGAACATTGGCGTGCACGTTGTGTCTGCAGGGCATGATCGCGAGCCCGCCAAATTGGGCGTGGGGATGGGGTAGTACAGTAGTTTGTTTGGCAATTTTGTTTATGTCGAGCAATTTGTTATTGCAATACGGTGCAGCGCGTTTGCCAGCCAATGTCACGGCGATTGTGATGTTGATTGAAGTGGTGTTTGCAGCAGTATCAGCTATTCTTTTGGGCGCTGGGGTATTGACGACCAGGTTGATGATAGGCGGTACGTTGATTTT
>CAZCIX010000063.1:0-10163 GCA_964498835.1 uncultured Burkholderiaceae bacterium | reverse complement strand
TTTTCCATAAAAAACACCATGAAATACAGCGACTTACTAGCCGAATGGCTGAAGGAAATGGGATACACGCATTGCTTCTACGTTGCTGGCGGCAATATCATGCATTTACTTGCAAGCTGCAATAAACACTTCCACATGATGAGCGTCATTCATGAAGTCGCCGCTGGAATAGCCGCTGAATACTTCAATGAATCGAATCCCGCCTCCAATGCCAAAGCCTTTGTACTGGTAACCGCCGGACCGGGCTTGACCAATCTTGTTACCGCGATTGCTGGTGCTTATTTGGAAAGTCGCGAGTTACTGGTGATTGGTGGGCAAGTCAAAACGGCAGATTTGAGTCACGGCATCGTACGTCAGCGTGGCATTCAGGAAATTCATGGCGTCAATATTGTCCAATCAATTTGCTGCTTGGCAGAATTAATGAAAGAACCTGTTGAGTTGAGCCGATTTCAATGCATGCTGAATGCAGGTACTAATGGTCGCAAAGGACCGGTATTTTTGGAAATACCCATCGATATCCAAGGTCGCCCCGTAATACGTGCAGAGTTAGAACAAAATGTGGAGTACGTGCCAACCACATCCACAATTCCTATTGCCACAGAAACATTAATCGAACAACTTGCACAAAAAATACGTGCTGCACAACGTCCCATACTGCTAATTGGCGGTGGTGTTTCTCGCGCCACCACCACCCAGATACACGATCAGTTCAGCGCCATGGGATTGCCAGTGATGACGACATGGAATGGCGCTGATAGGTTGGCAGCAGATCATCCGAATTATTTTGGCCGCCCCAACACCTGGGGCCAACGCTATGCCAATTTCTTGCTCCAGGAAAGTGATCTGCTAATCGCTTTTGGTACCCGACTAGGTATGCAACAAACTGGATTTAATTGGCAGCAATTTGTGCCGAATGGTGAAGTCGTACAAATTGATTGCGATCCGGCTGAACTAACCAAAGGCCATCCAGCAATAGCATGGCCCATCCATGCCGATGCCAACGCACTTTTGCTGACACTATCACGCAAACCACTGGGTGAGCATGGCAATTGGCTCGCTTATTGTCGTCAAATTAAAGCTGTTCTTCCATTAATAGAGGCAAACACTACAGCGATTTCAGAGGGCTATATTTCTCCCTATGTGTTTGTAGAAGAACTATCACAGCTTTGCACTTCCGACGACATCATCATTCCATGTAGTAGCGGCGGCGCTTTTACAGTGATGATGCAAATGTTTGCGCAAAAGCGCGGGCAAAAAATCATTACCAACAAAGGTTTGGCATCCATGGGTTACGGCTTGTCCGGCGCAATCGGTGCGGCATTGGCGCATCCTGATCAGCGTACCATCTTGGTAGAAGGCGATGGCGGTTTTGCACAAAATTTGCAGGAGATTGGTACAGTCGCCATCAATCAACGTAACATCAAAATATTTATCTTTGATGACAATGGTTATGCATCCATTCGTATGACGCAAAAAAACTACTTTGGTGGCGACTATATCGGTTGCGATATCAAGTCTGGTTTAGGTTTGCCGGACTGGGAACAATTATTCAAAGCATATCAAGTACCCACCATGCGTATAAACAAGGGAAAAAACAAAGAATTTGGCCAGCAAATGGAATTTACTAAACTCTTCAATACCAAAGGGCCAGTTGCATTTTTAGTGTCAATCGATCCTGAGCAAACCTATTTCCCCAAAATCACGAGCCGCGTCACTGCGAGCGGAACAAGGGAATCCAATCCATTGCATCAAATGTCGCCTGGTCTGCCGGAAACAACGCTACAACATATCGCAATGCTGCGAGAGCAATGGTGAAAATTTAAGGAACAAAACTTGCGCAATTTAATAAAAAACCGATTTGTAAAATTCGTCTGCGTAGGCATCATCAACACCCTATTCGGTTACGGATGTTTTTCTTTCTTGCTCTATATCGGATTACACTACACGCTCGCCGTTTTATTGAGCACAATTTTGGGTGTGCTTTTTAATTTCAAAAGCACCGGCATTCTAGTTTTCAGATCATACGATAATGGCCGCATTTTTCGATTTATAGCCTGCTATGCCATGATTTATTTACTGAATATAGTGGGCATGGAAATGCTTTTACAATCCGAATTTACTCCTTACGTAGCAGGTGCAATATTGATCGTCCCCATGGCGATATTGTCGTTTATATTACAAAAAAGATTGGTTTTTAATCATGACTAAGCTAATTAGCATCGTCACTCCTTGCTACAACGAAGAAGAAAATGTAGACGAGTTGTATCAACGCATTGCCGATGTGATGTCGACGCTTCCTTATGAGTACGAACATATCTACATCGACAACTGCTCTACCGATAACACCATAAGCAAACTCAAAAATATTGCCGCCAACGATAAGCGTGTGAAATTAATTCTCAATGCCCGAAATTTCGGCCATATCCGCTCGCCGTATCACGCCTTGCTGCAAGCTAATGGCGATGCTTGCATCTCCATTGCTTCCGATTTACAAGATCCACCAGAAATGATTGTGGAATTTATCAAAAAATGGGAAGCAGGATTTAAGATCGTATTGGCGGTCAAGCCGAAAAGCGAAGAATCGCGCTGGATGTTTTTGATCAGGAAAACTTATTACAACCTGATTTCCAGCATGTCGGAAGTGAGTTTGATTAAGAATGCTACCGGTGCTGGTTTATTGGATCGCGCTGTGATTGATATTCTCAAACAAATACAAGATCCCTATCCCTACTTCCGTGGTTTGCTATGCGAAATTGGCTATCCGATTGCGACTATTCCGTTTAAACAACCACGCCGGCAACGGGGATTCACTAAAAACAACTTGTACACGCTGTACGATATGGCGATGTTGGGCATCACCAATCACTCAAAAGTGCCATTGCGCATCATGACAATTGGTGGTTTTGTTTTGTCTATTCTTAGTTTGCTAACTGCAATGAGTTTTTTAATCGCGAAACTGGTGTTCTGGGATTCCTTCCAATTAGGCATGGCGCCAATCTTGATTGGCTTATTCTTCTTTGGTGCCATGCAAGCGTTCTGTATTGGATTATTAGGTGAATACATCGGATCTATTCACACCAAAGTCAGAAATATGCCATTGGTTATCGAATCAGAACGCGTTAATTTTGATTCTTAAAACATTGACTATTTCGTTTCGTTTATTTACTTCGCGCATACGTCCCCATAAGGAACACAATGAATATCACTGCTAACTGGAAAAAAACAGGCTCTACGTCCCCTACTCTGCTGGTTTGGCTGATATTCAGCTTGCTGTGGATGATATTCGATCTTGTCTTCGCTAATTATTTCCCTTTAAAACATCATCTTATGGGAGATGACTATTCTTTGGCTCTACCTGCCTGGTTAGATGGCCATATGTGGTTCAAAAATAATGGTTTGTCCGTTCCCTGGTTCACGCCCTCGTTTTGCGCTGGCCAACCTTTTTTTCCCGATCCTCAATCAGGCTATTACGCCTTACCACAATGGTTGGCCATTGCTGTAGGTCCACTGCAAGCAGCGCATGGAACATTGTTAGCCTCCGCCGCTCTACTCTTTTGGGGTGTTTATTTATTGATGCGCAAGGTCTTTGCAACTGGCACGACCGTTGCTGTCTTAGTAGGTGGATTACTCATGTTCAATGGATTTTTGCCATATCGCATGATCGTCGGCCATATCGGTTATCACGGTTTTGCTTTGGTGCCATGGATTGCTTTGTTGCTGTTGATGCCATTGCGTCGCAGCATCCATAGCTGGACAGCGGCACTGATAGCGGGACTATTACTCGCTTACTGGGTGCAATCTGGCTTTGGTACGTTGATGCTAGCGGCTGGTTTGTCAATCTTGCTGATTGCTTGTTTGTATGGTTTAAGAGATGGATCACTGACGCGCTTTTTCGGGCGCAGCGCACTTGCTGGCTTGATTGGATTGGGTTTGTCCGCGGCAAAATTGTGGGCAGGCATTTCCTTTTTATCGCATTTTCCTCGCACCTCTTATCTGCTTCCAGGCGCAGGCAACTTTTTAGATGCTCTAATTGTCGTGGCAAGTGGATTATTTTTGCCGTCACAATGGGCATTTGATGTAGCCAATCCACGCTTGGTCAACGTCCAATGGATGCAAGCACCACATGAATGGGCATACGGCTTTGGCATCACAACGGCATTGCTTCTTATCGCTTTGCTACTCAACTGGCTGCGCTTTAAACCATGGCGCTGTGTCAATTCGACCACCCTACGTCAAGCCTTGTTATCCACTGTTTTAGTACTCGGACTCATCGTACCAATAGCACTAAATATATGGACACCAGAGTGGAATGCTTTCCTCAAAACCCTACCCGCCATCAAATCCTCCAGCACACTGCTGCGCTGGATGATTGTGTACATTCCCGTCGTCGCCGTAATCATAGGTTTGCTACTGGAACGCGCACAATGGGGCCGTTTCACCCACGTCGCAGCAGGTCTTTGCTTAATGGGTGTAATTGGGCAAGCAATATGGGAGCCACATGGATATTATTTATCACAAGGATATGATTCCAAACCGATGGTGATTGGCGATGCCTTATTACGCTCCGGCAAATTAACACCTAGTATCAACATGCTAGGGAATGCGGTCGACGTTCAAATTGGCAAATATCATAAACAACTAAGAAGCAATGACACGCTAATCGCTGGCGTGTCACAAACTGCCTGCTACAACCCCATCTTTGGTTACCGGTTGGAAAATTTTTCTGCCCAAAATCTTGCACCCGGTTCTGTTCTTGCGGTCAATGACGGTTTTCTGAACCTGAAAAACCCAGCCTGTTACGTTTATCCCAAAGAAAACAATTGTCAGCCTGGCGATCGTTTTAAGGCAGATCAATTGGAACAAGCACAGGCTTTTATCAACTACAAACCATTTGCATTTAACATCTCTGAAGGACAAAGGATCGCCAATACGGTGACCAAATTCTCCTTATATTTCACCTTGTTATGGATACTGGGATGGTTAATATGCTTATTACGGCAAAAAAGATAAATCAGGATGATTGATTCCCCCGTCGTTCCCGCAGGTTTAGTCGGGAACCCAGCGTCTTTCGTTGTGTACTACTAAAGCCACTGGGTCCCCGACTAAAGCACTCGGGGACGACGATTTTAAGTTTTTCCGTATTACCACGGCTCCAACGGATTTAATTAATCAGATCTAATGGAAAATCTAAGATAAAGATTTTTAAAATTTAGAAAACATACTATGAATACCGCCAACCTCTTTTCTATCGTATTTATTGTTGTTTTGATAGTAGGTTTAATTCTGCGCTTCTGGCTTGCAGCACGGCATGTACGCCATGTATGGCAACATCGGGATACAGTTCCCGCTCCGTTCGCGAAAAGAATTGCACTAGAAGCACATCAAAGAACAGCGGATTACACCGTGACCAAAATTCGATCCGATTTGATCCTGCTGCTCTTAAATACCGCTTTGCTAATTGGCTTTACCCTGCTAGGCGGCTTGCAATGGTTATCCACAACGATCTCGCATCTTAGTGACACCGGCATGGTGCATCAGATAAGTTTATTGCTAGTATTTGCTGGCATCTCAGCTGCGATTGGTTTGCCTTTTGCCTACTACCAACAATTCGTACTGGAACAAAAACTCGGGTTTGATACAAACAATCCAATCACACGCAAGCAATTTTTCACCGACATCATCAAAGGCATGTTGCTGGGTCTTGTCATTGGTCTACCTTTACTATGGATAGTGCTGCGTTTGATGGAGAAAACCGGTAATTGGTGGTGGCTATGTGCTTGGTTGGTATGGAGTGGATTCCAATTATTCAAGCTGTATCCCAACTTTGCAGCGCCTTTATTAAATAAGCTCACCCCATTAAAAGACAAACGTTTGCAAAGCAGAATCAACGATTTGATGCAACGTACCAACTTTGCATCAAAAAATTTAATGGTCATGCAAAATGCCAACCCCAACCTCTACACTTATGCATATTTCCCTGGTTCTGGTGCCGCTAGATATACCGTACTTTTCGATACCCTATTAGGGCAATTAACACCCAAAGAAATGGAAGCAGTATTGGCGCATGCAATCGGCCACGTCAAATTAAAACATCTAGCCAAACGCATCGCCATGATGTTGGTTTCATCCTTCGCTTTCTTTGCAATATTGGGATTTTTAAAAAATCAGGCCTGGTTTTATAGCGGGCTGGGAATGGATTCTGCCAATCAGGATGCAATTGCCTTGATTTTATTCATGCTGGTTGTACCGGTTTTTACGTTTCCGCTGTCGCCGCTGACTTCTTACCTGCTACGCCATCAAACGTTGGCCGCTGATGCGTTTGCGATCAAGCACATCCATCCACGCGACTTAACCGCAGCACTGGTCAAGATCCATGAAAACTTTGCTACAACACTAACACCCGATCCACTGTACTGTGCGTTCTATGACATGTATCCACCAGTGATGGCACGTATTGATCAACTTAAACAATAAAATTCCAATAAAGTTTTGGCATGAGTAATCCGCAAGTTTCTGCATCATCACAACAAGTTCATGCAAACAATGTTGCGACGTATATCAATCAAGGCATTGCATTAGTCAATCAACGCCGATTTGAAGAGGCACTAGCTAGCTACGATCAAGCATTACAGATACAACCGCGACATGCGGATGCACTCTGCAATCGTGGCAATGCTTTAATCAGTTTGAACCGTATTCAAGATGCGCTGGACAGCTATGAACAAGCGCTGGCGATTCAACCCCAGCACATGCAAGCGCTCTCTAACCGAGGCAATATTTTTTTATTGTTAAATCGTTATGAAGAAGCGCTAGATAGCTATGATCGTGCGCTGGCGATTCAACCCAACTATGCCGATGCGTTATCCAACCGTGGCGCCGCCCTGATCAAACTCAATCGATTTGAAGAGGCAATCACGAGTTTTTCCCAAGGATTGGCAATCCAACCAAAGTCTGCAGAAGCACTATCCAACCGTGGGAATGCGCTGCGTCAGCTCAATCGTCTTGAAGAGGCTCTTTCCAGCCTTCAGCAAGCATTGGCCATCAAACCTGACTATGCAGATGCGCACTGGAATGAAGCCTTATGTCGATTGAATATGGGGGATTTTGCGCTAGGTTGGCAACAATACGAATGGCGCTGGAAATCAAAAACATTTATACATATCCCACGTAATTTCTCTCAACCCCTATGGTTAGGACAAGAATCCCTGCATAACAAAACCATCTTGCTACATGCTGAACAAGGTTTAGGCGATACCATCCAATTTTGCCGCTATGCCACCAAAGTCGCTGCGCTGGGTGCCACCGTGATCCTGGAAGTACAACCTGCGTTGAAAACACTTTTGCGCAACATAACAGGTGTCACACGCATCATCGCGTATGGTGAAGCATTGCCACGGTTTGACTATCACTGCCCATTGCTCAGCCTACCTTTGGCATTTCGTACTGATTTAAATTCCATTCCATTTGCTGCTGAAACTAATGCGACAACAACACGGCGCTCCTACTCAATTCACTCCATCAGCGACATTTTGTTATGTGGGAAACGCTTCTTATCCTCCCTCATCAAGACAAGCAACGCACCCGCTTCAGCCGAATACTATGTCAGCGCCGATGCACTGCACAAAGCCAAGTGGAAAAACAAACTGGGACAAAGTACGCAAACATCACCACGTATTGGCTTGACCTGGAGTGGTAATCCTGTACACACCAATGACCATAATCGATCAATCGCATTGATGGATTTCATGAAAATCATGGATACACAAAGGCAAGAACAAGAACAAAATTCAAAACCAAACCAGGCTCAGTTTTATTGCCTACAAAAAGAAATACGCCCCAGCGATCAAGCATTACTTACAAAACTTCATACGCAAAACGACATTGTGTTTGTAGGGAATGATTTAAAAGACTTTTCTGATACTGCTGCATTGATCAGCTTGATGGATTTAGTGATCACGGTCGATACCTCCATCGCTCACTTAGCCGGTGCAATGGGTAAACCAGTCTGGATATTGCTACCATTCAACGCTGACTGGCGCTGGTTAACCAAGCGCAACGATAGTCCCTGGTATCCTTCCGCACGTTTGTTCAGGCAACCCGCACTTGGTGATTGGGACAGCGTGATGGCTAACGTCAAACAAGAATTAACCAAACTATAAAACCGTCGTCCCCGAGTGCTTTAGTCGGGGATCTAGTGACTTTTAGCAATAAACAAGAAAAGACAAAAAACGCCAGGTTCCCGCCTAAACCCGCGAGAATGACGAGTGTTAATTTGATGCGAATAACAATCTCTACATCAATGAATAACGAGCAATACAAAAACCAACAGTCAGCACAAGACCAAACTACTCTTGATCCTACCAACGATGCCGATGCCTTCTTCCATCGCGGTAATGCCTGCCTACCTCTAAATCACTTTGAAGAAGCGCTGGAAAACTACGAACAAGCACTCGCCATCCAACCCAACCATGCACCTGCACTTTGTAATCGCGGCAATATTTTCATCATCTTCAAACGCTTTGAAGATGCCTTAAACAGCTTTGATAAAGCGTTAACGATTCAACCAAACTACGCCGATGCACTTGCTAATCGTGGCAATGTGCTCTTGCATCTACAACGGTTTGAAGATGCATTAAAAAATTTTGATCAAGCATTAACCATGCCATCCAACCACGCCATCATCCTGGCCAACCGTGGTATCGCGTTACAACGATTACATCGTCTTGATGAAGCATTAGTGAGCTTTAATCAAGCATTGGCGATGCAGCCTGAAAATGCTGAAACACTCTCCAACCGTGGCGTTGTACTGCAACATTTGAATCGTTTTGACGAAGCGTTAGCAGACTATGCACATGCTTTAGCGCTACAACCCGATTATGCCGAGGCACATTGGAATGAAAGTTTTTGCAGATTGACTTTAGGGGATTTTGCTGTCGGCTGGCAAAAACATGAATGGCGTTGGAAGCAAAGGCAATACATCCCTTTGCGCAACTTTTCTCAACCTCTATGGTTAGGAAAAGAGTCGCTACGCAACCGAACCATCTTGCTACATGCCGAACAAGGATTGGGGGATACGATCCAATTTTGCCGTTATGTTCCACTCATTGCCAAATTAGGTGCCACTGTCATTTTGGAAGTACAACCCTCATTAAAAACTTTGTTACGCAACCTAGAAGGCATTACACATCTCATCGTCCAAGGTGAAACGTTGCCTGCTTTTGATTTTCATTGTCCATTGCTAAGTTTGCCGTTGGCGTGCCGCACCAATTTGGATTCCATTCCTTTTGGTACTAGCTCGTCCAACGCCTCACCCACCTCCTTCATCGCGCGTACTTTGCACAGCTTAAAGCGCTGGCTACCTCAAACCACCTCCACTTCACCCGCTATAACTAGCAATTATTTAAATACGGATTCACTACACAAAGCGCGATGGAAAAATAAACTGGGTGCCAAAACTCTGCCGCGTATCGGTTTAACCTGGAGCGGCAGTGCAACGCATATTAATGATCATCACCGCTCTATTCCATTGATGGATTTCATGAAAATCATGGATACACAAAGGCAAGAACAAGAACAAAATTCAAAACCAAACCAGGCTCAGTTTTATTGCCTACAAAAAGAAATACGCCCCAGCGATCAAGCATTACTTACAAAACTTCATACGCAAAACGACATTGTGTTTGTAGGGAATGATTTAAAAGACTTTTCTGATACTGCTGCATTGATCAGCTTGATGGATTTAGTGATCACGGTCGATACCTCCATCGCTCACTTAGCCGGTGCAATGGGTAAACCAGTCTGGATATTGCTACCATTCAACGCTGACTGGCGCTGGTTAACCAAGCGCAACGATAGTCCCTGGTATCCTTCCGCACGTTTGTTCAGGCAACCCGCACTTGGTGATTGGGACAGCGTGGTCAATGATGTTAAACAAGCATTAAGCAACAAAGAATTTGCATGAACTCATCGGCGCAAAACTCTGTAAAAAATCCTGTAGAAAACCCAACTGCTTCTACCAACGATGCCGATGCCTTCTTCCATCGCGGTAATGCCTGCCTACCTCTAAATCACTTTGAAGAAGCGCTGGAAAACTACGAACAAGCACTCGCCATCCAACCCAACCATGCACCTGCACTTTGTAATCGCGGCAATATTTTCATCAT
>CAZCIX010000062.1:0-10178 GCA_964498835.1 uncultured Burkholderiaceae bacterium | reverse complement strand
TCACCAGAGCTCGGCGCTATATCACCAGAGCTCGGCGCTATATCACCAGAGCTCGGCGCTATATCACCAGGGCTCGGACCCCTCTATCTTGAGTTGCCCCAGCTTAGCAATATACTTCAGCAGTATTTGGAAGAAATCGCGCAACCTGTTTCTACCCGAAAACGTGTTGCACCAGAATTGCTGCGCACCACCATTCTGGCGTTATGTAATGGCCAGTATCTTGGCAGGCGCGTTCTTGCTCAATTGCTCAATCGGCATCCAGACGATCTTCTCAAGCGGTTTTTGAATCCATTGGTGGATCAGCAGCTGTTGAAGTCTGCATTTCCTTCAAGTAGCGATCCAAGACAGGCTTACACGACGCAAGTTAATGTGGATAAAAACCAGTCAGCGTGAATATTTTGCTGAATATTCCATCTTTTCCCAAAGAGCCGAAATAGCGCTATTTGATCCAAAAACTGGGTGATGAGTTTGCCCATTTTTTAAGCAAATTTCAGGTAGAATAACGCCCTTCCCATTTTTTCCTCTATTTTTCACTTTTTATCCATGCTGCAAATCGGCTCTTATCTGCTGCGCAATAATGTTTTTTTGGCGCCTATGGCTGGGGTGACGGATCGGCCTTTTCGTCAGCTTTGCAAGAAGTTGGGGGCAGGGTATGCGGTGTCGGAAATGGCGGCTTCCAATCCGCGTTTGTGGCAGACGGAAAAGAGTGCACGGCGTACGAATCATGATGGTGAGATGGAGCCGAAAGCGGTGCAAATTGCTGGGGCGAATCCATTGGAATTGGCGCAATGCGCGCAGTTTAATGTCGATCGTGGGGCGCAGATTATTGATATCAATATGGGTTGCCCAGTGAAAAAAGTCTGCAATCAATGGTGCGGTTCGGCCTTGTTGCAGGATGAAAAACTCGTTGCTGATATTTTGCAAGCCGTGGTTGGCGCAGTGAAGGTGCCGGTGACCTTGAAGTTTCGTACTGGCTGGAATCGTGAAAATAAAAACGCCTTGAAGATTGCGCGTATTGCTGAAGATGCCGGGATTGCTATGCTGACTTTGCATGGCCGTACGCGTGCGGATGGGTATAAGGGTGAAGCCGAGTATGAAACGATTGCTGCGGTGAAAGCAATGGTGAAGATTCCGGTGGTGGCGAATGGTGACATCACCACACCGGAACAAGCGCAGCGTGTGTTGCAGCAGACCAAGGCAGACGCGGTGATGATAGGGCGTGCGGCGCAGGGGAGACCGTGGATATGCGGCGAAATCGATCATTTTTTGCGTACTGGTACGCATTTGCCGCCGCCTTTGGTGAATGATGTTCGTGCCTTGATGGATGAGCATTTACGTGCGCATTATGCATTTTATGGCGAATTTTTAGGCGTGCGCACAGCGCGTAAGCATATCGGTTGGTATGTGCGGGATTTGATTGGTGGTGAGATTTTTCGGCAGCAGATGAATGTCATGGATGATTGCGAGGAACAGCTTGCTGCAGTCGATGCGTTTTTCGCTTCCCAGTTGGTGCATGGTGAACGTTTAAAGTATGAAGTTTAGTTTTCGTTTAGTTGTGCGTTTAATTTTTGGTTAGTTTTCGTTTTTAATTCGGTGATTCTTACAACATGAGTAAAGAAAGCATACAAGCCGTTATCCAGCAAAGTCTGGAAGAGTATTTTCATAATTTGGGTGAGCAGCATGCTTCCAATGTGTATGACATGGTGATTGCTATCGTTGAAAAACCCATCCTGCAAACTGTCATGGTGCGTGCTGGTGGCAACCAGTCGCAGGCGGCGGAAATCTTGGGCATTAATCGCAATACCTTGCGCAAAAAATTGCAATTGCATGATTTGCTTTAATTTTTGATCCGAGATTGTTCATTAAGCTCCATCGTTCACTGCTAAAAGCCACTGGGTCCCCGACTAAAGCATTCGGGGACGACGGTTTTAAGTTTTTGATGGATTAATTTTTACGTGGCCTTATTTCTCATTTTTTATTGTTTTTAAATTATTTTTATCATGATTAAACAAGCTCTCATTTCTGTGTCTGACAAGACTGGCGTCGTTGATTTTTCACGCGCTTTGCACGCTATGGGCGTGAACATCCTTTCTACTGGTGGCACAGCAAAATTGCTGGCTGAACAGGGTATTCCTGTCACTGAGGTGGCGGATTACACTGGTTTCCCTGAAATGTTGGACGGCAGAGTCAAAACATTACATCCTAAAATTCATGGCGGTATTTTGGCCAGACGTGACTTTCCTACCCATGTCAGCGCTTTGCAGCAGCATGGCATCCCAACTATCGATATGGTGGTGGTGAATCTGTATCCATTCCAGCAAACCGTCAGCAAAGCAGAATGCAGCTTGGAGGACGCGATTGAAAACATTGACATCGGCGGCCCAGCCATGCTGCGTTCTTCTGCTAAAAATCACAAAGACGTGGTCGTCATTTGCGATCCGCAGGATTACACCCGTGTGTTGGAAGAAATGCGCAGTCATCAAGGCAACGACGTTGATGTGACGTATGAAACTCGCTTTGCCTTGGCGAAAAAAGTATTCGGCCACACCGCGCAATACGATGGTGCCATCAACAATTATTTAACCTCTTTAGGCCCGGATCAACAGCACGCTAACCGTAGCGCCTATCCGCAAAACCTGAACGTGCATTTCGAAAAAGTGCAGGAAATGCGTTATGGCGAGAATCCGCATCAATCCGCTGCTTTTTATCGAGATTTGAATGCGCCAGATGGCGCGCTGGCCAAGTACACACAATTGCAGGGCAAGGAATTGTCTTATAACAATATCGCCGACGCCGATGCTGCTTGGGAATGCGTGAAAACATTCGATCAATCCCAAGCTGCTTGCGTGATTGTCAAGCACGCCAATCCTTGTGGCGTTGCACTGGCGGATACGCCTTGCGCCGCGTATAAAAAAGCTCTGCAAACCGATCCAACTTCTGCTTTCGGCGGCATTATTGCGCTCAACCGCACGGTGGATGGCGAAGCCGCGCAGGCGATTGCGCAGCAATTTGTTGAGGTGTTGATTGCGCCATCGTTTACCGAAGAAGCCAAGCAGGTGTTTGCTGGTAAGCAAAATGTGCGTTTGTTGGAAATCCCATTGGGCGCATTTGGCGTTGCCGTCAATGCGTACGATATGAAGCGTGTTGGCGGTGGTTTGCTGGTGCAATCGCCCGATAGCAAAAATGTGTTGGTGGATGAATTTAAGATTGTGACCAAGAAACAACCTACGCCACAACAGTTGCAAGATTTGCTGTTTGCCTGGCGCGTGGCCAAATTCGTTAAATCCAACGCCATCGTATTTTGTGGTAATGGCATGACGTTGGGCGTGGGCGCAGGTCAAATGAGTCGTGTTGATTCAGCCCGTATCGCAGCCATCAAAGCGCAACATGCGCGCTTGCCTTTAGTTGGTTCTGCAGTGGCGTCGGATGCGTTTTTCCCATTCCGCGATGGTTTGGATGTGGTGGTCGATGCGGGTGCGACTTGCGTTGTTCAGCCTGGTGGTTCGATGCGCGATCAAGAAGTCATTGATGCTGCCGATGAGCGTGGCGTGGTGATGGCGTTGACCGGCACGCGTCATTTCCGTCATTAATTTGTATTGGTAGCGATGCCGATGTCTGCCATCAACATTCTCGGCATCGACCCTGGCTTGCGCACCACGGGTTTTGGGGTGATCAGCAAGCAGGGTAACAAACTCTCTTACATTGCCTCTGGCACGATTAGCACGCTGTCGGAGCCCGATTTGCCAGCACGGTTGAAGCTGATTTTGGCTAGCGTGTCTGAAATCATCACCACTTATCAACCAGATTGCGCTGCGATTGAGAAGGTCTTTGTAAACGTCAATCCGCAATCCACTTTGTTGCTAGGACAAGCACGCGGCGCGGCGATTTGTGCCTTGGTTAGTGCGGATTTGTCGGTGGCCGAATACACAGCGCTGCAAGTCAAGCAAGCGGTCGTCGGGCACGGCAAGGCGAAAAAAGAGCAGGTGCAAAGCATGGTGCAACGTTTGTTATCGCTGTCCGGCATGCCGGGCACCGATGCAGCCGATGCGCTGGGTGTGGCGATCTGTCATGCACACAGCATGGATTCCCTGGCTTTATTGCAAAATGTCCAATCTGGTTTAACCAATTTAACCAATCAAGGATTGCGCATGAAGCGCGGTCGTTTGGTGGGGTAGTTTTTATTAAATTCCCAAGCAAAAATAGGATCAACAAGCATGATAGGTCGCATTTCTGGGGTGTTGCTGGAAAAAAATCCACCGCAATTATTAGTTGATTGCCAGGGCGTTGGCTATGAAGTCGATGTGTCCATGAGCACGTTTTACAATTTGCCGGCGCTGGGTGAAAAGGTGGTTTTGTTCACCCATCTGGTGGTGCGGGAAGATGCGCATTTGCTGTTTGGGTTTGGCAGTGTTGAAGAGCGCAAAGTGTTTCGTCAATTGATCAGGATTTCTGGTGTCGGTGCGCGCATGGCGTTGGCGATTTTGTCTGGCATGTCGACTGCCGATTTGGCGCAGGCGATTACTTTGCAAGAGGCCAGTCGCTTAATTAAAATTCCTGGTGTCGGTAAAAAAACTGCTGAGCGTTTGTTGCTGGAATTAAAAGGCAAATTAGGCGTCGAATTAAACGCATCGGGTGCTGCAGCGCATTCTGCTACACATACGAATGACGATGTTTTACATGCTTTATTGGCGCTGGGTTATACCGAAAAAGAAGCGCTGTTGGCGCTCAAGCAAGTGCCAGCGGAGTTGAGCGTTTCAGAAGGCATCAAGTTGGCATTGAAGGCTTTGTCCAAGGGTTAAAAAGGTAAAAAGATAAGTATGAGTATCCAAACCGATGATTTCACCGAGCAACGCATTATTGCCGCGACGCCAGCTTCGTCGAATGAAGAGGCGATGGAGCGTGCCTTACGTCCTAGGCAATTACAGGAATATGTCGGGCAAGCAAAAGCGCGTGCGCAGTTGGAGATTTTTATTGCCGCGGCCAAAAAGCGCAAGGAAGCGCTGGATCATACTTTGCTGTTCGGCCCGCCAGGCTTAGGTAAAACCACGCTAGCGCACATCATTGCCCATGAAATGGGTGTCAACATGCGTCAGACTTCTGGTCCGGTATTGGAGCGTCCAGGTGATTTGGCGGCGATTTTGACTAACCTGGAAGCCAATGACGTGCTGTTTATCGATGAAATCCATCGGCTTTCACCAGTGGTGGAAGAAATTCTTTATCCGGCATTAGAGGATTATCAGATTGATATCATGATAGGAGAAGGCCCAGCGGCGCGTTCCGTCAAACTCGATTTGCAACCGTTTACGCTGGTGGGAGCAACCACGCGCGCCGGCATGTTGACCAATCCTTTGCGCGATCGTTTTGGCATCGTGGCGCGCCTGGAGTTTTATACCGTCGCTGAATTAACCAAGATCGTTACGCGTAGTGCGTCCCTGTTAAAAGCCGTGATTGATGATGCCGGTGCCAGAGAAATCGCACAACGTGCCCGTGGTACGCCACGGATTGCCAATCGTTTGCTGCGTCGCGTGCGGGATTATGCCGAGGTCAAAAGCAATGGCAAGATCAGCAAAGCGATTGCCGATGCTGCATTAATGATGCTGGATGTTGATCCATTAGGCTTAGATGTCATGGATCGCAAGTTGTTGGAAGCGGTGTTATTCAAATTTAGCGGTGGGCCAGTCGGGTTGGATAATTTAGCTGCCGCGATAGGCGAAGAGCGTGACACCATCGAAGACGTGCTGGAGCCGTATTTGATTCAGCAAGGATTTTTACAGCGTACACCACGCGGCCGTATCGCCACGCCAGCAACCTACCAGCATTTTGGCGTCAGCGCCCCGCAGACTGGGCCGAATTTGACAGGAATGGATGGTTAAGCATGTTAATTAGTAAAGACTTGCGTCAACGTGTTGCATGGCTTTTGCTGTGCGTCGTGTTTTTTGCAGCGATTGCGCCATCAATTTCACATTCTTTCGCATCAGTCTCTCACAGCAAGACATGGGTTGAGCTTTGTAGCGCTTACGGTTCTAAACGTATGGCGATTGATTGGGAGGCAGATCAGGATAAAGCACCAGACCATTTAGTTTCATCGATGTCGCACTGTCCGTTCTGTCGCTTGCAGAATGATTTTCCTGTCATTCCTACCTTAAAAAGCTTCTCAATATTCGCACTGATTGTTGATGAAGTGCCGCTTGAAAGTCGTACCAGTCTTCTTCACAGAATCAGTTTCATACGAACGGCTCATTTAACACGCGCTCCTCCTTCAATTTTCTGATGTTTCTATATAAGGGCACAGCTGGTTTTGCCAGTTGATGTCGTGCTGTCCTGCATGTCTTTGGTACGTGTAGGGCGCTCGGTTCTGTTCAGGAGAGTTTGGTGCATTCCGTCACAAAAACTTGGTATTCAGCACATGGTGTTTGTCGTGCCCATCATTTTTTGACTGAATAGCTGAGACAGCCGAGATAGCTGAATGCATTCTTGCCATCAGATCAATTTTTAAATTTTGAGGTATTTTAATGAAGCCTTCTTATCAACAGCTCAACCCGCTTGCACTTGCCGTATTTTTGGCTTTGGCAGAGTGGGGCAATATGGCTTACGCGGCTATGAATGACAACGAAGTTGTTTTAGATGCGGTTGTTGTTTCTGGTTCGCGCGCCGCAACCAAATTATCGGAAACACCCCAGTCCATTGGCATCGTTAAAAAAGATGTCATAGAACGCGATAAACCTAAAACCATGGGCGAAATCATCAATCGCACTCCGGGAGTGTATTGGAACGACTTGAGCAACGAACAGCACAGTATGGGCATTCGCCAGCCCATCAGTACCAACGCGGTTTATCAGTATTTGGAAGACGGTATTCCGATTCGCCCTTTGGGTGTGTTCAACCATAACTCACTCAATGAAGTCAACATGACAGGTACTGAAAGCGTAGAAGTAGTGAAAGGCGCTGCTTCTTCGCTATATGGCAGCAATGCGGTCGGTGGTGCCGTGAACTTCTTGACGGCGGCACCATCGCGTACGCCATATGCCAGCTTTGGTGTGCGGCATGATGACACTGCTGGATTCACGCGTTATGACACCAATTTGAGCAATACTTGGGACAAGTTAGGTGTGCGTTTCTCACATTACAGCTCACGCCGTAATACCAACAACTGGCAAGAGTACAGCCGTGGCAGCAAAGATTCTTTCACCTTGCGCGGTGATTATGCCCTCAGCAGTACCTCGCAATTGCGTACAACACTGGTACACACTGATTTGGATGCCGCGATGACAGGCAGTTTGTTTGAGAGCGATTACCAAAACAATTCGGGTAAAAGTATTAATACGTTCACCTATCGCAAAGATAAAACCACACGGGCGAATTTTGCTTGGGAAGGTGAAACTACTAGGAACGGCATCACTACGGCCACCGTTTTTTATCGCAAAAATGATCACGGTCAATTGCCTAGTTACACCATCACGGGTTGTTCGGCGGCAACATGTAAAGGAACAATCAACAATAACCACGTTGATTCCTTAGGGCTGGATTTGAAGCATCAGCAAGAGTTTGATTGGCTGACTTCACGCCTGATTGCCGGCGTCTATATCGATAAAAGCGACAACCCCTACGTCAGCGATAACTTAGCGATTGTGCGTGACCCCGTGAGCGGTAGATATCTGAGCTACAGCGTTTCAAGCAGCACCGACCCTTTGGGTGTACGCAACTATCAAGCGGACATCAATAACACGGCTATATTTGCCCAATGGGAATTTTCTCCCATCGAAAGAATGCGTGTCGTTGCCGGGGGGCGCTCTGATGCGATTCGTTATGACTATACGAATAATCTTTCGCCAGCAGGTAGTGTGAATTATGGTGCGCCGAATGAATCACGCAGCTTTTCGCGTTTTAGTCCCAAGTTGGGTGCAACCTACGCACTGTCTAAAGAAACCAGTATCTATGCCAACACGAGTGAGGGTTTTACACCGCCAGAAGTGAGTCAACTTTATGGAAAAACAGGCATTCCCAACTTAAGTCCTGCGACCTATAACAACTACGAGATAGGCATGCGCATGGCGTTGCTGGGTGGTGCCTTAAAGCTTGATTCAGCGTTGTATCGCTTGGATGGCAAGGACACCATCGTAAGCTACACAATTGCGCCAGGCAACAGCGAAAATCGCAACGCAGGCCGTACCCGTAGTCAAGGTCTAGAACTTGGTTTGAACTATGAGGCAGGACTGTGGGATACGCGTTTGGGAACCACGATTGCCAAGCATCGTTTCTTGAAATACCAAGTTTCCAGCACCTTGGATTACAGCGGTAAAGAGATGCCACAAGCACCATCCGATATCACGACGATGGAAGTGGGTTACAAGCCTGTTCAAGGCGCACGTGTTGCGTTGGAGTTGGTCCATCTGGGCAAGTATTGGATGAACAATGCCAACACCGTCAAGTATCCCGGCCATTCGTTATTGAATCTACGCGGCAATTACGCGTTTACCAAAGGCTGGCAAGCATGGCTGCAAGTACGCAATTTGGCCGACAAGCATTATGCGGATTCAGCGTCTAGCTCTTATTCAGGAGTAGGTACTTATTCTCCCAACACACAAAATCAATACACTCCCGGCGCACCGCGCAGCATCATGGTGGGAGTGACTTATACCTTTGATGAGAGCAAAAAATGAACGCCACGAGTTCTTTATTCGCCCGACGCACCAGTTTGTTTTGGCGCATCCATTTTTGGGCTGCGCTGATTGCCTCGCCATTTGCACTGATCGCTACCTTGACGGGTATTTTGTATGTCTTCACCCCACAAATCGAGAAAGTGCTTTATGAGAAATTGGACCATGTCACACCTGCAGGTGTGATGCGGCCACTTGACGATGCAATCCATGCAGCAGAGGTGGCCGCGCCGATGGGATGGAGTGTGCATTCTGTGGTACCAGCCTATGATGCAGACGATACGGTCAGAGTGCATTTTGTGCCACCAGCGTCACAACGTTCTACCGCTTCCTCTGAACAAGCAGAACATAACCATGGTTCAGCCAAGCAAAAACCTGGTACCAGTGCCAGTGCCAGTGGGGCACCCAAACCCAGTTTTGGACTGCCTGCTCAAACTTTGTCCGTGTATGTCAATCCCTATACCACTGAAGTAGTCGGTAGCCTTGCCAATAAAGACCGCTTCAGTAATTGGGCCAAAAAGCTGCATTCACGCCTACTACAAACCGACAACTGGCGTTGGATGATTGAGTTGGCTGCTAGTTGGTTGATGGTCATGTTGCTAACTGGTATTTATTTATGGTGGCCACGCAATGACCAACGCGGTTTACCTCAACGTGGAGTCAAAGGACGAAAAGCATGGAAGCAGTGGCATAGCTTTGTCGGTGTTGCGCTCTCGGTAATGAGCCTCGTTATCCTGACTACGGGTCTAACTTGGAGTAAATATGCAGGTGAGCAAATTCGTAACTTGCGTGATGCAGTGGGCCAAGCTCCACCGCAAATTCCACAAGGGCTCAAATCGATCGCGTCAGAAGGTTCACCACCTCTGGCGTGGCAACCCATCTGGAATCACGCACGTGCCCAAGCCCCCGATGTTGCCCTGCAATTGACGCCACCACGTGGGCCGCAAGGTACATGGCGTGCTGTCAACTTCGATCGTGGTCAGCCCGAAAAACGTTTTGATTTGCTTCTCGATGCCTATAGTGGCCGGGCGCTGTATTACGCAGGTTGGGACAAGCAAACTGCGTTTTCCAAAGCCACCGCCATTGGAATTCCTTTTCATCGCGGTGAATTCGGTTGGTGGAATCAAGCTTTGTTACTGCTGTTCGGTATTGGCGTGCTGTTTTCTCTGATTTCGGGTTGGATTATGTTCTTCAAACGTAAGCAAGCAGGATCATTGACATTGCCTCGTGTTTTACCCGGCGCTTTTCACTCAGCATCAATTGGTATGTGGATCACAGCCGTAGTCTTATGTGCTTTGATGCCCCTGCTCGCACTTTCGGCAGCCGTGGTTATCCTGTTGGAAATCCTTATGCGTCAACCCTGGCGTACACGTTCTCTAAAATAAATAGAACGCTCCTTCCAGTGCATCGTATGGGCACCCCTTGTGGGTGCCCGAGAGCTCTGAATTCTATGTTCTATAACTTCGTGGAAGAAGGCGAAAACTGCTCCCGCAGGTAAGCATTAATGTTGGCACCGATGCC
>CAZCIX010000061.1:9653-10724 GCA_964498835.1 uncultured Burkholderiaceae bacterium | reverse complement strand
CAAAATAAAGCGAATGGTGCTTTAAATTTACCGGCTTTGGGCGATACCGAGCGCGGTAATTTGTCACCCTTGATGGAACGCAAGTTGGGTGAGCAGATCATGCGTGATATTCGGCGTGATCGTGATTATCTGGATGATGCGCCATTGCTGGAATATTTGAATAATTTTGGTGCCACGTTAGCCGCAGCACGGGTGAAAGATGTGGATGAAACGACGCAGGATTTTTCCTTTTTTGCGGTGCGTGATCAAACCTTGAATGCATTTGCTTTGCCAGGTGGGTTTATTGGGGTGCATTCGGCTTTGATATTGGCGGCTCAGAATGAGTCTGAGCTGGCCTCTGTCATGGCGCATGAAATTGGTCACGTCGCGCAGCGCCATATTGCTCGTATGTTGGGGCAGCAGCGTCAGGATGCCTTGATTCCTTTAGCATCGGTTTTGTTGGCAGTGTTGGCATCGCGTGGTAGTCCGGATTCTTCCATGGCATTGTTGGCAGGTGGTCAAGGTGTAGCCTTGCAACGACAATTAAATTTTAGTCGTGATGCTGAGCGTGAAGCGGATCGTATTGGGTTGCAAATTTTGCAAAATGCCAATTTTGATCCTTCTGGCATGGTGGGTTTTTTTGGTCGGATGCAAGCTGCAACACGTTCTTATACGGATAACGCACCTTCATTTTTACGCTCTCATCCTTTGACTACGGAGAGGATTGCAGACATCCAAGAGCGGATACGTGACTTTTCTCCTTCAGGGCAAACAGATGGGCCATTTTCGGCTACGCGTCCTTTGCATTTTATGCGTCCTATGAATTCTCTACGCGTTGATGGTCTGGATTTTCATTTGATACAGGCTCGGGTGAGAGTATTGCAAGATAGTTCGCAACAAGGTTTATTTGATGCAAAGTTGATCTTTGATAATCAATTGCTCAATAACAATAAAGCGCAAAAAAATCCTATTCCAATAAATCCTATTCAAATCACCGCTGCGCAATATGGTTTGGCTTACATCGCTTTAAAACAAAGAGAGTTCACCAAGGCGCAAACTTTTCTGCAAGAGGCTCGTGCAACAGCAAATAGC
>CAZCIX010000061.1:0-9553 GCA_964498835.1 uncultured Burkholderiaceae bacterium | reverse complement strand
CAATTTCCCTTGTCGCGTGGGATTGCACGTCAGTATGCCGAGGCGATGATGGCGGCGGGGCGTTACGATGAGGCAGTACGCTATTTGCGCGATCAAATTCAATCGTATCGTGACGAACCACAGCTTTACACCCAGTTGGCCGAGTCATACGCAGCACAAGGCAAGCGCGCTTTGCAGCATTTGACCTTGGCTGAGTCTTACGCATTGTCGGGCAGTTTGCCAGCCGCGTTAGAGCAATTGTCGATTGCACGACAATCATCTGATGCGTCTTATTACGACCAGGCGTTGATTGATGCGCGTGAGCGTGAATGGAAAGCACGCCGCTTGGAGGAAATGAAAGAATCGCACCAGCAAGGACATTAAGTTGGGTGGTACGGTGTGCTGATAAATCCCAAACGCTTGGCGATGCTATCTTGCTTAATCACTGTAACGGAGAAAACTTTGTCTTGATGCTGAAAAGTTAAGAGTGAAGAGGAATCCAACGCCATAAAATTTTCCTCATTGGGCGTGTCGCCATCAATACTTAAATGTGTCGTGCATGTAGCCAAATCTCTGTCATCCAGCATAGCGATGATGTTGCTGCTTTGAAAAATTAATTGACCTACATCTGTCAAATATACTGTGTCGATATCGCCTAGCGCAGCGCCGGTGTGGAGTAAAAAACCGGTTTGTTGTAGATACGCGATGTAAGGCGTCGCTTGCAAATTGACATACACCCGTTGCGGGCCATTCTGGAAATACCAATTACCCAAGGCATCATGGGTGTAATTGCGATTGATGAACTCAAGCAACGCTGGATGCGTGATTCTTTCTCCTAATCCGCCCGTTGCTTGCGTATGCTCATCACGCATGCGCCAAGAGCCGCGTGCATCCAAGCCTAGCCAGCCGTAACAATGTGGCACGTTTGGCCATTTCGCCATTGCTTGTTTAACGATGTTATCCATTCACGATATCCATTAACGATATTGTCCTTTAAGAAAACACAGAATTCTTTGCGGTAACCAGTCTATGCGGCCAGGAAAAGAATGGGTAACAAAGCCGACATGGCCACCTTCTGTTGGATATTCCAGTGTCACATAGGAAGAGGCTTTTTGTGGCAAATGGCAGCCTGGCAGAAAAGGGTCATTTTGTGCATTTAGCACCAGCGTGGGGACGGTGATATCCGCCAACACATGTTTGGCGCTGGCGCGATGCCAATAGTCGTCGGTATTCCGATAACCGTGCAAAGGGGCGGTTACGACATTGTCGAATTCGTATAAATTGCGTGCTTGTAACATTTTTTTACGCTCAAAAAGTTGGGGGTATTGCTCCAGCTTTTGTAGACATTTAGGCTTCAGGCTTTTTAAAAAGAGCCGGGTATATAGCAAATTAAAACCGCTGGAGAGTGCGATGCCTGCTTGCGTTAAATCCAACGGTGCCGAAATTGCACAGGCTGCATCCACGATTTCTGCCTGATGTTGTGACTCACCCAGCCAGCGTAGTAACGCATTGCCGCCTAATGAAACGCCAACAGCATACAAAATGCCTTGATATTGCTGACGTAAACATCGGACTATCCAATCGATTTCTTGACTATCACCAGAATGATAAAAGCGTGGTGTGCGGTTTAATTCTTCTGAGCAACCGCGAAAATGTACGACGACGCCAGACCAGCCGTGTGCAGCAATTTCTGCCATTAAGGTGTGTGCATAATAGCTGGCGGAAGAGCCTTCCAATCCGTGAAATAAGACTACGCATGGCTGACCAGCCTGGCCATCTACAAAATCAAGATCAATGAAATCGCCATCAGGCGTATCCCATCTTTCACGGCGGTATGAAACGGTTGGCTTAGAAAGGAAAGTCGCTGGATAAATGGTTTGAAAATGACCATTAGGCAACCAGCGCGGAGCGGAGTAAATCAATTTAAATCAATGCAATACAGGTGCTGCTTTTTCTTCAGTTTGCGCTTTACCTGGTGCGATGGATGCATGATGCAGTGCAATGCGCCAGCCCTTGGCTGTTTTGACATAAATGTTGGTAGTTAAAATATGCACATCTTGTTGTTCGCTTAACGTATTGTTGCGTTGTACTTCTTCCACGATGTTATGGATACTGGCCATCATGTTGTGTGTCGCATGTAGCAAAATTGGGCGAATATGGACGCTGCCACGCGCAAAAATGGCTTCCCACGAAGCACGAATCGCAGCATGACCAATCAAGCGGGAGGCGCCCGGATGAATGCAAACGATTTCTTCATCTTCTGCCCACAAAGTCATCATGGCATCAATGTCGGCGCGATTGATCGCATCATAAAACGCCATTTCTGTTTCTTCTGCGCTGATATGTACTTGCTTCTTGCGTGGCATAGTATCTCCGGATTTTTATTGCCGAAATAAGTAAATGAAAATAGTGAGGGGGATTTAATGCGCGCTGACCGCGGTACCTGGTTTGAGTTGGTATTTGGTACCACAATAAGGACAAGTTGCCTGACTGTTATGGGCCAAATCGAGATAAACGCGTGGGTGTGATGACCAAATCGGCATGCTTTTGTGAGGGCAATAAGCGGGCAAATTTTGTCCATCCAATTCAATTGTTTGTCCCTTTTGTGTTGCTTCAGTCATGCAATTCTCCATTTGCGGGTTTATGTTTTGCTCGTACAGCGATTCGGACTGCATTATATATTGCAATAATGTTGCAGCATATAAGGGCGCGCGCTGAGGTAAAATAACGCTCTTTTTTATCCTTCTCTTTGCTGACTATGCAATCTACTTCAACAAGTTCAACAAGTTCGGCTTCTCGTTCTCCTTTTATCCGCTTATCCGATTTAGCCACTGCCGGTGCACTGCAAAACAAACGGGTGTTTATTCGTGCCGATATGAATGTTCCGCAGGACGATGCGGGACGTATTACGGAAGATACGCGTATTCGTGCTTCCATTCCAGCGATTCAAACGGCATTGAAAGCGGGTGCAGCTGTGATGGTGACGTCACATTTGGGACGGCCTATTGAAGGGCAATTTCAACCGCAGGATACATTAGCGCCAGTCGCGCAACGATTGTCAGAATTATTGGGGCAAGCCGTTGAATTAAAACAAAACTGGGTCGATGGTGTAGACGTCCAACCTGGTCAAGTTGTCTTGCTGGAAAATTGCCGCGTGAATCCGGGCGAAAAGAAAAATAGTGATGAATTAGCGCAAAAAATGGCCCGTTTATGTGACGTATATGTGAACGATGCATTTGGCACCGCGCATCGCGCTGAGGCGACTACCCACGGCATTGCGCGTTTTGCTCCGATTGCTTGCGCGGGGCCTTTATTGGCGGCGGAACTAGATGCGTTGGGGCAGGCATTGGGACAACCAGCCCGCCCTTTGTTGGCGATTGTGGCTGGTTCTAAGGTGTCGAGTAAGTTGACGATCTTAAAAGCCTTGGCTAACAAAGTGGATTATTTAATCGTCGGTGGCGGTATTGCTAATACTTTTATGCAAGCAGTAGGTTTGAATATTGGTTGCTCTTTGGTAGAAGCCGATTTGGTTCCAGAAGCTAAAGCCATTATTGACATCATGGAAGCACGCGGCGCGTCGGTGCCGATTCCAGTTGATGTGGTGTGCGCGAAAGAATTTTCACCACAAGCAGCAGCCACGATTAAGGATGCCAAAGACGTTGCGGACGACGACATGATTTTGGATATTGGCCCGCAAACGGCAGCGATGTTGGCAGCAAAAATTTCGACTGCTGCAACAATTGTTTGGAATGGTCCTGTTGGCGTTTTTGAGTTTGATCAATTCGCCACCGGTACCCAAACTCTGGCCTTGGCGATTGCGAAATCATCTGCTTTTTCGATCGCGGGCGGCGGCGATACCTTGGCTGCGATTGCGAAATATGACATTGCTGATCAGGTTGGTTACATCTCAACTGGCGGTGGAGCATTTTTGGAATTTTTGGAAGGTAAGACCTTACCTGCTGTCGACATCTTAATGCAAAGAGCTCAATAACATGCCCAATAAATCTCACTCTCGTTCCCATTCCCATGATCATCATGCTGAACATCATTTCAAGGAGAAAGCGATGTTGCGTAGCACTAAAATTGTAGCGACGATAGGCCCAGCATCCACTGATCTTGATGTATTGACGCGGATGATTCAGGCGGGTGTGAATGTGGTGCGATTGAATTTTTCGCATGGTGGTGCGCAGGATCACATTGATCGTGCCAATCTGGTACGTCAGGCCGCGCAAGCTTGTGGTCGCGAGGTCGCGATTATGGCGGATTTGCAGGGCCCCAAGATTCGCATCGGCAAATTTGAAAACGGCAAGATTGAATTGGAGAATGGTGCGCAATTCATCTTGGATGCTGATTGTCCTTTGGGCAATCAGGAACGCGTTGGGTTGGATTACAAGGCCCTCCCACGTGATTTGCAACCGTCCGATTTTTTATTGTTGGACGATGGTTTAATCGTCTTGATGGTAACCAAAATTGTCGGTAGCCAAATTCATACCGTGGTCAAAGTTGGTGGCGAATTATCCAATAACAAAGGTATTAATCGCCAGGGCGGTGGTTTGTCGGCGCCGGCATTGACGGCCAAGGATATGGAAGACATCAAAGTTGCGATGAGTTTTCAGGCAGATTATTTGGCAGTTTCCTTTCCGAAGAGTGCAGCCGACATGATCATGGCACGTCAATTGGCGAATCTTGCGGGCGAACATTATGAACACAAGCCGATGATGATTGCCAAGATCGAACGTGCGGAAGCGATTCCAGCGTTGCGTGAAATCCTGGATGCATCTGACGGCATCATGGTGGCACGTGGCGATTTGGCAGTGGAAGTAGGCAATGCGGCTGTGCCTGCACTACAAAAACGCATGATCAAAATGGCGCGTGCCTCCAATAAAATTGTGATTACCGCTACCCAAATGATGGAATCAATGCGGGTCAATGTGATTCCAACTCGTGCGGAAGTTTCTGACGTCGCCAATGCAGTGTTGGATGGCACGGATGCCGTGATGACGTCAGCCGAAACAGCAACTGGCCGTTATCCGGTTGAAACAGTGGAAACCATGGCGACGATTTGCTTGGAGGCGGAGAAGTTCGAAAATTACAAACTTGATCCCAATTTTTTTAATGTCGACTTCACTCGCATTGATCAATCGATTGCGTATGGTGCCTTGTTCACGGCTTTTCATTTAAAAGTTAAAGCGATTGCGGCATTGACAGAATCCGGTTCGACCGCTCTTTGGATGAGCCGTCACAACATTAATGTACCGATTTTTGCCATGACACCCAGCGTTGCTACTCAGCGAAAAGTGTCTTTGTACCGTCATGTACAAACTTTAAAACTGGGGTTGTCTACAGATAGAGAAAGTACTCTAAAAAATGCGGAAGAATTGTTATTAGCCAACGGTATTGTACAAAAGGGTGATCTGATCATCGTGACTTGGGGAGAGCCCATGCATCATGTCGGTGGTACTAATGCACTAAAAATCGTCAAAGTTGGTGAATATTAAAAATTTAAAAATCCAAACATTAAAACCTTAAAAGGAGTTGTTTCATGTCTCTCGTTTCTATGCGTCAATTATTGGATCATGCTGCTGAACATGGTTATGGTCTGCCTGCATTTAACGTCAACAATCTGGAGCAAGTCAGCGCCATCATGCAAGCGGCGGATGAAGTCGGTTCGCCAGTCATCATGCAAGCTTCTGCCGGTGCACGTAAGTATGCGGGCGAGGCATTTTTGCGCCATTTGATTTCTGCTGCGGTCGAAGCGTATCCCCATATTCCTGTTGTCATGCATCAGGATCATGGCCAATCGCCTGCTGTGTGTATGGCGGCGATTCGTTCCGGTTTTACTTCCGTGATGATGGATGGTTCCTTGATGGAAGATGGCAAGAGCGTCGCTAGCTACGAATACAACGTTGATGTCTCACGTGAAGTCGTCAAGTTTTCCCATGCAATCGGGGTAACAGTAGAAGCGGAATTGGGTGTATTAGGCTCCTTAGAAACCATGATGGGAGACAAAGAAGACGGCCACGGCGCAGACGGCAAAATGACGCGTGAGCAATTGTTGACCGATGCGACCCAGGCGGCTGATTTTGTTAAATTGACACAATGTGATGCCTTGGCGATTGCAATTGGTACTTCACACGGCGCGTATAAATTTACTCGTAAACCTACCGGCGATATTTTGGCGATTCAACGCATCAAAGAAATTCACGCACGTATTCCCAATACCCATTTGGTGATGCACGGTTCTTCTTCTGTACCACAAGAATTGCTGGCTGAAATTCGCGAATTTGGCGGCGATATGCGTGAAACCTATGGCGTGCCAGTGGAAGAAATTCAAGAGGGCATCAAGCATGGTGTGCGCAAAATCAATATCGATACCGATATTCGTTTGGCCATGACAGGTGCGATTCGCCGTTATTTCGTTGAAAATCCCAGCAAATTCGATCCACGTGATTATTTGAAACCAGCACGTGAAGCCGCGATGCAAGTCTGTAAAGCACGCTTCCTGTCTTTTGGCTGCGAAGGTCAAGCTGCAAAAATCAAGCCGCTTGCTTTGGAAAAAATGGCAGAAAAATACAAAAAAGGCGAATTGTCGCAGCTCGTTTATTAATCAAATCAAGGGATACCATGTCTGGTTTGCTGGAAACTAATTTGAAATCATTGCCATTTTTGCATCGTGGCAAAGTGCGCGATATTTACGCGGTTGGCGACGATAAATTGTTGGTAGTACAAACAGATCGTTTGTCGGCATTTGATGTGATTTTGGATGATCCGATTCCCAACAAAGGCAAAATTTTGACTTCCATGTCAAATTTTTGGTTCAAAAAGTTTGGTCATTTGATTCCTAATCATGAAACTGGCATTGATCCAATATCCGTCGTAGCACCCGAAGAGCGTGCCCAAGTAGAAGGGCGTGCGATTGTGGTTAAAAAAATGAAACCACTAGGAATCGAAGCGATTGTGCGTGGTTACATCATTGGTTCTGGCTGGAAGGATTATCAAAAAACTGGTGCGATTTGCGGCATCACTTTGCCGGCTGGTTTACAGGAAGCGCAAAAATTGCCACAAACTATTTTTACGCCTTCCACCAAAGCGCCGATGGGTCAGCATGACGAAAATATTTCATTCGAGCAGGCTGAACAAATAGTCGGCAGCGATTTGGCACGCCAAGTGCGCGATGCAGCGATCAATTTGTATACGCAAGCAGCACAATTCGCTGCGACCAAAGGCATCATCATTGCTGACACCAAGTTTGAGTTTGGTCTGGATGCGGATGGCAAAATGCATTTGATCGATGAAATTTTGACGCCGGATTCATCCCGTTTTTGGCCTGCATCTAGTTATCAGGTTGGTATGTCGCCACCTTCATTTGATAAGCAATTCGTGCGTGATTGGTTGGAAACCCAGCCTTGGGATAAAAAAGCCCCCGCACCTCGTTTGCCGCTTTCAGTCGCGCAACAAACGGCTGAAAAATACGCCGAAGCGATGCGTTTGTTAAGTACCTAAATAAGTACCTCAATGAAGTTCGTTTCCGTTGACGATATTGACCAAGCCGCTGCGATTCTTGAATCCGGCGGCTTGGTCGCTTTTCCAACCGAAACTGTTTATGGTCTGGGCGCAGATGCGCAAAATCCAGCAGCCGTGGCCAATATCTATCGTGCTAAAGGGCGTCCAAGCAATCATCCCGTCATCGTGCATTTGGCACCTGGTGCAGATATCGCAGATTGGGCGACGGACATCCCGAAAGAAGCGCAGCAGTTGATTCAGGCTTTTTGGCCTGGGCCGCTGACTTTGATTTTAAAGCGCGCGGCGCATATTCCTGATGCTGTATCAGGTGGACAAGACACCATCGGTTTGCGTTGCCCATCGCATCCAGTAGCACAAGCGTTGTTGCGCGCATTCAAAAAAGGTCAGGGTGGGGTGGCGGCACCTTCAGCCAATCAATTTGGCCGTATCAGCCCAACCACCGCACAGCACGTGTGGAATGAGTTTGGTGATCACCCATTGGTTGACGCTGTGTTGGATGGCGGCCAAAGCGCAGTGGGGATTGAATCCACGATATTGGATTTATCCCGTTTAGCGACACATGGGCCGGTGTTATTGCGTCCGGGACACATCAGCGCTGAGCAAATTGCTGATGTCATTCAAATCTGGCCCGATTCATTGCATGAATCTGATCATGCTGCACCACGTGTTTCTGGCAATCTCAAATCCCATTACGCACCACGCACGCCAGTTGCTTTGGTGGAATCTGCTCAATTACTCACCACATTGCAGAAATTGTCCTCGCTTGGAAAGCGCGTTGCGCTGATGTATTACTCGAATGAGATTGTAAGTTCGGCAAACGTCCAGCTTGCCTTAGCAATCAAAGCAGTAGCAAAAGCAGCGGCTTATGCGCATGATCTCTATGCCGCATTGCGGGCTATGGACAGTGCTGATGCCGATATTATTTTGATTGAAACGCCACCGCAGAACAGCACATGGCAAGGAGTCAACGACAGGCTAGCGCGTGCTGCGTATGACTCTTTAGGTGTGTTAGCTGGTTTGATGAGTTAATTATGCTGCAGCCATGATGTTGCGTTGAAACAGCATAGGCTGCATGTGGCAATGTGATTGTTGAGCATTGCTAGACAAACATTCGCGCAATACTTGCTTGGCGTGCGCATGGCATTTACCGCAGCAAGTCCCCACTCCTAACTGATCACGCAACTGCACCATCGATGTCACGCCGCCATCCACTGCGCGATGAATTTTTCCATCCGAGACATTCTGACAAATACAAACAATCATGAAAGCACCTGGTGAGGTTGGGGTTTAAGAAATGAATTAACTTCATTTTACCACAAATGTGAATGATAACAATTCGCATTTGTATGTATTCACCTTTTTACATGAAAAAATACAGGATTAGAACAGTCGCATCCTGTACTCGGTGTACCATATGCGGTTCTCGGATTAGCAGCTTGTTTTTCAACTTAATTGGCAGTTAATTTGCCTAAATTTTTTGTGAGGTTTTTATGACTGGCGATAAAAATGTTATTGCGCTGCTCAACGCTCAACTTACCAATGAATTGAGCGCAATCAATCAGTATTTTTTACATGCACGGATGTATAAGCATTGGGGATTTGAAAAAATCGCCAAAAAAGAATACGAAGAATCCATCGGTGAAATGAAACACGCCGACAAATTGATCAATCGTATTTTGATGCTAGACGGTTTGCCTAATTTGCAAGCCTTGCACAAATTGATGATCGGTGAATCAACGCCAGAAATGCTGGCATCCGATTTGAAACTAGAATTGGCAGCACAAAAAACAGTAAAAGAAGGGATTGCTGCCTGCGAAGCCGCTGCTGATTACGTCTCCCGGCAATTGTTTCAGGATATTCTCGACGACACAGAAGAACACATTGACTGGTTGCAAACACAAATCGACTTAATCGATCGCATCGGCATTCAGTTGTATTTGCAATCGCAGTTGGAATTGACGGCTTAAATTGATTAGTTGTATTAGTTAATAAGTACGATCAATACAATCCCCATCATGTTGTTTGGCAATGATGGGGATTGTTGTTTTTG
>CAZCIX010000060.1:0-11072 GCA_964498835.1 uncultured Burkholderiaceae bacterium | reverse complement strand
CGACGTGGATACCCGCCCGGCGTCTCCGTCAAACCCCGCCGCTTCCAGCCGCTGCAAATAATCCTGCCAAAGCGTGACCTGATTCGTCCCCAGGTGATGCAAATAATCCCAGGTATACAAACCCGTATCATGCCCATCGGAAAAATACGGCTGGATGGCGTAATTGCCAACAGGCTGTATCGCTGTGATCTCTACATCCCGCTTGCCGGTTTGCAAAACCTCTTGCCCTGTACCATGACCGCGCACTTCGGCTGAAGGGGAGTAGACTCTCAAAAATTCAAATGGCAATGAAAAAGTACTCTCATCGTCAAATGCGATTTCCAGCACTCTGGACTGCTTGTGTAAGGTAAGTAAAGTTGGGATTGGCATTGAGGTTCAAGTTAGTACAGACGTAGTAGTTTGATACGGATGGTACGGTTGCTGGGGTTGCTACGCGATCCATCCATCATTGTCATGAATGGTACGCACGGCAGTCAGGATGATGGCATCATTGGCAAAATGACCGCCGACTGGGTTGCTGACATCTAAGTAAAACGTTTCGTCGGGTTCTGCCACAAGGTCGCCGATGATTTCAACCGGAATCACCGCTTGAGTTTCTCCTGCGTACAACTGCAATTTGCCAGAAACCGCAATATAGTCTTGACCAGCATTTGCCGTGCCATTGCGAGTTGCATAATCCACGCTGAGTATTTGATCTGGGCTGCTGCGCATGCCATTAAATTGCAATAAAAAGTAAGCGTAAGTTGTCCCGCTATCGCCTTCTGTCACGTTGGTATTGACCTGTGCTGGGGTTGTCGGCGCATTGACATATTTAGCGCGCATACTTTGATCTATCCATTGCTGGTAATAACTGATGCGCTGCCAAAAACCTAGCTCACCAAAACTGCTATTGAGTGTGCTATCGACATCAGGATCCAAGAAACTCGACAAACTCGCACCGTAGCTAGCAATCCCTGCTACCTGATGATTGATAAAAGCCGGTCCACCGCTATCACCCGACGTCAATATGCCTTCATTGTCACCCAAGCCCGCATCGAACTTCCCCAACAAAGTCCCCAAAGCATCGTGCATTGTGTCGCCATTATCAAAATCAGCCACCAGCTGGGAACCCGTCAGCGGAGTCCATCCCATGATGTTGCCCAAGGCCGCTTTCAACTCCCCAGCATCGGCATCCGCGCTATTTTGCGCCTTGAGTCGTAACGGTGAAGCTAAAGGCGAATCCAACGTACCTGTCGCACCAGTTCCTGGTCTGCCATAGCCCACCATAGTCATGATTTGCGTCAGTTCATCACTGCCTCGATACAATTGGTAGCGATCACCACTGATAGGCGCTGCTTGCGGTAACCAAATCAGCGCCAAATCATTACTTCCATTTGTCTTGTCGTAGGATGAAAGCACGCTGATGGAATTAGCCGTAATGGATTGGGAACCAGCGCTTGTTTCAAAATGCACGACTGCGCTGCTGGCAACGCTTCCCGAATCTTCTTGCACCAAATGCGCGGCGGTCAAAATGGCGTGACCGTCGTACAGCAACACACCTGTTCCGTAGTAAGAACCGACAGAAATACGCACCACACCATCGTAGCCTGTGCCTACCTCAGCACGGTTACGGGAATCGGTGTAACTAGTAACAGTAGAAACCAAGATCAGTCCTGATAAATTAAAAACAACACTGTATTAATGATCTTCATTACACAAAGCCCGAACACGCGCAATCGCCAAAGCAATCTGACGTGGCGCAGTGCCACCCACGTGATCACGCGCAGCGACGCATCCTTCTAGCGTCAAGGCTTGGAACACGTCTGCTCCGATTAATGCAGAAAACTGCTGCATTTCATCCAAAGTTAAATCGCTCAAATCACATTTTCTATCAACACAGGTACGCACCGCATGCGCCACAGCTTCATGCGCATCGCGGAAAGGTAAGCCTTTTTTGACCAAATAATCGGCCAAATCAGTCGCCGTCGCATACCCTTGCAACGTCGCACTGCGCATGGCATCTGGTTGCACCTGAATCCCAGTCACCATATCGCCAAAAATACGCAGCGTATCAATGATCGTATCCACGGTATCGAATAACGGTTCTTTGTCTTCCTGATTATCTTTGTTGTACGCCAGCGGCTGGCCTTTCATCAACGTCAGCAAAGCCACCAAATGGCCATTCACACGGCCTGTTTTGCCACGCGCCAACTCGGCCACATCAGGATTTTTCTTTTGCGGCATGATGGAAGAACCGGTACAAAAACGATCAGCGATATCAATAAACCCAATACGCGGACTCATCCACAACACCAACTCTTCTGACATACGCGACACATGGGTCATGATCAAGGCAGCAGCAGCGCAAAATTCAATCGCAAAATCACGATCCGACACCGCATCTAACGAGTTATGGCAAACATCATCAAAACCCAAGGTTTTGGCAACGCGCAAACGATCAATCAGAAATGTCGTACCCGCCAGCGCCGCTGCGCCCAAAGGCAAACGATTGACGCGTTTGCGGGTATCCGCCATGCGCTCGGCATCGCGGCCAAACATTTCGACATAAGCCAACATGTGATGCGCAAACGTAATCGGCTGTGCGACTTGCATGTGCGTAAAGCCCGGCATGATGGTATCCACATGCTGCTCAGCCAAATCCAGCAAAGCCAGGCGTAAATCACGCAACAAACCCAAAATGTCATCAATCGCCGACCGCACATACAAACGAATATCCGTCGCCACCTGATCATTGCGCGAACGCCCTGTATGCAAGCGCTTGCCCGCATCGCCAACTAGTTCGGTTAGGCGTTTTTCAATATTCAAATGCACGTCTTCCAAATCCAGCAGCCATTCAAACTTTCCGCCATCAATTTCAGACTGAATCTGCGTCATACCACGCACAATATCGCTGTAATCCTGCGCACTGATAATGCCCTGCGCCTGCAACATCTCCGCATGCGCGAGCGAACCTTGAATATCAAACGGCGCCAGGCGATGATCAAAAAATACTGAAGCGGTATAGCGCTTGACCAAATCAGAAACGGGTTCAGAAAAGCGCGCGGACCAAGCTTCGCTTTTTTTGGAGAATTGTGCTGTCATAGTTATTAACTTAATAAATTAGATGAAATTTAATCAATCGGCGATTATAAATGAGTACATCAGCATAGGGTATTTATGCCAGTAGATTCCGTTCCCATGTTTTTGCACTGGAAAAAGTGCAATTTAAAAATAAATTTTTTTGTATGTAACCTTTTTTTCAGTACATACGAATTCATGAGCACTAGAGCAAATAAAAACAAGTTTGATCTAGCTAACAATTTATCTCTAACAATTTTTCTATCGTATACAAAAAGGAGCATCAAAATGAATCAAAAACATCAACAACTCTTATCCGTTGCAATCGGTGGTTTATTGGCTTTGGGTGTTGCAGCTAGCGCCAGCGCCGCAAAAGCTAAAACAGAAAAATGCTATGGCATTGCCAAAGCTGGCATGAATGATTGTGGCGGCAAAAAATCCGATCACGCTTGCGCTGGTCATGCTGCAAAAGACAGCGACCCACATGACTTCCTCTCCCTCCCTGCAGGCACTTGCAAAAAGATTGCTGGTGGCAAAACCTCCGAAGATATGTAATTTTTCAATATTGAAAAAACACAAAATGAAAATGCCCACAAACAATACACTGCCATCATCGCCATCATTGCCATGTAGCGCAGGTATTGGTTTGCGGGCGCCTCATTACCGGGAAGTTCTGTCAACGCTACCCAATCTAGGTTGGGTAGAAGTGCATAGCGAGAATTTTTTCGGTGGTGGAGCGTCGCTGCATACCTTATGCAAAGTGCGTGAACATTATCCCGTCAGCTTGCATGGCGTAGGCATGGGGCTGGCATCGACCGCTCCGCTCAATAGCGAACACTTATCTTCCCTGCGCCGTTTATGCGACACCGTGCAACCGGCTGTCGTGTCAGAGCATTTGTGCTGGAATGCACCAAACGATTCTGGCAACGTAGGAAACGTCAATGGCGTGGTGATTAATGATTTATTGCCTTTTCCCTATACACACCAAGCATTGCTGCATGTAGCAAACCGAATCGAACAAGTACAAGAATCACTTGGGCGGCAATTACTGGTTGAAAATCTTTCTAGTTATCTATCCTTCTCTCATAGCGAGATGACAGAAGCTGAGTTCTTGGCCGAATTAACCCAACGCACAGGATGTGGCATTTTGTTCGATGTGGAAAATTTATACGTCAACATACGCAACCTCGGTGTTGATGCCGAAGACTTCATCAAAAACATCCCCGCTGAAGCGGTTAAGGAATACCACCTGGCGGGATACAGCATACAAAACGGCTGTCTGGTAGATACGCATAACTGCGCTGTTTATCCAGAGGTGTGGGATTTATACGCCTACGCACTACAGCACATCGGGCCACGCCCTACCCTAATCGAATGGGATGCTGATATTCCAGCCTTATCAGTACTGATGGGTGAGGCTGACAAAGCCAATCAACAAATAACAAAACAAATCACCACACGAGCAACGGATCATCATGGATGAGTTGAACCAGGATTACGTCGATTTCGCACGTGCGATTGTGTTAAATGAAGTATTGAATGAAGCACCATCTTCAAAGCTGAATACGGTTTATGCCAATGCCAACCATTCGCTTGCTAATGCCATTGAAGTCTACCGCAACAATTATCGTGGCAATTTACAAAATGCATTAGCCGGTGCTTATCCAGTGATTCAACAACTGGTAGGCGATGATTTTTTCCGCTTTCTAGCCCGAAAATTTATTGAACACTATCCTTCACGTAACGCAAACCTGCATCATTACGGTGCGGAGTTAACAGACTTTGTAAGGAGCTTCGCACCTGCGCAAGAACTGGTTTATTTACCCGATGTGGCGGCGCTGGAATGGGCATGCCATGTCGCGTATTTTGCAGCGGATAGGACGATTCTGGATCTTGAAAGATTGTCACAAGTTTCACCTGAACAATATGCCAACCTGATCCTACACATACACCCAGCGTGTCAGGTCGTGCGTTCGCTCTATCCTGTTAGCGCGATCTGGCTGGCACATCAAGCGGGTGCCGCAAGCGATTTCCATATTGATTTGGATAGCGGACCATGCATCGCGCTGGTTCATCGCAAAGAAAATGTGGTGCAGGTGACTACTTTATCGCCAGAACAAAATGACTGGCTACAGCGTATTCAAACTGGACAAACGCTAGGCGATGCGACCACCGCCACCTTGATCGATTATCCCGCATTCGATTTGCAAACTACGCTGCTCACACTACTTGAGCAGTGCGTTTTGGTTGATTTTTCTTTTTACACATTGGGAGCAAGAACATGATCGCACTTTCAACATTACTCAAACAATATTACAAAGCATCGCATCTGCCTGAATATTTAGGCCCAATTGTGGATCTGACGATAAGAATGTATCTCGCAACCGTCTTCTTCAAATCCGGTTTAACCAAAATCCAAAATTGGGACAGCACGCTCTCTCTTTTCAGTGATGTGTATCAAGTACCGCTGCTGGATCCTACCGTCGCCGCCTGGATGGCAACCTGCGCTGAGCTTGGATTACCTGTGTTGCTGGTAGCCGGATTATTGGGTCGCTTCGCCGCCGCCGGCTTGTTTATTTTAAATGCAGTGGCATTAATTTCTTATTATTCAGAACTCAGCCCAGCCGGTATTCATCAACATTGGTATTGGGGTACGTTGTTGATCACCTTGTTGGTGATGCGCTCTCGTTGCGCTAATTGGGCAGTTGATACGTGGCTGGAAAAACGCTTGCACGTAGTGTAAAACTTGATGACCAACACAAAATACTGGTAGAATTAAAAGTTGTCTTAATAACAAGAAAATTGTTATTCATTCTACTCGTCTTAGTTAGAGAAATAAATCAATGAAAATCACATCTTTTTTAGTGCCTGCCTCTGTATTTTTCCAAGCCGTGAAAAGCAACTCTGGCATTCACGCCTCAGCAAGTAATATTTTTACAAATATACCTACCCAAACTCAATTCACCAACACTAATAACGCCCCCCCCAAATCACAAATCGCAGAATGTAGCTGGCCACCCTACAAAGCAATAGATACGAACTTGTTTTCTGATAAAGAAGAGGAGCAATCTCTTCATCTTCCACCAAAATCTCAGACTCCAAAAATTGAAAAAATTACCACACCAAATGGCATCACGATGGAAGGCACGTTTGTCAATAACGAATTGGATGGAAAAGATTGCACATTAACCTATGAAGATGGAACAACGGAACATGGCGAATTTAAACAAGGTGTTTTGGTAGAAGGCATACGAACCGATAAACATGGATTCATCGAAAAAGGTTCATTTTTGAATGGATACTTACATGGTGATCATTGCATTAAAATATTCAATGGAATGCAAGACGAAGGTGTCTTTGATCAAGGTCTTTTGACTTATGGCACGCGAAAATTTCCCCAACAAACTCAAGAAGGTTACTTTAGAAAAAATATACTGCTTCATGGCAAGGTAACGTATGAATATGGATGGAGCGCAGAAGGAACCTTTTATCACGACCAATATTTGGGCGTAACGTTGTCCATACAAGAAAATTTCGAAATAGGATTTCTCTCATTCAAGATTAGTAGGAATGCGGCGGCGATAGGCCTTCTATTGGCAATAGCTCAATATGCCATTATCTGAGTCAATACGATCCTTGCACAAACAGCATGACAAAGCGGATAATCCCGCCACGCATAATTAACCTAATCATTCATTAATCAACCCCCTTTTAATCACCTTTTTAACGGTGCAATCTATGCATAACACGAATCTCTTACGCCAACAATTTATTGCATTTGCGCTTGCTAGCGGTGTTTTGCGTTTTGGAGAATTTGTGACCAAAGCTGGGCGTACCTCACCGTATTTTTTTAATGCAGGTTTATTCAGCAATGGTGGCTGCTTAGGTCAATTAGGGCAATTCTATGCGCAAACTTTGCTAGATTCTGGACTGGAGTTTGACATGTTGTTTGGCCCTGCTTACAAAGGCATAACACTAGCGTCCAGCACAGCAATTGCTTTGGCGAACAAAGGGCGAGATGTTTCTTTTTCCTTTAATCGCAAAGAGGCAAAAGATCACGGTGAAGGTGGTAGCTTAGTTGGTGCTCCGTTGCAAGGACGTGTAGTAATTGTAGATGACGTCATTTCTGCCGGCACTTCAGTACGTGAGTCGGTGAACATGATACGCGCCGCTGGTGCAACGCCCTGCGCCGTACTGATTGCGCTCGACCGGATGGAGCGCTGCGGCACTGAGAATACGCTGTCTCAACGTTCTGCCGTGCAAGAAATCACGCTGGAATATGGCATTCCCGTCATCTCTATCGGCAATCTGGACGACTTGCTAAATCATCTTGCCAACGCTGGCGGCAACGATGGAACACAGAACGAACTTAGTCAACATCAAGCTGCTGTTGCGGCTTATCGATCACGGTATGGGGTTATGTAACTACATGGCAATTCGTATTAATAACCAATGCTAATAATTAGCATTGCTATTTATCACGCTCAATCAATCCGCTTTCAGCACCATATTAAATCCCAAAATAATATGGTGTTTTCTATCAAGCCAAATTAGTCAGCTTAACTAGATTTTTAACAAAATTTAACAATTTTACAATTGAACTTGTTGCATTTATTGCATTAATAATATAGCATATCAATAAATAAACATTATTGAAGCTACACATCACGTTTCACTTCCCCAGCAAACCATTTTTGATGCCGCCAAAATCATTCATGTAGTGAATGATTTGCGGCGCTTTAGTATTTTTAAAAGAAAATTATGTTAAGAATTTTGGGCGCAATTTGCCAAAGATTTACGTGCACATCAAGTGACTCTATTTTGGCCTCAACACGTACAAATAATTACAAGGTATCCCCAACAACACCAGAAAGAGATTTAAAACAAGCCATCACCGAAAGAAAAATTGACAATGTGACAATTGCATTATCAAGATTTCATGAAAATGCCTCACCATCAAAAGAAGCAATTGAATTGTTTATACATATTCTTTTTACACCTTCTTATGAGGAAGACGATTTCACTTCTCAAGTTCAAAAAGAACTAATCAAGTTCATAATAAATTATCAACATTTTGACGAGAAAACAATTCTCGATGAAGGCAAAACTCTGGAACAAATCCTAGAGGCTGCTGATGAAAAGAATGGTACCCAGCTAGCGATATTTTTAAAACAACAAATAAAACTATCATGTTCAGATTCAGATTCAGAACATATATTGACTGCATCGACAAGTTTAAGATTTACCAGTCAAAATTCAAGTAATAATTCACAGACCAATCGTATTTGGTTGCAAGAAAATCATGAACTTCCTGGAGCAATCAACCCAACTTTTGATCTTTATCTTGAAACTCCTCAAAAAACAATCAATAAAATACCAATGAGAGAAATGACAAAGCTCATTGATAGCACACCTAAAATAGTAAAAAACTTTAAACTTTTAGTAATAGATGACTCTACCGCCATCGTAAAAGTATTGATGAGACGATTTAGAGGTAGCGACATCGATATTTATTGGGTCAATAATTCTGCAGAAGGCCTTAAAGCGATGCAAGGCAATAATTTTTGCTCTGCCGGTCATTGCATTTCATCATCAGGAAACTCTGATGCTATTTACACCCCAGAAGACTTAACACAAAATCAAGGAATTAAATTTGACTTGGTGCTACAGGACTTTGAATTAGGTGCAGGGCAAATGTCTGGGCCTGAATTAGTCAGAGAGTACCGGATTCTCGAATACGCGCAAAACCTGGTAGACAAATCACGCAAAAGGTTGCCAATTCTCACATTCTCAACCAATGTCGATACAACCAACCAAGCGATACCAGAAGAGCATCGCTCAAACTTTGATGGCATCGTGAATAAACCAGGCCTAAATACACAAACCTTCCAAGCACTCCACGCAATACTAGGAGATGAATATATTCAATGGACAACCCCAGATACGAGCACAAGAACAAGCGATCACTAAAATTACGCGTACGCTCGGAAATACACGAAAGAAAAATTAATGGGAGATCACCCCATTAATTTTTTCTTAAGCAATTCAGTCAACTGCGCCGGATTAGCCTTTCCCTTACTCGCTTTCATTGCCTGCCCTATCAAGGCATTGATCGCTTGCTGCTTACCGGCACGAAACTCTTCTACCGATTTTGCATTTGCTGCCAATACTTGATCCACAATCGCTTCCAAAGCACCACTGTCGGAGATTTGCTTCAAGCCCTTGGCTTCAATAATCACATCGGCAATATTGTCTTGATCAGAAACTTCTTGCCACATCGCTGCAAACACTTCTTTGGCGATTTTGTTAGAAATCGTGCCGTCAGCAATCCGCTTTAGCAACAAAGCCAACTGAGCCGCAGAGACGGGAATATCGGCGATATCTAGTCCCTCTCGATTTAATGAAGACGCCACATCGCCCATCAACCAATTGGCAACCAATTTGGCTTGTTCTTTTTTTGCATCAACCACACACACCAACACTGCCTCAAAATACACAGCCATGGCTTTTGATTGTGTTAACAACAATGCATCGTAGTCAGACAAACCATAGTCATTCATAAAACGTTCACGCATAGCAGCAGGCAACTCTGGCATGGTGGTTTTGATCTTGTCGATCCACGCCTGCGCAATCACCAACGGTGGCAAATCCGGATCGGGGAAATAACGATAATCCTGCGCATCTTCTTTGCTACGCATGGCACGTGTTTCCCTTTTATCTGGGTCGTACAAACGCGTTGCTTGCACCACACGGCCACCATCTTCAATCAATTCGATCTGACGTCGCACTTCGTAATTGATGGCATCCTCCATAAAGCGAAAGGAATTCAGGTTTTTGATTTCGCAACGCGTGCCATATTCTTTTTGCCCGACAGGACGCACCGACACGTTGGCATCACAGCGGAAAGAACCTTCCTGCATATTGCCATCGCAAATCCCTAGCCACATCACCAAGCCGTGCAAAGCTTTGGCGTACGCCACCGCTTCCGCTGCGCTGCGCATATCGGGCTCAGTGACGATTTCCAGCAACGGCGTACCAGCACGATTTAAATCAATGCCGGACATGCCACGATAATCTTCATGCAAAGACTTACCCGCATCCTCTTCCAAATGCGCGCGCGTCAATTGCACGGTACGCAATGTCGCTTTGCCATTTTCCTCCATAGCAAAGGAAATAGAACCACCCTGCACAACCGGTATTTCAAACTGGCTGATTTGATAACCTTTGGGTAAATCCGGATAAAAATAGTTTTTGCGCGCAAAAATCGACCTTGGTGCAATCGTTGCGCCAATCGCCAAACCAAATTGAATCGCTCTTTCCACTGCGCCTTTATTCATCACAGGCAACACGCCTGGCAACGCCAAATCCACTGGGCAAGCCTGCGTATTAGGCTCGGCACCAAAACTGGTGGAAGCACCACTGAAAATTTTGGAGCACGTCGTCAATTGCACGTGCGTTTCTAAACCAATCACCACTTCCCACTGCATCATGATGTCCTTGCTATAAATTATTTAGATGTATGTTTTTTATTTATCCAACATTGTCCATTAACCTTCGTCGTTCCCGCGGGTTTAGGCGGGAACCCAGCATCTTGCCTTGTTTAATGCTAAACCACTGGGTCTTCGACTAAAGCACTCGGAGACGACGGAGTGTGAGACTGTGGCTAATGGATAATCTCGGTTTATTTCCTGTTTATTAAGCTGGTTGGCGTGTATGCCAATCCGTCGCGGATTGATATTGATGTGCAACATTGAGCAATTTAGCTTCAGCAAAATAATTGCCAATGAGCTGCAAACCAACCGGGCGTTTACCATTTTTTTCACCCTGGCCAAAACCGCATGGAATCGACATCCCAGGCAAGCCCGCCAAACTGGTCGACAAGGTAAAAATATCAGCCAAATAATTGGCCACAGGGTCATCTGACTTAGCACCAATATCCCACGCCACAGTCGGCGACACTGGTCCCATAATCACATCACATTGCTTGAACGCAGCCTGAAAATCATGCGCAATCA
>CAZCIX010000059.1:6149-11188 GCA_964498835.1 uncultured Burkholderiaceae bacterium | reverse complement strand
GATTCGATTTCCATGGTGCCCATGCGGTGGCCGGAGACGTTCAGCACGTCGTCGATGCGACCGGTGATGGTGTAATAACCGCTGTCTTTGTCGCAGATGGCACCATCACCAGCTAAGTACACATTACCGCCTAATTCTGCCGGGAAATAGCTTTTTTTAAAGCGTTCTGGATCACCCCAAATGGTTCGTATCATGGATGGCCATGGGCGTTTGATGACTAGCAAACCGCCCTGCCCGGCTGGGACTGGGTGACCGCTTTCGTCCACGATGGCGGTCATGATGCCGGGTAGTGGCAAGGTGCAAGAGCCTGGTACCAACGATGTCGCTCCAGGCATAGGCGCGATCACATGGCCGCCGGTTTCGGTTTGCCAAAAGGTGTCGACTATCGGGCAACGTTGTTGGCCGACTTGCTGGTAATACCACATCCAGGCTTCGGGATTGATGGGTTCACCCACAGAACCCAATAGGCGCAAGCTGGATAAATCGTATTGTTTGGGATGGACTTGATCGTTGATGGCGGAGGCTTTGATCAAGGCACGGATTGCCGTTGGAGCAGTGTAAAAAATACTGACTTGATGCTTTTGAATGATGTCCCAAAAACGGCCAGCATCGGGATAAGTCGGCACGCCTTCAAATATGATCTGCGTCGCGCCCATTGCCAAGGGGCCGTAGGCGACGTAGGTGTGACCTGTAATCCAGCCAATGTCGGCGGTGCAGTAAAAGACATCTTTGGCTGGTTGGATATCAAAAGTCCATTGCATCGTCAGCATGGCCCACAATAAATAACCGCCGCAAGCATGCTGTACGCCTTTGGGTTTGCCAGTGGAACCGGATGTATACAGAATAAACAATGGATGCTCGGCGCTAACCCATTCTGGCTCGCATGTTTTCGACTGTGGGGTGATTAACTCTTCCATCCAAAGGTCTTGCTTTGGGTTGAAAGAAATCGCATTACCAGTACGTTTATGCACAATCACCTGCTGCACGCTGTCGCATCCTGGCAATGCCAGCGCTTCATCGACGATGGCTTTGAGCGGCAGCGTCTTGCCACCGCGAATTTGTTCATCGGCAGTGATGATGGTGACAGCGCCCGTATCAACGATGCGCTCATGCAGCGACTTGGCGGAAAAACCGCCGAACACCACAGAATGAATAGCACCGATCCGAGCGCAGGCTTGCATCGCCGCCACGCCCTGTATCCCCATAGGCATATAGATAATGACGCGATCACCTTTTTTGACTCCCACAGATTTCAAGCCATTGGCTAATTTGCAAACTGTTTGATGCAATTGGCGATAAGTCACCTTACGCACATTTCCATCATCGGCTTCAAAAATAATGGCAACACGCTCGCCATGGCCGTTTTCTATATGTCTATCCAGGCAGTTGTAGGACGCATTTAAGGTTCCGTCCTCAAACCAACGATAAAACGGCGTATTGCTTTCATCGAGAACTTGGTTAAACGGCTGCTGCCAACTGAGGTGTTCACGCGCCAATTTGGCCCAGAAACCAGTGTAGTCATATTGAGCCTGTGCACATAAAGCGCGATACGCATCCATGCCCGCAATATTGGCGCTTTGCGTCCAAGCTGTAGAAGGGGGAAATACGCGGCTTTCGTGCTTTAACAATTCGATTTCTGCCATGGCTTTTTATCCGATAAAAGTTTACAAACAATGCGCCGAAAATTTACATGGCATGCGCCTGCTTGTCCAGACAGATACGACATCAACTCGGTTAAAATACTGCCGGACAATTTTTGTCCGTTTTTTCAGCATTTATCATTCAACGTCCATCCCATCTTTTTATATAAATGAGTAACCAATGAGTAACTCCCAACACACCCCTCCTCGTCTGCCTCTGTTACCACGCTTGATTTTTATGAGCCGCTGGCTGCAATTGCCGCTTTATCTGGGGCTGATTTTGGCACAGTGCGTCTATGTCTTTCACTTTTGGGTTGAACTCAAGGATTTAGTCGGTGCGGCGCTGGGTAATCAAGCCTCGCTGGAACACATTTTTGATGCCATTACCGTTGAAGGTAGCTTGCGTCCCAGCAAGTTGAATGAATCTACCATCATGCTAGTCGTACTGGGCTTGATTGACGTGGTGATGATTTCTAACCTGCTGATCATGGTGATTGTCGGCGGCTATGAGACCTTTGTTTCACGCCTCGGGCTGGATCAACATCCGGATCAACCGGAATGGCTATCGCACGTGAATGCATCTGTGCTGAAGACCAAACTAGCGATGGCGATTATCGGGATTTCGTCAATTCACTTACTCAAGACCTTCATCAACGCCAAGGCGTACGATGAAAAAACATTGATTGCGCAAACGGTGATTCATATCGTTTTCTTACTTTCTGCACTGGCGATTGCGTATTGCGACCGCATCATGACAGTGACGCAGTATCAATCGCATAAATCTCACTAATCCTCTTAAATAAGCTACTTAAAAACCATGACTATCATTAAACAAGACGATTTAATCGAATCCGTTGCCGCAGCGCTGCAATACATTAGTTATTACCATCCACTCGACTTTATCCAACATTTGGCCCGCGCTTACGAAACAGAACAAAGCCCTGCTGCCAAAGATGCGATTGCGCAGATTCTCACCAATTCCCGTATGTGCGCCGAAGGAAAACGCCCGATTTGCCAAGATACCGGCATCGTCAATGTATTCCTCAAAATCGGGATGGAGGTGCGTTTTGAAGGCTTTAACAATCGCTCCATCAGCGATGCCATCAACGAAGGCGTGCGCCGGGCTTACAACTTCTCCGACAACAAATTGCGCGCCTCCATCGTGGCAGATCCACATTTCGCACGTACCAATACCAAAGACAACACGCCCGCCGTCATCCACATGGAATTGGTGCCGGGCAATACCATCGACGTGCAAGTCGCGGCCAAAGGCGGTGGCTCGGAAAATAAATCCAAATTTGTCATGCTCAATCCTTCTGATTCATTGGTCGATTGGGTCATGAAAACCGTTCCCACCATGGGCGCAGGCTGGTGCCCACCTGGCATGTTGGGGATTGGTATCGGCGGCACAGCTGAAAAAGCCATGTTGATGGCGAAAGAAGTATTGATGGAAGACATCAATATGTCAGACCTGCTGCAACGCGGCCCACAAAACAAGACCGAAGAATTGCGTATCGAACTGTACGAAAAAATCAATGCGCTAGGTATCGGTGCGCAAGGTTTGGGCGGTTTGACCACCGTACTGGACGTCAAAATCATGATGCATCCTACGCATGCCGCATCCAAACCGGTCGCCATGATTCCTAATTGCGCTGCAACCCGCCATGCGCATTTTGTGTTGGATGGCTCCGGCCCGGCTTACATTGAGCCACCGCTGTTATCAGAATGGCCTGATGTTAGCTGGGCGCCTGATACAGAGAGATCCCAACGTGTCGATCTCAACACCTTGACCAAAGAACAGGTCGCTTCCTGGAAACCCGGTCAAACCTTACTGCTGAACGGCAAAATGTTAACCGGTCGCGATGCTGCGCACAAACGCATTCAAGACATGTTATCCAAAGGAGAAAAATTACCGGTCGACTTCACCAATCGCGTCATTTATTACGTCGGCCCCGTTGATCCAGTCCGTGATGAAGTGGTCGGCCCCGCTGGCCCTACCACAGCAACACGCATGGATAAATTCACCGACATGATGCTGGAAAAAACTGGCCTAATTGCGATGATAGGCAAAGCCGAACGTGGCCCAGCAACGATTGAATCCATCAAACAACATCAATCAGCGTATTTAATGGCGGTTGGCGGCGCGGCTTATTTGGTTTCCAAAGCCATTAAGCACGCCAAAGTCGTTGGTTTTGAGGATTTGGGCATGGAAGCGATTTACGAATTTGACGTGCAAGATATGCCAGTCACCGTTGCGGTTGATTCCCAAGGTGTCTCAGTACACACAACTGGCCCGCAAGAATGGCAAGCACTCATCAGCAAAATGTCATCACATTGAATGCATCCATGACCAACGCCAATGCACCGATAGGCATCTTTGATTCCGGTCTGGGTGGCCTATCCGTGCTGCGGCATATTGCTGCTCAGCTACCCAAAGAGCATTTGCTGTATTTTGCTGATTCTGGTTTCGCACCCTATGGTGAAAAATCAACATCGTGGCTGATTGAACGTTCGCTGGCGATTGCGGATTTTTTCATGCAGCAAAACGTCAAAGCACTCGTCGTTGCCTGCAATACCGCCACCGCCGCTGCGATCAAAGTATTACGTGTCCGCTATCCTGATCTAGTTTTAATTGGCGTCGAACCAGGTTTAAAACCCGCCGCTACCCTAACCCACAGCAAAATCGTCGGTGTCTTGGCGACGGAATGCACGCTCTCCAGCGAAAAATTCACCCAGCTACGCCAACAAATCAGCACCGCCAGCCAGGTCACATTTTTGCCACAAGCGTGCATAGGATTAGCCGATCAAGTCGAAAAAGGTGAGCTAGACTCCCCCACCACCATCGCCCTGCTGCAAACCTATATCGCACCGTTGATCCAACAAGGCGCCGATACGCTAGTGCTGGGCTGCACACATTACCCGTTTCTGCAAACGTTAATCGAAGAGATTGCGCAACAACATCAAGGCCAAAATCAGCCTGCTATCCACATCGTCGATACGGGCGCATCCGTTGCCCGGCACTTAACACGTTTATTGACTGAAAATAATTTACAACGCAACAACGATGCGCCCATCAAGCTGGAGGCTTATACCAGTGGCAACAAAGCTGTGCTGGAAAACGCATTTTCAACCTTGTTGCAATTGCACCCACCTGTCACGGCTACTTCACCTGCAAAATAACTATTTTTTGAATATTTTCATTTGCCAGACAAGAGCAAAGTTTGTATAATCGCCAGCTCTTCATGCAGTGGTGGTCGTAGCTCAGTTGGTAGAGTCCAGGATTGTGATTCCTGTTGTCGTGGGTTCGAACCCCATCGATCACCCCACAGAATAAAATCAAAGAGTCACATGCTTCGGCTGTGACTCTTTTTTGTTTTTGGGTGGTGGAATCGATATTGA
>CAZCIX010000059.1:0-6049 GCA_964498835.1 uncultured Burkholderiaceae bacterium | reverse complement strand
CTGTTTATTTTTGCCCCGTTAAATCAAACCATTTTTGATAAGTTTCATAAAACTGGAACATACGAAACAAATTGGACACCAAAATCACCCTCTAACCACAAACTCCATCCCCACCTCTTTCCACCACGCCCGCTCTTTCTCCATCCAAAACAACAAGGTCGGATGATCCGCAATGCGATCCTGCTTCATCTCGCACTCAATTTTGTTTTTCATTTTCAGGCGTAGCTGGCTAAAGTCAATTTTCAAGCGGCAATGCATAAACATAATCGCCAAACGAAGCGCCAGTACGGCTTTGGCGAAATCGGCATCGATCAGCGCTTCGCTGACTTTGCGTAAATTGCCTTTTTGACTCAGCGCCAACCTACTCATGGTGCGTTGTTCGCGGGTAGTGAAGCCGGGTAAGTCGGCATTTTCAATCAAATAGGCCGCATGTTTATGGTAATTCGTCTGCGAAACCGCCATGCCAGCTTCGTGCAACAAAGCGCTCCAATACAGATATTTTTCCAACTCATCAGATTCTGGTTTGAGCTGGCGAAACAGCACCACTGCATCATCCGCAACACGATTGGCACGAGTTGTATCGACGTGGAAATGCTGAGAAAACTCGCGCACAGCTTGCTCGCGTCGGTCACGTCTGGTGGAGCGTAGGTATAAATCCCACATCACACCCATACGCAATCCGGCGGCAATGGGTTGCAAAGCTGGAATTTCTAATTCCTGCACCAGGGCAATCAAAATCGCCAGGCCGCCGATGATGGTGCCGGCACGATCGGGATTCAGCCCGGGCATGATGATTTTTTCAACGTGGCCAAATTCAATAAAACGCGATTTGAGTGCCACCAAACTGTCATAAGACAAATCACCATTACCCAGATTGTTCTTGGAAATCACGTCATAAATTGCCCGTACCGTACCAGACGAGCCGTAAGCGTTTTGCCAATGTTGCGGCAAGTACGGTGGTGCGGCGTCTTCAAAACGCGAGCGTGCGGACAATATCGCCGCATCGTAACAAGCAGCGTCAATATGGCCAGCGGGGAAAAACGTCAGGCTCTGCCCCACTGTCCCGACACCAAATGATTCCACACGTTCAATGCTGTGCCCGTCACCCAAAATCAATTCGGTTGATCCACCGCCAATATCGATGACCAAACGCTTCTCATGTGCTGTGCCATTCGACACGGCCAACAAACTGGCGACGCCCATGTAAATCAAGCGCCCCTCTTCTTCGCCCGAAATAATTTCTATCGGATAACCGATGGCTTTTTCGGCTAAGGGCAAAAAAAGCGCGACGTTCTTGGCGATGCGGAACGTATTGGTGGCCACCACTCTGACCGCATCTAATGAATAATTGCGCAAGATGCGATTAAACCCCTTGAGCGATGTAATCGCCGACTGAATCGCTGTCTCACTCAAATACCCATCGCTATCTAGACCGGCAGCGAGACGAATCGGGTCGCGCATACTTTTGATCACACGAATGGCAACGCCATCGTGTTGGCCTATTTGCATACGAAAACTATTCGAACCCAAATCAATTGCAGCGAACATGTGATTACCCCACTTAAAACTGAGAAGAATGAGAAGACTGAAATGACATATCGTCAGCACACTACAGAAAATAAACTGGCACAACAAGAAAATTTAACCGAATACCGAATTCTGTATTTTCTTTGAACCATGAAATACGCATGAAATAATTCCATGTCAGACTAACGGGCTTTTCTTTAAGCAGATTTACACCGATTTACGCTGACAGATCTTTAAAGGCTTTTGATACATGCACAGTTTTCCACACGAACAATTCCTGAATCGAGAACTCAGCCTGTTGGAATTTAATCGGCGCGTCTTGGCGCAAGCTGAAGATCCGTGCACGCCATTGCTGGAACGACTACGTTTTCTGTGCATTTTTAGCAGCAATATGGACGAATTTTATGAAATTCGCGTAGCTGGCCTACAAGAAAAAATCAAATTGCACTCCACCAGCACTGGCCCTGATGGCTTTCATGCTAGCAAAATCTTTACCCTACTAAACGACAAAGTACGGAAATTAGTCAACCATCAATATCACTTATTTAACCAAGTATTAATACCTGAATTGGCGAAACAAAATATTCGTTTCCTACGTCGCCGAAACTGGACACCACAACAAGCAGAATGGATTAAAGCATATTTTTTTCGCGAATTAATGCCCGTTTTAACACCTATCGGTTTAGATCCCGCTCACCCTTTCCCACGCGTACTGAATAAAAGTTTGAATTTTGCGATTGAACTAGAAGGCAAAGATGCGTTTGGACGGCATTCTGGCGTGGCGATTGTGCAAGCACCCAAGGCTTTGCCCAGGGTCATCCACCTGCCAGCGACGATTGCTGGTGGCGAATATGGCTTCGTGCTGCTTTCATCCATCCTGCGTGCGCATATGGAAGAATTGTTTGCTGGCATGCACGTCCGTGGCTGCTACCAATTCCGTGTCACACGCAATAGCGAACTGTTTGTAGATGAAGAAGAAATCAAGAACCTGCGCGATGCCTTGCAAGGTGAATTACCGCAACGGCATTTCGGCAATGCAGTCCGATTAGAACTGGCTGCGGACTGCTCACCGAATATGATCACCTTTTTACAAAATCAATTCGAACTGCGTGAAGCGGATATTTTTCTGGTCGATGGCCCAGTCAATCTGGTACGACTATTACAAGTGCATAGCTGGGTGGATAGACCAGATTTGAAATACGTACCGTTTCAACCTAGTTTGCCCAAACCTTTGGTCAAACAGGAAGACATGTTTAGCGCTATACGTAAGCACGATATTTTGCTACACCACCCATATCAATCATTTACCCCAGTAGTGGAATTCATCCGCCAAGCTGCGCATGATCCAAACGTTGTTGCTATCAAACAAACTGTGTACCGAGCAGGGCAAGATTCAGCGCTTTTATACGCTTTAATTGATGCTGCACGCAGTGGTAAAGAAGTCACAGTCGTTGTCGAATTGCTAGCGCGTTTTGATGAAGAAGCCAATATCAACTGGGCAGAACAACTAGAACAAGTCGGTGCCCACGTTGTATACGGCGTAGTTGGCTATAAAGCCCATGCCAAAATGGCACTGGTGGTACGACGCGAAGCGGGACAATTGAAACGCTATATTCATCTCGGCACTGGTAATTACCACACACAAACCACCAAGTTTTATACCGATTTTGGCTTGCTCACCAGTAACGAAGCTATGGCCAACGACGTGGCGAATATTTTTCAGGAGTTGACCGGATTAGGCCACCCAAGCAAACTGGCACATTTGTGGCAATCACCGTTTACCCTGCATCAGGGATTGCTGGGTGCGATACAACAAGAAATTGAACATGCCAAAGCCGGACACAAAGCCCTAATCATCGCCAAAATGAACGCTTTGCTAGAACCCAAACTGATTCAAGCGTTGTATCAAGCATCCTGCGCTGGCGTCAAAATAGAACTAATTGTTCGCGGTGCGTGCGCATTACGCCCTGGGATTGCCAATTTGTCAGAAAATATTCGCGTGCGCTCCATCATTGGACGCTTTTTGGAACATACAAGGGTATTTTATTTCTACAATCACAAAAAAGAGGACGTACGCTTATCCAGCGCAGATTGGATGGACCGCAATCTTTTCCGTCGTATTGAAGTATGTTTCCCAATTTTGGATAAACGGTTGAAAAAACGTATTATTCAGGAAGGTTTAAAACCCTATCTAAAAGACAATAAAGAAGCATGGGAAATGGACGCAGATGGCCATTATCGCCGCCGCCGTCGACGTGCAAATCCTTACTCTGCACAAGGTACGCTGCTTGAAACCTTGGCTAACTAAACAATGAATTCAGTCTATTTTTTCAATTTATCAATACCAATTTCAATACCACTTTATATGTCAACAAACGATTCAAACAATATCAACGAGACACAAAAAAACAGAAGTCCACTTTACGACCCAAGCGAACATAGGATTCGCAGCTTCGTAACCCGCGCCGGGCGCTTGTCCGTCGCACAAGGACGTGCGATGGATACGCTGGGGCCACAATTCTGCATTCCCTACACAAAATCCACCCTAGATTTTGAGCAAAGCTTTGGACGCACAGCACCCACTATCCTGGAAATTGGATTTGGCATGGGTGAAACCAGCGCGCACATTGCCGCTGGCATGCCAGACAAAAATTTCATCGGCGTAGAAGTCCACACACCCGGTGTTGGCAGCTTGCTAAAACAAATTGGCGAACGTGGTTTATCCAACCTGAGATTGATTCAACACGATGCCGTCGAAGTCGTCACACACATGATCCCGCCAGCCTCACTGGCAGGTGTGCATATTTTTTTCCCTGATCCTTGGCACAAAGCACGCCACAACAAAAGACGCTTGATTCAACCACCTTTTGTCGCCTTGTTAGCCTCCCGCATTGCACCAGGAGGCTATTTACACTGTGCCACCGACTGGCAGGATTACGCAGAGCAAATGCTGGAAGTCCTGGGTGCAGAGCCCACATTACAAAACACAGCCAGTGACTATGCTTTACGACCAGGCTATCGTCCCGTGACCAAATTCGAAAACCGGGGCGTTCGCTTGGGACATGGTGTGTGGGATTTGCTGTTTAACAGGCAGTGTTAAATTATTTTGTGAATCAAGCTTCGTTTGCTGCAAACGAGGCTTTTTGGAATGAGTTTTTTTTATCTTTTTGGAAGAAGTAGGTACGTCAGAAGTACCAATCTGGAATTTAAAGAGGGCATTGACAAAGTCTGGATCGTGTCCTCCATCAATACCTATAAGCCCCGCCTCTTGCATTTTCGAAAATTGACCTATAGGCTCACTTACAGAAGTTGGACTCACGCTAGTAGGGTCTAACAGTATGTTTACGTTAGGTAATGCTCTACGAATATCTTCAATTTTGATATTCAATTCTGGATTACCTCTTAAATCCAACGTTTCTAATGAGAGCAACCATGCCAAGTCTGACGGTAATCTTTGCAAAGAAGTATTACTTAAATTTAACTCCTTTAATTGAGTCAAAAATGGGAACAAATTACTTGGAAAATTTACGATTCTGCACCCAGATAAATCCAAAAAAGTCTGTTGCCTTTCTTGACATTCATCAACTCGCAAATTGGCTTGCTCTGACAAACTATCCAACTCAATCATTGCCAAATTAAATTGTTTTTCATTTTTACCAAATACATTTGGAAAACTACCCAAACCACCAACAACCTTAGAATTATTACTAACCTGGAACATAATTAATATTATTAAATTGATAATTATTTTGATATAAAAAAAGAAATAACTAAAAATACGTACATATTTCCAGTCATTTCACTTGCTTTTTTAATAATAACACAAATCAGTTGTTTTATTTTTAACTAAGTGCAAAATAAACAACAATAAAAACAACTTAATAAGTTTTGCTGTTTTAGGCCAAATGGCAGTGATTTTTTTGAGTTAAAAGACGCTGAATTTCCACCTAAAACTGCGGTAATGACGAATGGTGTGCCGATAAAATGATTTGTTGAATAGACTTTTTCCACAAAATTTTCTCTACGAAACAATAGAAAAATTATTGGATTATTTGATAGAATACGGGCCGCGCTGATGTAGCTCAGTTGGTAGAGCAACTGATTCGTAATCAGTAGGTCGGTGGTTCGATTCCTCTCATCAGCACCAGTAATGGCACGGGCTCCTAATGGAGCCCGTTTTTTATTGGTACGAATAAAAGCAATGCTGGAACAGCAAGAAGCCAGATAGAGCGCAACAAAAATTGCTATAAGGCGATAAAACCGGAATTAGGAGAAAGTAGATGGAGGCGGGGGTCGGGATCGAACCGGCGTCTACGGCTTTGCAGGCCGCTGCATAACCACTTTGCTACCCCGCCAGGGGTGAAGAGCGTGGTCTTTCCCAATAAACTGTGTGATGTTGAAGTTAAACAGAGTAAAAAAGGAAGCTTGAAGCTTCCCTTAACATTTGTTTACGCTTGTTTCTTGCTGTTTTGGAGCGGGAGAAGAGTCTCGAACTCTCGACCTCAACCTTGGCAAGGTTGCG
>CAZCIX010000058.1:0-11306 GCA_964498835.1 uncultured Burkholderiaceae bacterium | reverse complement strand
AAAAAACGCTCAAAATCATTCACATAAGTAAACACCGCCGGTATCACTATTACATTTTCAAGCGGCTTTTCCATGCAAGACCTCTAAAGGCATTGCACCATTAGCAACTGCATCAAGCACAACGATTTCTACTGCAGTTCCATCGTCGGCATAGCTGACATGCGTGTTCCAGTCTTGCGATACTTCACGGGTAACGGATTTGTCAGAAAGATGAATGACTAAAATGTCATCTTCATCATAGTAAGTAATTCGCATAGATTAATCCTCCAATTGAAAACCATGCATGACAGTCTTGACGACAACAGCGTCTTCTAGCACAAGCACAGCACATACCAAATTGTCATTGCGACCAGCCAAATGCTTAAACACCCACAAGTGGGTATCGTCCTTGAATCATGTATTTCCTGTATCAATTACTGCTAACAATTCAGCTTCAGATATAGCGCGATCCGTCATGCGTTGCAAAGCGTGACGGGTCATAATAATTGGGCGATGGAATCGTGTGCTATACATGGTTTGATTTTAATAATGAATAATAAGAAAAGAAAGAATTACCTTTTACTTAATTAACATGTCTTTTACTCATCAAACGTTTGAAGAAACCCTCCAAATCATCCACATAAGTAAACACCGCCGGTATTACCAACAAGCTCAGTAGCGTAGAAGTAATCAACCCACCAATCACAGCAATCGCCATCGGTGAGCGGAAGTTGGGGTCCGCTCCCCACCCCAACGCCAGCGGCATCATGCCGGCACCCATAGCAATCGTTGTCATGACGATAGGCCGACTACGTTTGTGACAGGCATCAACTAAGGCATCGAAACGGTTCATGCCAGCTTGGCGCGCCAAAATTGCATAGTCGACCAACAAAATGGAATTTTTGGTGACGATTCCCATCAACATAATGAGGCCGATCATGGAGGGCATGGAGAGCGCTTTGCCCGTTACCAACAACGCAACGAACGCACCACCTACTGATAATGGCAACGCGGCCAAAATGGTGGCAGGTTGCATAAAGTCTTTGAACAGCAACACTAGCACGCCATAAATACACAACACACCAATCAACATCGCCACGCCAAAACTAGCGAATAAGGCTTGCATTTCCTGCGCATCACCTAGTTCGGCGATTTTCACTGCGGGCGGCAGATTCCTCATCGAGGGTAAAGCACGTGCTTCGGCGTTGAGCTCACCCAAAGAGCGACTACCCAGCTCAACGTCTAGCGTGATGTTGCGACTGCGATTCAAACGATCAATTTGTGCTGGCCCACTTTCCATACTCAAACTCGCGACATTGGACAACATGACGGGGCCATTTTTACCCGGCACCATCAAACGTTCCATAGCGGCCAAATCCATGCGTAAGGTATCGGGCAATTTGACGCGTATCGGTACTTGGCGCTCAGGAAGATTCAACTTCGGCAGATTCAAATCGTAATCCCCTGCCGTTGCTACGCGCACTGTTTCACCTATGCTAGCGGCGGTTACACCCAAATCAGCAGCGCGTGCAAAATCAGGACGCACGATGATTTCTGGCCTTACCAGCGAAGCGCTAGAGCTGACGTTGCCGATGCCTTTTAAAGTACGTAATTCACGCGCAACTTTTTGTCCAGCTTCAGCCAATGCAATCGGATCTTCGCTGCGCAATACCAATTGCATTTTGACGCCAGTATCGGGCGGTCCTACATTGAAACGTGCGCCAGGGATATTTTCTAATTGGTGACGAATTTGCGACTCAATTTCTGCCAATGATTCTTTTCTGTCACTGCGATGCGTAGTAGTCAAGGTCAGCACTGCGCGACGCGCCTCTGCCGCTGCACCTGGCGCAAAGGCATCACCACTGGAACCACCGCCGATGGAACTGAATACATGCTTCACATGCTTGACTTGCATCGCTGCAAGGCGAGCACTTTCCGCAACCAAACGGGTAGTTTCTAACGGCGTTCCAGGTGGTAATTCAATATTGATCTGTGTTTGTGATCGATCCGCCGCTGGGACAAAACCTGTGGGTAACAAAGGCAACAATGTGATTGAAGCCACAAAAAAGATGCCCGATCCAATCGCTGTCACCAAACGATGGCGCAAACACCAACGCATAGTTGCCATGTAGCACTGCATGACTTTGCCATCTTGGGCTTCTTCAACATGTTGAATATTTTGGGTTTGCTTATGCGGTTTTAACAAATATGCTGCCATCATCGGCGTCAACAAACGCGCCACCACCAACGATGCCAACACCGCCAACACTGCTGTCCAGCCAAATTGCTTGAAGAACAAACCTGGTACACCACCCATAAACGCGGTCGGCAAAAACACGGCGACCAGTGCGAATGTGGTGGCAATCACCGCCATGCCGATTTCATCCGCCGCTTCCATTGCTGCTTGCATCGGTGTTTTTCCCATACGCAAATGACGCTCGATGTTTTCGATTTCCACAATTGCATCATCGACCAACACCCCCACCACCAATGCTAGCGATAGCAAAGTCACGGTATTTAAGGTGTAGCCAAAATAGGCTAGCCCAAGAAAAGTAGGAATCACCGACAAAGGTAAGGCTGCTGCAGATACCAAAGTCGCACGCCAGTCGCGTAAAAACCACCAGACAACCAATATCGCTAGCAGGGCACCTTCGTACAGCAACTCCATGGAGCCTTTGAAGTTCTCCTCCACCGGTTGGGCGTTGTCTATCACTTGCTGCAACACAACATTCGAGTGTTCACGTTGCAATTGCTCAATGGCAGCACGCGCACCACGCGCCACATCAATTTCACTTGCGCCTTTTGTTCGGAACACTTCAAACCCCACCACCGGCTGGCCATTTTGCGTCGCTGTGGCACGTGGCTCCGCCACAGTGTCTTGAATACGTGCGATTTGATCCAAGCGCACATGCGAGCCACCGGGCAAAGGAATATCCAATAACGCCAATTCCGCCGCAGTTTTAACCGTCGCAATAGTACGCACCGCTTGCTCAGCACCATTGACATCACCGCGCCCACCAGGTGTTTCTTGTTGAACAAGACGCAAGCGACGCGAAACATCAATCGCTGTGACATTGCGTGCCGCCATTTTGGCGGTATCAAGTTCGATCAATACTTCACGATTAACGCCCCCTACTCGCTTAACCGCGCCAACACCCGGCACGCTCAGCAAGCGCTTGCTCACTGCATCGTCGATAAACCAACTTAACTCCTGCGTATCCAACTTGGGTGTATTGGTGTTGACATTGTTCACTGACGCTGCCGTAAACGTTAAAACAACGCGCCCAGCGGTGGATGCTTTGGTGACGGACGGATCACGGACATCGCTGGGCAAATCGGCACGCACACGCGCCACTGCATCACGCACGTCGTTGACGGCTTCTGCGATGTTTTTTTCCAGGATAAATTCCACCGTGACCTGCACCTGGCCATCCAGCACTTTGGTATAAATATTCTTAACGCCTTGCAAACTAGCAACAGAATCTTCCAACTTGCGCGCAACTTCTGTTTCCAACTGCGCTGGCGCTGCACCAGACAAAGTCGCGCTGACTGTGACGATAGGTAATTCAATATCAGGAAAATCCTGTACCGGACTGGCGCGATAAGACAGCAAGCCTGCCAAGGTTAGCAACACAAACAGCATGATTGCCGGGATAGGGTTTTTGATAGAAAGCGCGGAAAAATTCACCCTGAGTCCTTATATATTGAGATGATCTATATTGATTTATAAGCAAGATTGCACGTAAGAAATCACACGTAAAAAATCGCACAATTTCTGTGCGATTTTGTGTGATGCGTAGCAACAAACTACGCAGTTACGCGATGATTATTTAGAGCGATACGGGCAATTGGTTTTAACGCAGCTTCCGTACAACGCCAACGCATGTTCGGCTAGTTTAAAACCACGATCTTCAGCAATTTTATGCTGACGCCTTTCGATTTCTTCATCATAAAATTCTTCCACCCGGCTGCAATCCAGACACACTAAATGATCATGATGCGAACCTTCATTCAACTCAAAAATGGCTTTGCCAGTTTCAAAATGATTACGACTCAGTAAGCCCGCTTGTTCAAATTGCGTTAAAACACGATATACGGTGGCTAATCCGACATCCATATTTTCAGCTAGTAGAATTTTGTATACGTCTTCTGCCGTCAAATGACGTACTTGGCTATTTTGAAAAATATCGAGAATCTTCAACCTGGGCAAGGTCGCTTTTAAACCGCTAGCTTTTAAATCCATAGGATGGTGTTGAAAATGATGACTAGAATGACTGTTTTGGTTGTTTTGGTTGTTTTGGTTGTTTTGGTTGTTTTGACTATTAGCAAAACTATTGTCTAAATGATCGTTTAAGCTATCGTCTGTGTTATTACGTGGATTATTCGTCATGTTTACTGCTTAAAAAGGACTTAAGAAGAACTTATTTACTTTATCATATAATGTTTTACTAACGGCCTTATTATTCCTCCGCTTATTCAAATTCCTCACATTGACATCATTTATGCACCTGTTATTTTCTCGCCTGCATCACAAGATAAATTTAAACACCTGGGTTTGCTTAATATTGATCGCTTGCTTGTCCGCTTGCACTACCACCGTAAAATCTGTCAACAACAGCTCTACTGCTTCAGCAAATAACTCTGCCGCTTCCAATACCACCAGCAACGACAACAAAGACGTACAAGTTTCACATTTATCCAAATTGCCATGGATACTGAGATTCTTTTCAGTCCATCAAATCGATATTCAACAAGGCAACTTCATTTCACAAGAAATGATGACGCAATTAAAAGAAGGCATGACACAAGATCAGGTACGCTTTGTACTTGGTACACCTTTATTAAACGACTTATTCCACGCTGAACGCTGGGATTATCCATTCCGCTTACAAAAAGCCAATGGCGAGATCATTACTAGCCATGTCGTAGTGTTCTTCAAAGATAAAAAAGTCACACGCTTTGAGGGCGGCAATCTGCCAACAGAAAAAGACTACCTCGCACGCATCGCTACTCCTATACCTGCAGTCCAAAAATGACAAACCAAAATAAAAAAACTTCCTCCTTAAAAATCGCTATTGCAGGTGCCAGCGGACGCATGGGCCACATGTTGATTGAATCCATCCTAAACAGCGATGACGCAATTCTGGCTGGTGCACTGGACGTGGCCACATCAAGCAGTATCGGCACAGATGCTACCATTTTCACTGGTCAAAATAGTGGTGTTCTTATTACATCGGATCTGGCACAAGGTTTGGCACAGGCAGATTATTTGATCGACTTTACACGCCCAGAGGGCACGCTCGTGCATCTGCCATTTTGTGCTGAACATGGCATCAAAATGATCATCGGCACAACAGGATTCGATGCAGCAGGCAAAGCGGCGATTGCCGCAGCAGCTGAAAAAACCGCTATCGTATTTGCGCCCAATATGAGCGTCGGCGTCAATGTCACCATGAAATTGCTGGAATTGGCGGCAAAAAGCTTTTCCGAAGGCTACGACATTGAAATCATCGAAGCACACCATAGACATAAAGTTGATGCACCATCCGGCACTGCGCTGCAAATGGGCGAGGTCGTCGCCAAAGCATTAGGTCGCGATTTGCAAGAGCACGCAGTCTATGCACGCGAAGGCGTGACTGGCGAACGTGATCCGTCTTCCATTGGATTTGCCACCATACGCGGCGGCGATATAGTCGGTGATCACACCGTCCTGTTTGCCGGCATCGGTGAACGCATTGAAATCAGCCACAAATCCTCCAGCCGCATCACCTACGCTCAAGGTAGCTTACGTGCAGCACGCTTTTTAGCCAATAAAAGGCATGGTTTATATGACATGCAGGATGTGTTGGGATTGCGTACAGCAAATTAAAAATAAGGCAAGAAATGAATAATTTCGCACATTATTGGTCACAAGGTGATGCAGTCAGCCATGCCGTTGCTTATGCCTTGTTACTGATGTCTCTTGTCAGTTGGTATTACATTCTCTCCAAAGCATTTAGCGCCTGGCGCATGCGTAAAAGTGCCCATGCGCTGGATGCTTTTTGGCAAGCACCAACTTTGCAAGACGCCATCGCACTCATCCAACAAGTAGATAGCGAACATATTTATGTGCCACTGGCCAAGCAAGCATCCAAAGCTGCTAATTGGCCGGAACAAGATAATGCCGCAACAAGTGCAGCATCATTAAACACAGCCATTGATCCGGGGGAGTTGATCACACGCACTTTGCGCCAAGAAATCAACCGCGTGTCCGCACGTTTGGAAAGCGGTTTGACATTGTTAGCATCGGTCGGTTCTACTGCCCCATTTGTTGGTTTGTTAGGCACGGTATGGGGTATTTATCACGCACTCATCACCATCTCAGCAGCAGGCGCGATGCAAATCGATCAAATTGCTGGCCCAGTTGGTGAAGCGCTAATCATGACAGCTTTAGGTTTAGCTGTCGCCATTCCAGCAGTGCTTGCCTACAACACGTATACGAGGGTGAATCGCGTCACCTTAGCCGAGCTAGATGGCTTTGCACACGATTTGCATGCTTATTTGACCACTGGCGCACGAATCAGGAAGTAAGCCATGACATTCGGCGGATTTAATGACAAACAAGAAGCGCGTCCAATGGCAGACATCAACGTGACGCCAATGGTGGATGTGATGCTAGTTTTACTGGTGATTTTCATCATCAGCGCGCCATTGCTGACACATGCCATTAAGCTGGATTTACCCACTGCGAAATCTGCACCTGCTTTGCAAAAAACAGAAACAATCACACTTTCGATTAATGCACAAGGCAAGCTTTTTTGGAACGAGCAAGCTATCACACAAACTGAATTAGATAACAAATTTCTGAGTGCAGCACAAAGCAAACCCTTGCCTGATTTACAGTTGCGGATAGACAAATCCACCCGATATGAAGTCATCGCACAAATCATGGCGGCTGCGCAAAACAAGGGATTAACGAAATTTTCCTTCGTCACCGAATCAAAAGCATCAATGTAGTATCAGCCACTCTGATTGGTAGCGACTAAGCGTTCAGGTGCCAGAATGCCGAATTCTTTAATCTGCGCAGTTCCCAATAATCGACATTGCCCATCTTGATCACCATACACACGAACGCGTCCCTCTTCATTCGGGATCACAATTCCCTCTTTCGCTGAGGACAAACGCTGTCCTTGCAAGAAGCGCTGCGTCAATAGTTGACTCAAATGCACGATAGGAAAAGAAGAAAGCAAAGCATCCACTGGTGCCAGTAGTTGCGTGCGCTCTGTTTCTGGCATATTAGAAATTGTGTCAAGTGTGATAGCTTGCGACAAAGACAAATGACCAACTTGCGTACGGCGTAATGATTGTAAATGCGCACCACAGCCTAAAGCTTGGCCGATATCTTCTCCCAATACGCGAATATAAGTACCTTTACTACATTGCACACGCAAAGTCAGATATGGTGCTTGATAGTTTATCAACTCTAAACGATGAATGGTAACAAGACGCCCTTCACGCTCTAAAGTAATCCCTTCACGCGCATACGCGTAATAAGGTTTACCATCACGCTTCAATGCCGAATACATAGGAGGAATTTGCGCAATTTCTCCACGGAATTGCGCTAAAACATGCTCTATTTGTGTTGGCGTCATCTCACCTACCGAGCATTCTTTCAGCACATCGCCTTCCGTATCCCCAGTGGTGGTGGTCACACCTAAATGCACGACTGTTTCATACGTCTTATCCGCATCCAGCAAATCTTGGGAAAATTTGGTGGCATCACCAAAACACAAAGGCAAAAGCCCAGTAGCAAATGGATCCAGCGTGCCGGTATGACCGGCTTTTTTGGCCAGCAATAAGCGCTTAGCTTTGATTAAAGCATCATTACTCGAAAAACCAACCGACTTATCTAATAACAAGACGCCATGAAGCAGACTACGATTTTTTTTGGGTGAGATATTGGTGTTCGTATTCGCCATAAAAAACGACAATACAGATAGATGATTAGCGATTATTTTTCTTCTGCATCCTTGGCTTGGACTGCATTAGCTTGATCGATTAAATCCGACAACTGCATGCCACGTGCAATTGAGTTGTCATGCACAAAATGAAGTTGCGGCAAAGTATGAATGGTTAAACGACGACCTAATTGGTGACGAATAAAACCTGCAGCATTGTTTAGCCCTTGCAAGGTATTTTTAATCGCCTCTTCGCTATCATTTAATGAAGTAAAAAATACTTTGGCATGCGCATAATCCGGTGTTACCTGAACTTCGGTAAACGTAATCATCCCTATCCGTGGATCTTTCAACTCAAACGTGACAATTTCTGCCAAATCGCGCTGAATTTGATCAGCTACGCGTAGACCACGTCCTGGAATATTTTTACTATGTTTAACCATGATGTTACTTTTTGCGTGTTGAAATGCGAAGGGCACCCTCAAGGAGCGCCCTACAAAATATTAAGCATCGTTAATTACAAGGTACGAGCAATTTCTTGAATTTCAAAGACTTCTAACTGATCGCCTTCTTTGATGTCGTTATAATTTTTCAACGATAAACCACACTCAAAACCAGCTTTTACTTCTTTCACATCATCTTTGAAACGCTTCAAGGTATCAATCTCACCCGTCCAAATGACCACGTTATTGCGCAACAAACGTACGGACGAAGTGCGTTTGACCATACCATCCAAGATAAAGCAACCTGCAATCGCACCCACTTTGCTGATCATAATGACCTGGCGAATCTCAACTAAGCCAAGCGCTTGTTCGCGTTTCTCTGGCGCCAACATACCCGACATTGCGGCTTTTACGTCATTAATGGCGTCATAAATAATATTGTAATAACGAATATCAATACCACTCACCTCAGCCAACTTACGTGCCTGTGCATCAGCACGAGTGTTAAAACCGATAATCACAGCTTTAGACGCCACGGCGAGATTGACGTCTGACTCACTAATTCCACCTACGCCAGCATGAACAACTTGTACACGGACTTCGCTACCCGATAATTTCTGCAAAGAATGTACTAGTGCTTCTTGTGAACCTTGTACGTCTGTTTTGATAATCATCGGCAAGTTTTTAATTTCTCCTTCTGCCAACTGATCAAACATATTTTCCAGCTTGGAAGCTTGCTGCTTGGCCAACTTAACATCACGGAATTTACCTTGTCGGAACAGAGCAATTTCACGTGCTTTGCGTTCATCAGCCATCACCATGACTTCTTCACCAGCGACTGGTACTTCAACCAACCCTTGAATTTCTACTGGAATGGATGGACCTGCTTCCGTGACGCTCTTGCCGTTTTCATCCAACATGGCGCGTACACGTCCATACGATGATCCAGCAAGTACAACATCACCGCGCTTCAAAGTACCTGATTGCACCAAAATAGTCGCTACTGGACCACGACCTTTATCCAATCTTGCTTCAACCACCAAACCTCTTGCAGGTGCATCTTTTGGTGCTTTTAATTCCAAGACTTCAGCTTGCAACAAGACATGTTCGAGCAAATCATCAATCCCCTCTCCAGTTTTTGCGGAGACTGGAACGAAAGGAGCATCACCACCGTATTCTTCTGGCACAACCTGTTCAGCGATTAACTCTTGCTTGACACGGTCAAGGTTAGAGCCTGGTTTGTCAATTTTGTTAATCGCTACGACCAGCGGCACACCTGCTGCTTTAGCATGAGAAATCGCTTCTTTGGTTTGTGGCATGACACCATCATCAGCAGCAACCACCAAAATCACAATATCTGTCGCCTTAGCACCACGTGCACGCATTGCGGTAAACGCTTCGTGACCTGGTGTATCGAGGAAAGTAATAATACCGCGCGGTGTTTCCACATGATAAGCACCAATGTGCTGTGTAATACCGCCAGCCTCCCCAAAAGCAACCTTGGCACGACGTATGTAATCCAACAACGATGTCTTACCATGATCAACGTGCCCCATCACCGTTACGACAGGTGCGCGTGGCAGCATTTCAAAGTCTGCGTGCTCAACACCTTCATCCAGGAAAGCTTCAGGATCATCCAGCTTGGCCGCAAATGCCTTGTGGCCCATTTCCTCCACCAAAATCATCGCTGTTTCTTGATCCAATACCTGATTAATCGTGCACATTTGACCAAGTGTCATCAACTGCTTAATCACTTCCGAAGCTTTAACTGACATTTTGTGCGCCAATTCAGCAACAGTAATTGTCTCTGGAACGTGAATTTCTTTCACGATTGCCTCAGTTGGCTCCTGGAAATTGCTTTCTCTTTCATTGTGTTGCGCATGATGGTCGCCGTGATTTTGGCGACGACCTTTCGGCCCACGCCATCCATCGCGTCCCCCCACATTCGAATTAGTAGCATGCGATTTATTAGGGTTAGGTCCATTACGTTTCTTCGTATCATCCTGCCAGGTAGAAGAAATGTTGGCAGATTTAATCGATTTTTTATCTGTAACAACCGTTTTCTTTTCATCTTTTTTGGCAGGATGTTTTTTATCAGCAGGTTTATGCAAGGTACCTTCAGGTCCTTTTTCCGTTACTGAAGTAGAAGTAGCAACTGGTTCTGGGGCTTTCACTATTTTGCGAGGAGTATTCATCATGGCCTTAATTTGTGCCACTTCATCCTCGACCATTTTGCGCGCACGATCTATGTTTGCGGCTTTCTCTGCTGCATCTTTTGTAGCTTGTGCCGCTTTTTTCCTTTCTTCTTCGGCATCAATAACATTCACATCGACATTATTTCTTTGCTCTTCTGGATGAGTAGGAGTAGAAGAAACAGTATCATTTTTGTTACGTACCAGCAGATCTTCCTCTGCAATTCTTTTCGCTTCTTTCTCTGCTGCCAGTTTTGCTTCCATTGCTGCTTTTTCGCGTGCTTCTTTTTCTTCTGCTTGCAATTTTGCTAAACGCTCTTGTTTTTCACGCAACTCAGCTTCTTGACGAGCAAGCAACTCGGCCTGACGCCGTTCTTCTTCTGCACGGCGAACTTGTTCTTGCTCATCTATTTGTGGAGCAATTGCCGCTGCCGGCAACTCACTCGCATCATCACGTTTGATAAAAGTACGTTTCTTACGTACTTCCACTTGTATTGTACGTGACCTCCCCATCGCATCCGCCTGTTTGATTTCAGTCGTTTCTTTACGCATCAAGGTAATCTTCGTTTTGTCGCCCTCTTGCGGGGTACCATGTGTGCGACGCAAATGCTCAAGAAGTTTATCTTTATCTTCTTTGGACAAGGGATCAGATGCCGATTTCTTTTCAACTCCCGCAGAACTTAACTGGGTCAGCAATAAATCGGCCGGCATCTTCAGCTCGGCGGCAAATTGGGCTACGTTGTTACTCGCCATTC
>CAZCIX010000057.1:0-11600 GCA_964498835.1 uncultured Burkholderiaceae bacterium | reverse complement strand
TTGGATCGAGGTATTTGCATTGAATCATTAACCAATAGTTTTGTCATTGCTAATGGCGGCGCTTTCCGTGACGTGTTTGCTATGCATTAGAGTTATCAAAAAATCAGATTAAATTATAAAAATAATAATAAAGTTGACATTATTGCTATTTTTATTTATCCTAATAAAATTAAGATTATTAACTCATTCCAATGAATTAATAATTAAACTCGTTAGTGTTTTTCCCATTTTTGGCTAATAACTTGCTTCTTTGTCTAACAATAAAATGGTAGTCCCTATCGGATGGACATGAACTACGCAGCAGAAACAACAGAAATAAATGCCCATCAGATTAGTCGTATCGATCATGTTGTATTGAATAATTCGATTGATGCGATTTACCTCATAGACCGAGAAAATATGCGTTTCATTGATGCTAATGAAACCGCCACCAGAACTTTAGGTTACAGTCATGCAGAATTGCTACAACTTGGCCCACAAGATTTAAGACTAGATACCACTGATCCCGCCCTGATTCATCAACATTTTGATGAAATTATTCAATCCGATAGCAAAACGGGCATGCTCAGAACGACCCATCATCGCAAAGATGGTTCGCGTTTACCCGTTGAAGTACATCTCAAAGCCTTGCAGTCTAAAGGACGGCAAATTATGCTCGCTTTTGCCAGAGATATCAGTGCACATATTCAAACAGATGCTTTGACTGGATTGCCCAATCGCTCACTCTTATCCGATCGTTTAGCGCAATTGATCGCTTTAGCCAATCGCTCGGCCAAATCCGTGGTTGTCATGCTGATCGACCTTGATCGCTTTAAAAATATCAATGAAAGTCTCGGCCATGATATTGGTGATCAAATCATTATCGAAACCGGACGCAGGCTTTCATCCAGCATTCCAGATGGTGACACCGTTGCACGCCTGGGAGGGGATGAGTTCATCATGGCGCTGGCCAACGTGGATGAAGAGGATGTCACCATATTGGCGCAACAAGTGCTGGAGCTGGTCTCACAACCCATGGTGATACAAGGCCACGAATTTTATCCAACAGGCAGTATCGGTATCAGCCTGTATCCCAAAGATGGGACTGATTGCCCCACCTTGTTGAAAAATGCCGATACTGCAATGTATCGCGCCAAAGCAGCTGGTCGTAATAACTTCCAATTTTACGCACAGGAAATGAATGCCCGTGCCCTGCATCGCTTAAAACTGGAAAGTGGTTTGCAACGTGCTTTGGAGCGACAAGAATTTGTTTTGCATTATCAACCGCAGCTAGATATCGTTTCTGGCCAAATTGTAGGCGTAGAAGCCCTGTTGCGTTGGAATCAACCTGGGAAACGCATGTTGCCACCAATCGATTTTATTTCGATTGCGGAAGAAAGCGGTTTGATTGTGCCGATTGGTGAATGGGTGATACGTACCGCTTGCATGCAAAGCAAAGCGTGGGAAGAGCAAGGATTACCACCCGTCAAAGTGGCCGTTAATTTATCTGCGCGTCAATTCCAGCAACAAAATATTGAGGAAATTGTTCATCAAATAATTGAAGAAACGGCTTGTAATCCACACTCCTTAGAGTTGGAAATCACGGAAAGCGTGCTGATGGAAACCCCAGAGGCAACGGCAGAAACGCTGCAAAAACTCAACACCATGGGCGTGCAACTTTCGATTGATGACTTTGGCACGGGGTATTCCAGCCTGAGTTATCTCAAACGGTTCCCGATTCATAACCTCAAAATCGATCAATCGTTTGTCAAAGACATCGTCACTGATTCAGACGATGCCGCCATTACCAAAGCCGTCATCATGTTGGCGCACAGCATGAAATTGAAGGTGATTACCGAAGGAGTAGAAACCGTGGCGCAATTAGATTTCTTGCGCCAGCAAGGTTGTGATCAGGTGCAAGGCAATTATTTTAGCGAGCCATTGCCAGAGAAAGAGATGACAGAGCTGCTCAGGAACGGACGCAGCCTCTGCTAAACATTCCATCCCAAACTATCGTCCCCGAGTGATTTAATCAAGGACCTAGTGGCTTTGGTTACGACAACGGCAAAATGCGTTTAAAAATGCCGTCTTTATCAAAAAAATGATGCTTCAACGCCGCCAACACATGGCCACAAACACTCACCAACAAAGTCACGTTGAACCAGTAATGCACGCCTTTTAGCAACACTTTCAATTCCGGATTGGGCTCAATCAACACCGGCAATTGAACCAAGCCCAAATACACAACCGGTACGCCTGCAGCCAAGCTGTAAAAGTAGCCCGAAACTGGCACCGCAAACATCAATACGTACAACACGCTATGCAAAGCGCTGGCAGCAGTCTGCTGCCACTTCGCCATTCCAACTGGATAAGCAGGCGCAGCATGACGCAAACGCCACAATAAACGCACACAAACCAATCCAAGAACCGTCACACCCAACCATTTATGCCAGGAAAAATAACGCACCTTGGTGGGAGTCAATCCAGGAATGTCCGTCATCGTGACGCCCAGTGCGAATGCTGCCACGATCAAAACGGCGATCAGCCAATGTAACAACATGGCAAATTTGGTATAGCGCTGCATAACGTAGTTCCCTATCAAAAATAGATTGATATGTTTATATGTTTCAAATATCTTTGGCTAATTGCTCCGCAATGCCTAAATAGTTAGCAGGTGTCATTGCCAGCAATTGATTTTTTGCTTCCGGCGGAATTGCCAAAGTCAGCACAAATTCACGCAAGGCTTCTTTGGAAATGCCTTTTCCTCTAGTCAATTCTTTGAGTTGTTCATAAGGATTTTCAATACCATAACGACGCATGATGGTTTGTACTGGCTCAGCCAAAACTTCCCATGTCGCATCCAAATCTTGTGCCAAGCGGCTTGGATTGACTTCCAATTTATTCAAGCCACGTAAGCAACTGTCGTACGCCAACACGGTATAACCAAACGCGACACCGATATTGCGCAACACGGTGGAATCAGTCAAATCGCGCTGCATGCGTGATACGGGTAATTTTTCTGCCATATGACGCAATAACGCATTTGCCAAACCGAGGTTGCCTTCTGAATTTTCGAAATCAATCGGATTGACTTTATGCGGCATGGTACTGGATCCAATTTCGCCGGCCTTGGTGATTTGCTTGAAGTACCCAAGCGAAATATAACTCCAGATATCCCGATTTAAATCTAGCAAAATGGTATTGGCACGTGCGATGGCATCGAACAACTCCGCCATGTAATCATGCGGTTCAATCTGTATTGTGTAAGGATTGTAGGTCAAGCCCAAACGCGTTTCGATCACATTTTTGGAAAATGCCGCCCAATTAAAATCGGGATAAGCCGATAAGTGCGCATTGTAATTCCCAACAGCGCCATTCATTTTTCCTAAAATCTCAACCGATGCGATGCGTTTTTCAGCGGCTTGCAAACGCGCCAGCACGTTTGCCATTTCTTTGCCTAAAGTCGTAGGACTAGCAGCCTGCCCATGCGTGCGCGACAACATCGGCAAAGCAGCATGCGCATGCGCTAACCCACGCAATTTAGCCATTAATGATTGCAACGCAGGCAAAACAACATCCGCACGCGCTGCCTTCAACATCAAACCATGCGCCGTATTATTGATGTCTTCTGAAGTACAAGCAAAATGGATAAATTCTGAAGCAGCGACCAACTCTGGCACATCCTTAACTTGCTCCTTGAGCCAATATTCAACCGCTTTCACATCGTGGTTGGTGACGGCTTCAATTTCCTTAATGCGCTTAGCATCCGCCTCATTAAACTCCCTGCTGATTTTATCCAGCAATGCATTCGCTGAAGCTGAAAACGGTTTAATTTCTGCAAACCCAGCCTGCGACAAAGCCTGCAACCAGGAAATTTCAACCTTAACACGATGGTGCATAAAACCAGCTTCAGACAAAAGCGAACGCAACGCATCCACTTTGCTGGCGTAACGCCCGTCTAATGGAGATAAAGCAGTAAGAGTGGATAAAGTAGAAGACATAATGAAAAAAGTGACGTAGTGGCAAAAAATATGATTTTACCATTCGCAACCAACTCCTCATAAGTACCAACAAACATCAATGCTACAATCGCAGCCCAATTACTTTTAACACACTATAAATTCCATGAAACTCATTGGTTCACTCGCAAGCCCCTATGTACGCAAAGTCCGCATTGTCATGGCGGAGAAAAAACTGGATTACGCTTTCGTCCTGGAAAATGTTTGGGCGGAAGAAACCACGATTCAAGATGTGAATCCATTGGGCAAGGTGCCTTGTTTGATCATGGAAGATGGCGATGCCATGTTTGATTCCCATGTGATTACGGAATATTTGGATACATTAACGCCTGTATGCAAACTCCTTCCATCCTCTGGACGTGAGCGCGCAAAAGTGAAATGCTGGGAAGCGCTGGCTGATGGCGTATTAGAAGCAGCAATATTGATACGACTGGAAAAAACACAGCGCCCAGAAAATCTGCAAAGCGCAGCCTGGATCAAACGTCAAATGGCGAAAGTCGATGCAGGTTTGAAAGCAATGTCGCTTGGTTTAGGCGATGCGCCTTTTTTTGTCGGCAATCATTACAGTTTGTCCGATGTTGCGGTTGGCTGCACCCTAGGTTGGCTGTCATTCCGTTTCCCAGAAATTAACTGGCGGACGGATTATCCCAATCTAGGAAAGCTATTCGATAAATTATCCGAACGGCCTTCTTTTAAAGAAACCGTACCGCAATAAAGCAAAATACATACAATTAAAGTACATAAATAAAAAACCCCGTCAAAACAATTTGACGGGGTTTTTTATTAATTAAAACCTATAAAACCTAATATCGTTAAGCCAATTAAGCTACTTTGAGCAAAGGCTGACCTGGTTCCCAACCACAAGCTGTCAAACCACCTTGTTGCAATGCTTGCAACAAACGCAATGTTTCTTCAGCAGAACGACCAACATTGCTGCTATTGATGGAAACGGATTCGATTACGCCTTCTGGATTTGCAATAAACGTTGCGCGATGCGAGAAACCTTCTGGTGCCAACACGCCACAGCCTTGTGCCAATTCACGGTTCAAATCACCGATCAATGGGAAACTCAACTTGCCCAAACCATTTTCAGTCCATGCTTTATGGCAATGTACGGAATCAACGGATGCGCCAACCAATACGGTGTTCAATTTAGCAAACTCGCTTTGCAATTGATTGAAAGCCTTGATTTCAGTTGGGCAAACAAAAGTGAAATCCAATGGGTAAAAGAATAATACGACCCATTTTCCTTTTTGATCCGCCAATTTGAATGGTGCGAATTCGCCATTTGGCAACAAAACTTCACCTGCGAAATCGGGTAATGATTGTCCTACAGTCAACATACTTTTTCCTTTTAAAAATAAAAACCAAATAAAATTAATTTTTGATTCATCAAACTTCACTACAACGTAAAACATTAACGCAAAACATTGGCGAACTTCATATGGGGTTAAACTCCAAAAACTCAACCACCTGCAACCGTCATACTTTCAATCAGGATGGAACCCGTTTGCTTGGTGCCGCGTGTCAAAGTATCTGTGCCCACTGCCAGGATTTGTTGAAACATATCCCTCATATTGCCCGCTATTGTAATTTCCTCCACCGGATACTGAATGACGCCATGCTCCACCCAATAACCGGACGCGCCGCGGGAATAATCCCCCGTCACATAATTAACCCCTTGCCCCATCAATTCGGTCACCAGCAAACCAGTATCCAATTTTTTCAGCATCGCCTCGAAATCATCACCAGCTTTGGTTAATGAGGAAGTCAAGGACAAATTATGCGAACCACCTGCATTTCCCGTCGTTTTCATCCCCAACTTGCGTGCTGAATAGGTGGAGAGAAAATAAGCCTGCACCACGCCATCCTTGACCACATCGCGCTTATAGGTTTTTACGCCTTCTTCATCGAACGGCGCAGAACCCACACCGCCCACAATATGCGGATCTTCCACAATTTGTATATGAGAAGGGAAGACTTGCGTACCCAAGCTATCTAGTAAGAAACTCGACTTGCGATACAACGCACCACCTGACACAGCTTGTACAAATGCACCAAGCAAACCCACCGCCAATGGTGCTTCGAATAACACTGGGCATTTGCGTGTCTCTAAAGTTCGCGCATTCAAACGCGCCAAAGCACGTTCTGCGGCATAGCGGCCTATGGCTTCTGGTGCCGCCAGTTTTTGAGGATCACGTACAGAGGAATACCAATCATCTCGCTGCATTTTGGCCCCCTTACCTGCAATCGGAGCGACAGAAATCGTGTGGCGCGAGTAAGGGTAGCCCCCAATAAATCCACGGGAATTGGCATGGACAAAATGCGATTGCTGCACATATACGCCAGCACCTTCGCTATTCGTGATGCGTTTATCCACCGCAAACGCCGCTGCTTCAGCACGCGTGGCCAATTCAATCGCTTGCTCGACCGAAATCAACCATGGATAACACAATCGCAAATCCTTGGGCTGCATTTCCAAAGTATCTGCTTCAGGCAAGCCAGCGCAATCATCTTCGGCGGTATACATTGCGATGTTGTAAGCAGCATCGACCGTATCTTTTAACGCTTGAGCTGAAAAATCCGAGGTACTGGCATTGCCACGTCGCACATGAGGCCGTTTACCCAACAATACGGTGACACCCATACCTTTATCCTTGTTTTGCTCGATGGTTTCGATTTTTCCTTTACGAACACTGACGGATAAACCATTGCCCTCACTGAACTCAACAGCCGCATCGGATGCCCCTCTTTCTTGCGCATATCGCAGCACATCCTGCGCCAGTTGTCTTAGCTGATCTTGGCTATAAATAAATACGGAGTCAGTCATTGTCATGAGCTTGGTTTCTTTGAATATAAATATGTGTAAAAACAGTTATGATAGCAGCCGTTTACAAATCAGCCTTGTGGCTCTTCATTTTCATTCCCACTATGCCAAATCCTAATAGAGGCGCTTGCGGCTTCCAATCCAACGAATTCGAGCAAGAATATGAAAAACCATCCAAATCTCAACGCAAACGGGAGATGTCGGATTTACAAAAACTAGGCGCTGAGCTCGTCGCCGAACCACGTGATCGCATCAAGCGCCTTGCCATGCCAGAAGATGTGCGCGATGCAATTCTGGAATGCCAGCTAATCAAAGATCACGAAGGACGCCGCCGGCAGCTTCAATATGTCGGCAAAAAAATGCGCAGCCTGGAACCGGAAGAACTGGCCGTTATCCAAAAAACCATGGATAGCTGGAAAGGTTTGTCCAAAGCCGACACCGCTGCCATGCATGCGTTGGAGCGTCGTCGTGAAAAATTATTAAGCGATGAAAATGCGCTAACAGAATTATTAAAGCAACATCCAGAACTGGATGCCCAGCAATTGCGTACCTTGATCCGCAACGCCCGCAAGGAGCAAGCTGAAAACAAGCCACCCAAAGCGTATCGTGAAATTTTCCAAATCCTCAAACAATTGCAAGCCAAAACATCCGGCAAACAAGGTGACAACGAGGAAGACGACGACATAGGAGTAGAAAATGACATCTAATGCTGAAAATTCACTCTTAGACACGCTTGAAATTGAATCCGCATCCAACCCAAGCGCCGCTGTAATTTGGATGCATGGTTTGGGTGCAGATGGATATGATTTTGCCCCTATTGTGCAACAACTTGATCTGAGCAGCTGTCCTGCAATCCGTTTTGTTTTTCCACACGCACCCAACATGCCGGTTAGCCTCAATGGCGGTTACGTGATGCCTGCCTGGTATGACTTGTTCAATCAGGATTTGCAAAAACGCGAAGACGAAACCGGATTACGCGCATCGCAAAACGCCATCGAACAATTGATCGCTAAGGAAAAATCCCGTGGCATCGCAGCTAATCGGATTGTATTAGCCGGGTTTTCACAAGGCTGTGCCATGGCATTGCAAACAGGATTGCGTCATCCAGAAAAATTGGCTGGCTTGCTATGTTTATCAGGCTATGTGCCTTTGCAGGCAACCGTAGCAGCGGAGCGCCATCCAGCTAATCAACACACAGCAATTTTCATGGCGCATGGCAACGCTGACAGCGTTGTTCCCTTCGCTCGTGCGCAACAATCACGGGATTTATTGCAAACGCTTGCTTACAACGTTGAATGGCATGAATACACCATGCAACATTCGGTATGCGAAAAAGAAATCGCCGATATCGGTGGATGGCTATATCGCGTCTTAAAGTAATACGGTCAAATCGACTTGCACCGCATCACTCCCATGCGTTACCCAAATTTGCCCGTCTTGTACAGTGCATTGCAACTGCATAGTACGCCGTGCCAATTTTGACAAAGCCAAACTGGTTATTGGAGAAATCGCATACACAGTCAAATTGCGTGTGCGTGTCAACTTGGCGCTGATGCCATTCCACCATATCTGACCGCTGTTGCTGTAGCAATACACCACCACTTGCGCGGCGCGGCCACAGGCTTTGAGTAAGCGTTTTTCATCTGGCTGGCCGACTTCTACCCAAAGATCAATCGCGCCGGTTAAATCCTTTTGCCACAAATCTGGCTCATCGGTATCAAACAATCCCTTGGTAAAACTCAATTCGGGATGCGCATGCCGAACAAAGGCCAATAAACGCACCATCATGCGCTCATCGGTTTCTGAAGGATGGCGCGCAAGCGTCAGGGCGTGATCCTGGTAATAATGACGATCCATGTCCGCAATTTGAACATCAGCTTTAAAAATCGTTGCTTTGAGTGCCATGGAATTTTATGGTGATATTTTAATAATTATTTAAACACCACAGTTTTATGCGCATTCAATAAAATGCGGTGCTCAACAAACCACTTCACGGCACGTGCCAACACCACGCATTCCACATCGCGCCCAATGGCAGTCAATGTATCGGCATCCATTGCATGGTCAACACGCTCGACATCCTGCTCAATAATCGGACCTTCATCCAAATCACTGGTGACAAAATGCGCCGTCGCGCCAATCAGCTTCACGCCACGCTCATGCGCTTGGTAATAAGGCTTCGCGCCTTTAAAGCTAGGCAAAAAAGAGTGATGAATATTGATGGCTCTGCCCTCCAAAGCTTCACACATAGGCGCGGACAAAATCTGCATATAACGTGCCAACACGACTAAATCCACACGATGCGCCTCAACCAAGGCCAACACGCGCTCTTCCTGTGTGCGCTTCGCCTCGGATGATGCACCGGTCTCTAATGGCACATGATGAAAAGGAATGTTGTAACTGGCCGCCAATTGTTCAAACTCTCTGTGATTAGAAACAATGGCAGGAATTTCCACGTTCAAAATGCCACTCTTGTAACGGAACAGTAAATCATTCAAACAATGCCCAATCTTGGACACCATCAACATCAAACGCGGTTTGACGTGCGCGTCATGCAATTGAGCATGCATATTCATACTGGCGGCCAGAATAGAAAAATCATGGCGCAGCGCTGCATCCGTCAACGCTGGATCATCGACTGAAAAATGCACTCGCATGAAGAAAAGTTGCGACCGCGCATCACCATATTGCGCAGAATCGAGGATGTTGCAGCAGCGATCAGATAAAAATCCTGACACACGATGCACAATGCCACGTTGATCTGGGCAGGAAAGAGTAAGGATATATTCCGGGCGCATGAATGAAGAGAGGAAAGAAAAAATAAAAGAAGATAAAAAAACAAAGAGGATATTGCCTAGGTTTTAGGAGTACCACCCAACAAAACAGCCACCTTATTCTTAGGCTTGGTTTTTGCATCCGATCCAGATACGGCTTCCGATGTAGACGTCGATACAGATGATTGCGCAGGCTCATACGGTTTTAAAAACCAGGGATCAATTTTTTCTTTGCGTGGCGAATACGCTGACGTAAATTGACCACCACCGCGGCGCTCACGTTCAGCATTGCCCACATGTCGTGCCAACGATGGCGTAAATCCGACCAATTCTGCTTGAGCTATCGTATGTTTGATCAGCTTTTCAATATCCTGCAACAAAGGATACTCTTTGTCTGAATACAGCGAAATCGCATCCCCTGACGCGCCAGCGCGACCAGTACGACCAATTCGATGCACATAATCCTCAGCGTTATAGGGCAAATCGACGTTGATGACGCACGGCAATTCTGCGATGTCCAGGCCACGCGCAGCCACATCCGTCGCGACTAACACATCAATCTCCCCATTTTTGAACGCATCCAGCGCGGCTATCCGTTCCAACTGGGTCTTATCACCGTGAATAGCAGCAGCTTTAATACCTTCTTGTTCCAAGTGTCGTGCCAAACGTGAGGCGCCAATTTTAGTATTAGAAAACACGATAACCTGCCTCAAAGCACGGCTGCGGATCAAATGCACCACCACCTGTGACTTGGTTTCTTCCTGTACTTTGTAGACGACCTGTGTGACTTTATCAGCGGTCGCATTACTACGCGCAACCTCAATCACTACAGGAGTAGTCAAAAAACTATTCGCTAATTTTTTAATTTCACCCGAAAAGGTGGCAGAAAACAGTAAGTTCTGCCTTTGCTTAGGTAACAAATTCACAATGCGCTGCAAATCGGGGAGAAATCCCATATCCAACATACGATCTGCCTCATCCATCACCAAAATTTGGGTTTGTGACAAATTCACCGTCTTTTGCTGCACATGATCCAACAAACGACCAGGCGTAGCAATGATGATTTCCACCCCATTACGCAACACCATTGTTTGTGCCGAGATATCCACACCACCAAATAAGACCGCGGAACGCAAGGACGTATGTTGCGAATAAATTTTGACGTTTTCAGCCACCTGTATCGCCAATTCACGCGTAGGCGTCAAAATAAGCGCCCGAACCGGGTGACGCGCAGGCGATGCGCTGGTGTTGGCATGTGCCAATAAAAGTTGAATGATAGGAAGTGAGAAGCTAGCCGTTTTACCCGTACCAGTTTGCGCAGCACCCATGACATCCCGACCTTGCAATACGACAGGAATCGCCGCAGTCTGTATCGGCGTAGGATGAATATAGGACTGATCAGCAAGCGCACGTAAAATTTCAGTGGACAAACCAAAATCTTCAAAACGAACAATCGGCTCAGAAGCTGGTGCGGAAATAAGATTATTAGAATCGGGGTGGGTGTCAGACATGGTATTTTTGGTCTTGCTCCCGTTGACTGGGACTTTGACCGACAATGCGAGCATTTAAGTACGTTAATACTGTTACTCACAATCATTCGATATAGATTTCAAAATCAGCAAAATCAACAACTTAGAGACCAGTTTTCCTCAATATGATAGCTATAAAAACAACACGGCACGATACACCAAATTTAAACAAGAGTACATAATAAGCGCACGTTTTTGAATTTTGTATTTGACGAAAGAGCGATAACTCGCTATGATGTTGGTCTTCGGAGTGTGGCGCAGTCCGGTAGCGCACCTGGTTTGGGACCAGGGGGTCCAAGGTTCGAATCCTTGTACTCCGACCAAAAAATAAAATAGGCTGTCTCTGACAGCCTATTTTGCATTTACCCTCATAGATTTACTGCAGTGCACGATTGCGTCGGTAGCTCAGCTGGATAGAGCAATGCCCTTCTAAGGCATGGGTCGGGGGTTCGAACCCCTCCCGACGCACCAA
>CAZCIX010000056.1:0-11687 GCA_964498835.1 uncultured Burkholderiaceae bacterium | reverse complement strand
ACCAAGCAGTGCTATTGGAGATAGCTAAAAATTTAGCAAACTTTAAGGATCCAATAGCACAGCAAACTATTGGACAGGCAATTCGTGCGGGCGTGTTTGACACTGACCAAACCGTGCTATTGGAGATAGCTAAAAATTTAGCAAACTATAAGGATCCAATGGCACAGCAAACTATTGGACAGGCAATTCGTGCGGGCGTGTTTGGCAATGACCAAGCAGTGCAAGATCAGTTAAATCAAAGTGTGAAACAATCTACCACTCCATAAGCGCAATATTTTATTGAAAAAGCAAGAAGAGATACGACATTAAGTCCTCGTTCAACCGGACTCAATATGAGCGCGCTCAGAGCGTGAAAACTCAGGAAACTCCCCGCGATGACTTCAAATGTAAATTCGTCCCACTCTGAAAAATAGAGATATTGCACAAAATTAATCGAATGCATATAGTTTTTACAGCATGGATCTATGTGGTGTTAATGATGTCTCTGACTGAGTCATCCATCACCGCTGGAGTTATCACTTTTTTAGCATACTGCGTATTGCCTTTGGCAATTATTTATTACATTACAACGAGCAATCAACGCAAACAGCGACGAAAACTACAGTGGAAGAAATCAACAAACTCTAAGCCACCTACTTAATCCAAATCACCGTCACCATGCGTCCTGTCGTTTTGTCGCGGCGATAAGAATAGAAATTTTGAACATCAGTCATCGTGCAATAGTTGCCGCCATACACACGATTAATTCCCATATTGCCTAATCGCATCCTGGCCAGCATATAAATATCGGCCAAATATTTATGTGCTGAAGAAGCCGTTTTAAATGCTTGTTGCGCTTTAGCATTCTGATGCGTAAATGCCTGAAAAACATCTTCACCCACTTCAAATTTTTCAGCACCAATGGCTGGGCCCAACCATGCCATGATCTCTCCAGCGCCAGCTTCCCGCATACGCATGACCGTGTTTTCCAATACACCTTCCGCCAAACCACGCCAACCTGCGTGAGCGTTGGCGACTACCCGACCAGCCATATCGCAAAACAAGACTGGTAAACAATCCGCCGTTTGTATCGCACACACCACGCCACTTCGCGTCGCAAAACTAGCATCAGCTTCTGGCACGGCATTGATTTCCACCCTAGCTGCATCGACCACAGCCGTACCATGGACTTGCGTCAGCCACACTGGCTCAGATGGCAAAACAGTCCGTAGCAATGTGCGATTTTGTTGCACGTGCTGCCATTCATCCCCAACATGTAACGCCACATTGAATCCGCCCGCCCCCAAACCATCGCCATAAGGCGACACGCTAAAACCACCTTGGCGCAAAGTGGTAAAAGCAGCGATATTTTTAGGCGCATCTATCCAATCAGGCGTGATTATTTGCATAAAGCGTTTACATCTTTCTCATTCATCTCGATACCAGCACACCCAATCAGTTCCGCAAAATCCGTCGCCAGTGGCACACTCCATTCAACAAACGTCGCCGTTGCTGGATGGATGAATCCCAATCGATACGCCTGTAAGGCTTGGCGTGGAAACACATGCGCCAAATGCTGTTTTCCATATAAAGGATCACCAACCAAAGGAAAGCCCAAAGACAGCATATGCACCCTGATTTGATGCGTACGCCCAGTTTCTAATCGGCAACGAACCAGGCTCACCGACTTGCCATCCAAGAAACCTGTTGCTAGCCGCTGATAATGCGTCGTAGCAGGTTTGGCTGTTGCATTTTCTGACACAGCCATCTTGATGCGATCACGTGGATGGCGCCCCATAGCGGCGTTAATCGTGCCGTTCAATTGCGGCAAGCCCCATACTAAAGCTATGTATTCCCGCTTAACGGTACGTTCCTGCAATTGACGCACTAACTCGGTATGCGCTTGCAACGTTTTGGCAATCACCATCAAGCCACTAGTCTCTTTATCCAAACGATGCACAATCCCCGCACGTGGCACACCGGCAATGGCGGGATAATGTTGCAACAAGCCATTCAATAGCGTGCCAGACCAATTCCCCGCAGCAGGATGTACCACCAACCCTGCGGGTTTATTCATCACAATCACACTGTCATCTTCATACACGATCGCCAAATCCATCTTCTCAGCTGTGTAGGCTTTGTCTTCAGGCGCCACTTGCGGCAGAATAACGATCTTTTCATCCCCACAACTCAACATTTTGGTACGAGCAGGCTGACCGTCAACAGTGACAAATCCCGCCTCTATCCATTGTTGAATACGACTACGAGAAAATTGCGGTACATGCTTCGCTATCATTTTGTCCAATCTCTCACCGCAAGCATCAGCGTCTAATTGCAAAAAAATAGGCTGCATTTCTAACATTTCTGCTGTGTCTGAAAAGGCACCCTCTTCTTCTACATCGATATATTCCATACATTCCATATATTTCATTCATTTTTAATATTTATCATCAGCAATCACACAAGTGACTACCGCAAATCCCATCGGCTATAATCAGCCCCTTTACGCTATTTATCAGCTACTAGCTATTTCAATTACCCAACCGCCATGCAAAAAAAATTATTAAAAATTATCTTTCTTTTTATTCTTGCCTTAGGCTTATCTGCGTGCGGTTTGTTGCCTGAATCAACTGATGAAACAAAAAACTGGTCAGACTCAAAATTATACGCTGAGGCACATGACGAATTATCAACAGGCAATTATGACAAGTCGATTGAATATTTTGAAAAACTAGAAGCACGCTATCCATTTGGTTTGTATGCCCAACAAGCTCAGGTGGAAATGGCCTATGCCTATTATCGTCAAGGTGATCAAGCACAAGCATCTGCTGCAGTGGAACGTTTCATCAAATTGCATCCTAATCATCCAAGAATGGACTATATGTTGTATTTGCGAGGCTTGATTTTTTTTAATGACAGAGTCAGCGCATTGAATTTCATCTACGCACAAGATCCAACTGAGCGTGACCAAAAAGCAACGCGCACGGCCTTTGATGCATTCAAACAATTAGTTGAACGTTTTCCCAAAAGTATTTACACACCAGATGCCACTGCGCGCATGCAATATTTGCTCTACGCGATGACGCAATATGAATTACATGTCGCCAGGTTTTATTATCGCCACAACGCTTATTTGGCCGCAATCAACCGTGCGCAAGCACTGATCAATGATTATCGTGATTCCCCTGCGGTAGAAGAAGCTTTATTCATCATGATGAATTCTTACGATAAATTGGGATTAAAAGACTTGCGTGATGATACGGAGCGCGTATTTAAGAAAAACTTTCCCGATAGCAAATTTATCAAAAAGGACAACAATAAAAATAGTAAAAATACCAATCCATGGTGGAAGATTTGGTAGTGCATTTGCAACAACATTACCGACAATGACAGATTGCACATGCGACATTACGTGCGATCTTTATACTACTCCACTCCATAGTCAGCGCATCTAACAACTGCAAACGCCCAGTTAATGATGCGCCAGTACCAGCCCCCCCCATCAGCAACCTCAAGGCCTCCGCTGCTTGCATCGCACCAATAATACCTACGAGTGGCGAGAAAACGCCCATCGTAGAACACACTACCTCTTCAAAATGCTGATCTTCAGGAAATAAACAGGCATAACAAGGAGAAATTGCATCACGTGTATCAAAAACGCTGATCTGACCAGAAAATTTCAAGGCTGCACCGGAAACCAGAGGAACACAATGCTTCACACAAGCGCGATTGACTGCATGGCGAGTGGCAAAATTATCGCTGCAATCGAGTACGACATCAGCATTAGCGATCAATTCACTCAAGCGCTCATTTTCAGCTTTTTCAGCCAAAGCGATGACACACACTTCGGGATTAATTTGCAGCAACGTCTGCTTTGCTGAATCAACTTTTAATTGGCCAAGACGATCCGTGGTATGCAAAATCTGACGCTGTAAATTGCTTAAATCAACCGTGTCATGATCCACCAACGTTATGGTACCGACACCCGATGATGCCAGATAATAAGCAGCTGGCGACCCCAAACCACCAGCGCCAATCAGTAAAACATGTCCAGCCAATATTTTTGCCTGACCTTCTATTCCAATTTCATCAAGCAAAATATGGCGGGAGTAACGTAATAGCTGCTGATCATTCATGAGTTATTACGAATAATGATGAGTTATTTCGACGTACTACCTTTTTTCTCTGCACTATCTTTTTCTTTCGCAGAATCTTGCGCATCGTCTTTTTTGGACACTTCCTTAACTTTCGACAATTGCACTGGCAAACCTTTTAAATGATTTAAGGCTTGTGCTAGCTGAAAATCTTCTTTGCTACCGTATTCCAATGGTTTACGCTTTTGTTCAAGAGCAATCAAACGTTTCTCTTCTTCCAATTCATCACGCTTTGTCGCTGTTTCAGCTTTTTTGTCAGTATCATTAACTAAATGCTTTTGCAGATCGACTTCACGTGTACGCAAGCTATTTAAACCATCACCATCCTTATACTCATCCACCATCAAATCAGGAACAATACCTTTCGCCTGAATAGAGCGACCACTCGGTGTGTAGTAACGCGCAGTCGTCAACTTGATTGCAGTATCGGCTGACAACTGTCGTATGGTTTGCACAGAACCTTTACCAAAAGTCTGCGTACCCATAATGGTGGCACGTTTGTAATCCTGCAATGCACCAGCAACAATTTCAGATGCAGAAGCAGAACCAGTATTGACAAGCACCACGATAGGTACTGTTTTAGCCTGTGCATTCAGCGTGGCTAAAGGATCCAGCGTCATGGATTTTGCATAAAACTTCGGACTGGCATTAAATGTTTCTTTGGAAGATGCCAATTGACCATTCGTTGAAACAATCACCACATTTTTAGGTAAAAATGCCCCAGCAACACCAATTGCACCAGGCAATACGCCACCTGGATCATTGCGCAAATCCAACACTAATCCTTTTAAACGAGAGTCTTGTGTCGATAAGGTGTTAAATTTCTTGACCAAATCATCGACAGTTGGTTCTTGAAACTGTGCAATACGCACCCATGCATAACCTGGCTCCACAATTTTCGCCTTGACGCTTTGAACACGAATTTCTTCTCGCGTAATACTCAGAATTATGGGTTTATCTTCATCTTTTCTCGCTATCGTCAGGCTAATTTTTGTACGTGGCTCACCACGCATTTTTTTGACTGCCTCATCCAAAGTCAATCCTTTGACTGGTGTAGTGTCCAAACGCGTGATCAAATCACCCGCTTTCACACCAGCACGATAAGCTGGCGAATCCTCAATTGGTGAAATGACTTTGACATAGCCATCTTCCATCCCGACTTCGATACCCAAACCAACAAATTTACCTTGTGTGCCTTCACGTAATTCTTTAAATGCTTTTTTATCAAGATAAGCGGAGTGAGGATCAAGCGAAGCAACCATGCCGGAGATTGCTTCCGTCAACAATTTTTTGTCTTCAACTGGTTCAACATAATCGGATTTAATTAAGCCAAACACATCGGCTAGTTGTCGCAACGATTCAAGCGGCAATGGGGCTGCGGCTTCTTTTTGCGCCAATGCAGAAAATTGCATAGAGGCAGCAATACCTGCAATCATTCCTAAGCTGATAAGGCCAATATTTTTAACTTTGTTGCCCATTTTTCACCCAATCTTCACTTTCTTGATTTGTATTACTGATATTGTGTATTGCTGATATATTGTTTATTCGAAATTGTCCATTAACACCGTCGCTCTCGCGGGTTTAGACGGGAACCCTGCGTCTTGCCTCGTTTACTGCTAAATTAAGCTTTTCCGTATTACCATCACTCCCAATGGCATGATGGAAGACAATGGATAGTCTCATTTTATTTTTTGTCACTTATTAGCTACCGCAGTCCAACTCATAGGATCGAATGCGCGTCCCTGATACCGAAGTTCGAAGTATAAACCTGATTGCTCATTGCCACCGCTGCTCCCCGCACTTGCAATAGTGTCACCAGCTTTAACCGTTTCTCCGGCACGTTTGAACAAAGTTTGGTTGTTACCATAAATACTCAAGTACTGCCCACCATGATCAACAATAATCAAATTGCCAAACCCACGTAACCAATCGGAAAACACGATTTTTCCACTTGCCACGGATTTAATTTCGGCTCCTTCTGTAGCGCGAATAAAAATACCTTTTCCACTCACTCCATCAACATGCTTGCTACCATAGCGCGCAGTCAAAGTGCCACGTACTGGCAATTTCAATTGACCGCGCAAGCGTGCAAACGTGTGCTCAGTTTCTTGGGTATTTTTTTCAATCCCCACAACCTCGATATCATTTTTAGAGGAATTTGCATCGCTATCTGCTAAATGAGCTTCGGATTGATTACGTTCTTTTGTTTGTTTATTCGTATTTTTAGCAATTTGATTTTTTTGATCTTTCTTATCTTTCTTCCGTTTTTCCTCTGCCAATTGCTGTAAACGGCGTTTTTCCCTATTCGCAGCCTCAATTTTTGCTTGCTCTTCCAGTTTGGCAAGCTTTTCCACCAAACGCGTCAAACGTTGTTCGTCACGTGTCAAGTTATCCGCTTCTTTACGTTGGACAGCCAACTTCTCGGATAACGTAGATAACAACGCGCTTCGTTTGTTTTTTTCATTTTCTAAAATGGTTTTTTGCTCGCGCTTTTCTTGGACGATTTCTTTGATCGCATTTTGTGCATCTTGCGTTTTAGCTTGGTTCATTTCAATTTGTTGTAAATTGATACGCAAACCATTCACCCATTTGGCCTGTGCTTGCGACACATAAGTCATGTATTGCAATTCGCGATTGATACGATTGGGATTGTCACCCGACAACAAATATTTCATCCGATCTTCATTACCAGCAACGTATTGCACACGTAACAACTTTGCCAATTCTTTTTGCTGCAAATTAATCGTATGACTTAACTCAGCATGCTGTCTTAATAATTCTTTTAATTTGTTTTCAGTATAAGACTGCTCTTGCGTCAAATTACGTAAATTTCTATTGGCATTGGAAATCGCTTTTTCAGACTGTGCCAAGGTATCCGCAGCGGAGTCTTTGGCTGAACTGGTTTTTGTAATTTCTTGCTTTAATTTATCAAGCTTCGCATGCAAGGCAGCGCTTTCCGCTTCTGCCATGCTTCTTTGTTTACTACGCTCAGTCGCATGTGTCGACGCTTGCACCAAGGTTATTGGCAAGAATGCCCAGCACATCCCTACCAACAACGCGCAAGCCAATTTTTGAATCTTCAAACGCATATTTTGCTACTTTGCTATTTTGCTTTACCTTGATTGGCGACGGCTTGCATGGCTTTATCAATCGCTGCCGCATCACCCAAGTAGTAATGTTTGATAGGTTTTAAATCGGCATCCAATTCATACACCAATGGCTGACCATTAGGAATATTCAAATTGACAATATCAGCATCGCTAATGCCATCTAACATTTTGATCAGAGCACGCAAGCTATTGCCATGCGCTGAGATAAGAATTTTCTTGCCTTCACGAATTGCTGGTGCAATCGAGTCATTCCACACTGGCATAACACGTGCAACGGTATCTTTCAAACATTCCGTCAATGGAATTTCTGCTTCTGACAAAGCAGCATAACGAGGATCATTATATGAAGTACGTGCATCATTTTTTTCCAATGATGGTGGTGGTGTATCGTAACTACGGCGCCATACCAAAACCTGATCATCACCATATAACGCAGCTGTTTCTGTTTTATCCAATCCTTGCAAAGCACCGTAATGACGTTCATTCAAACGCCAGTCATGCTTCACAGGTATCCACATTAAATCCATCGCATCAAGCGTCAGATAAAGTGTACGAATCGCGCGTTTTAACACCGAGGTATAAGCAAGATCAAAACTCAATCCCGCCTTTTGCAATACATCTCCTGCACTCTTAGCTTCAGCTATACCTTTTTCGGTCAAATCGACGTCAGTCCAACCAGTAAACCGATTTTCTAAATTCCAAGTGGATTCGCCATGACGCATCAATACAATTTTGTACATAATGAAATAAAAATAATAAAAAGTTGTTAATAAAAAATCTTAAAAATTCACATCAAAAATTCTTTTTCTGCTTCTATTTTATAATGCGCGGTTTAAACACAAATCGACCATAAATTTGAACATTTTTTAAGCAATTGGATTATCGTGAAATTCATCATAGACAACCTTTTTATCATCGGATCTGCACTCGTATCAGGCATCGCCTTGCTTTGGCCTGCTCTGCAAAACAGAGGTCAAAAAGTTTCATTGCTACAAGCGACGCAATTAATTAACCAAGGTAAAACAACGATTCTTGACGTACGTGATACCACACAATTTAACGCTGTTCATTTGCGCGGATCAAAAAATATCCCACTCAAGGACCTCAACAACAGAGTGGGAGAATTAGCAAAAAGCAAATCAAAAACATTGATTGTCGTGTGCCAGTCCGGATTTTCTGCCTCAAAAGCAGTCGCGCAACTCAGAAAGCATGATTTTAATACAGTGTTCAGCCTGGATGGTGGTTTAGATGCCTGGCAAGCGCAAGGTTTGCCAACTAGCAAGGTGAAGTTAGCATGACGGCGCACGTTATCCTATACGGCACTGCCAACTGCCCTTATTGCACGATGGCGGAGCGTCTTTTGGCCTCTAAAGGCGTGACAGCTATCGAAAAAATTCGCGTCGATTTAGATCCTGCTCAACGCATCGTCATGATGGAAAAAACCGGACGCCGCACCGTACCGCAAATTTATATCGGGGGCACGCATGTTGGTGGCTATGACGACTTATCTGCATTAAATCGTGTCGGCCAACTGGATACGCTCTTAAATGCAGAATAAATTTGTGATTTTAATTTCTGAATTACCTTGATTATTTGAATTATCATCCTTAATCAACACTCTTAGCATTTCCCATTGCCTATTACTTTTACCTTAATCGAAGAAAGCAATTCATGTCTGACGAAAATTTACAACCCATATTCCAAATTCAACGCGTCTATCTCAAAGATTTGTCTTTAGAACAACCCAATTCACCCAGTATATTTTTAGAACAAGAGGCTCCTTCAGTCGAAGTCTCTGTCGCCGTTGGCGCTGAAATGTTGGATGAAGGGATTTTTGAATCAACAGTAACAATTACCGTAACAGCAAAAATCAAAGAAAAAGTAGCTTTTCTCGTTGAAGGTAAACAAGCCGGTATTTTTGAAGCACGCAACATTCCAGCAGAACAACTTGATCCTTTGCTAGGCATAGGCTGCCCTAACATTTTGTATCCATATTTGCGCGCCAACATTGCAGATGCGATCACGCGCTCCGGATTCCCACCAGTGCATTTGGCTGAAATTAATTTTGAAGTGTTCTACCAACAACGTCTGGAAGCCGAAAGGGAAACCGCTTCCAAATCAGATGCACAACAAAACGTTTCCTCAACCATGACACATTAAACCGAATGACATTTCGCCTTCCAATCGCGTTCTTTGGTTCACTTTTTAGTTTATTCGTCGTAACTGGCTCAAGCCATGCCTTTGATTTCAAATCCGTTGCGAGTGGTCCAGCTATTTTGTATGACGCACCGTCATACAAGGCCGGCAAGGTTTTTATTGCACCGCGCGGCATGCCCGTCGAAGTCATCCTCACGTATGGCGAGTGGAATAAAGTGCGCGATTTCAACGGCGACATGTTTTGGATTGAATCCAAAGTATTGAGTTCAAAACGTAATGTGATCGTGACAGTTCCCAATGCCAAGATTCGCAGCAACCCGAATGATAGTGCCAACATTGTATTTAGCGCCAACAAGAATGTATTACTTGAATTGACTGAACCGGCCGCATCAGGCTGGCTAAAAGTACAACATATTGATGGCCAAAGTGGCTATATCAAACGCACTGAAGTGTGGGGCGAATGAATATCACAATACTAGGTGCCGGCGCGTGGGGCACTGCTTTAGCCATCACCCTTGCCAATCGCCATCAAGTCGTATTGTGGGGCCGTAATGCCGATGCCATGGAGCAGGCGAAAGAACAACAAGAAAACACGCTTTATCTCCCTGGTTTTGCCTTACCGAAAACGCTACGTTTGAGTGCCAATTTTGATGAGGCAATGCTTCATGTGACAAATACGAATTCGCATGAACAACAATCACTACTTATTATCGCGTCACCGGTAGCTGGACTACGTCAACTATTAGAACAAATCCAACCTTACCCAATTGCCAACATTATTTGGTTGTGCAAAGGATTTGAAAAAGACAGCCACTTGCTGCCGCACCAAATTGTGCACAATATTTTTGGTGAAAAAATTCCCTGCGGCGTCTTATCCGGCCCATCTTTCGCACAAGAAGTCGCACGTGGCTTGCCATGCGCTTTGACGATTGCCTCTCACTCCACCTCTCTACGTGATGCAGTTGTAACGGCATTGCATGGCGACAATATCCGTATCTACTCCACTGATGATGTCGTTGGTGTCGAAGTTGGCGGTGCGGTGAAAAACATCCTCGCTATTGCGACGGGTATCGCTGATGGTTTACAACTAGGCTTGAATGCACGTGCAGCTCTTATTACCCGTGGTTTGGCAGAAATTACGCGCTTGGGCAGTGTATTGGGTGGTCGTACTGAAACATTTATGGGATTAACCGGCATCGGCGATTTAATCCTCACCAGCACTGGCAATTTATCCCGCAACCGCACCGTAGGACTCGCCCTAGCACAAGGCAAAACCCTCTCCTCCATTGTCGCAGAACTTGGACACGTCGCAGAAGGCGTCCCGTGCGCCCAAGTCGTCCGCGCCCTAGCCAACAAACTAGGTGTAGAAATGCCCATCACCAACGCAGTCGCCGCCGTCTTATTCGATGGCGACAAGCCGCAGACTATGCTGACGCATTTGCTGTCACGCAATCCTAAAGACGAAACTTCATAAAAATTTGCTAAGTAATTAAGTAGGGCATCAATAAGCAAAGCGCATTACGCCGTATGGTGGCCTTCGATAAAGGTGCAATGGACACTCTACAATTCTGGTGTCGGCGGCTTGTATCAACATCCAGATTGAATTTTTGAATTACAATGTAATTCAATCTAACACAAGGAGAAACGGCCATGGCTGCAAACCAGCTTGTACAGACCCGCATCGACGGGGCCATCAAAGAGGAGGCCGCTGCCGTATTGGCCGCTATGGGACTTACCGTGTCTGATGCTGTAAGACTGCTTCTGACGAAGGTGGCGCGTGAACACGCGTTACCTTTCGATCCATTGATTCCCAATGCCACCACCATTGCTGCCATGAAAGAGGCCCGCGCCGGCAATTTGCCACAAGTCAACAGCATCGCTGACCTAAAAGCAGCACTCAATGCGGAAGATTGAATGGACAACGCAGTTCAAGCGCGACTACAAGCGTGAGTCAAAAGGCCAACACAGGGCAACGCTAGACGCTGACTTGTTCCCTCTGGTAGATAGGCTGGCAAACGATCAATTACTTGAACCGCGTTACTGTGATCACATGCTGACCGGCGAATGGAAAGACCATCGGGATTGCCACATCAAACCCGACTTGGTGTTGATCTACCAAAAACCAGGCGCTGAAACCTTGCGGCTCGTGCGACTCGGTTCGCATAGCGAACTTGGCTTATAAAAAACGCCCCGATTAAGGAGCGTTTTTTTATACCGTGACTACTGAATTTTTGGCGGAAAGGGTGAGATTCGAACTCACGGTACACCAAAGATGTACACTGGATTT